>NZ_LHVM01000008.1:0-152559 GCF_001269805.1 Pseudomonas sp. P1.8
TTTCAAACTCTACCGGCGACAGCTGATTGTTGAAACCATGACGACGTTTTGCGTTGTAGAACATCTCGATGTAATCGAACACATCACTACGAGCATCTTCCCGCGTGGTGTAAATTTTCCGCTTGATCCGTTCCCGTTTCAGAAGCTGGAAAAAGCTCTCGGCCACGGCATTATCATGACAGTTGCCTCGGCGACTCATGCTGGCAACCAAATTGTTCGCCTTCAAAAAGCTGCGCCAATCGGAGCTGCTGTACTGGCTACCTTGGTCGCTATGAACCATTACCTCTTGTTTCGGTTTACGCCTCCAAACCGCCATCAATAACGCATCAATAGCCAAATCACTGGTCATCTGAGACTTCATTGACCAGCCTACAACCTGACGAGAAAACAGATCCAGCACCACAGCCAAGTACAACCAGCCTTCATATGTACGAATGTAGGTGATGTCGGTGACCCAAACCTTGTTGGGTTCCACGACATCGAACTGGCGCTTCAGCAAATTGGGTGAGGCGACCGCTGGCTTACCGCCGTACTTTCCAGGGCGACGTCGATACCCTGTCTGAGAGCGCAGACCTTCAAGACGCATCAGCCTCGCTACACGATGGCGACCACAGTCTTCACCGACCTCGCGCAGATCGTCATGGATTTTGCGATAGCCATAAACGCCGCCACTTTCCAGCCATGAATGCTTGATCAAACCCAGCAGTCGTTGGTCGTCTTTGGCGCGTGCAGATTGCGGCTCAGACAACCAGGCGTAATACCCACTGGGGTGGACTTTCAGCGTCAGGCAAAGCCGTCGTATGGAATAGTCATCTGCTCGCTGCTTGATAAAGGCGTACTTCAACCGCACTCCTTGGCAAAGTACGCGGCGGCCTTTTTTAAGATGTCTCGCTCTTCAGTAACCCGCTTGAGTTCTGCTCGCAGACGACGCAGTTCAGCGTGCTGATCATCGTCCTGCTGCCGTTCTTCTTGAGGTTTGCTGTAGCGCTTTATCCAGGCGTAGAGGCTATGCGTCGACACGCCAAGACGGGCCGCTACATCAGCGACAGGCAGCTTCTTTTCGGTCACTTGATTGACCGCTTGGATTTTGAATTCTTCGGGGTAACGCGGGTTGCTCATGGCACCTCCTAATTGGCCTCAGTTTAAGGCAAAGAGGTGTCTACGAAACCCGGGGCGATTCAGACTGTTACAGAGAAGAGATCAGACATGGCCGATCTCCAGGATTCGGAGAGTGGCGAGAAGGTTGCGCGCAGGCATATATATTACCTCTACGTTTGGACTTTGGCGGGCCTGACCCCAACGTAGATCGGACATAAGAAGCTCCAACGAGCAACAGCCTCACACAGCCGTACGATAAATCACCAAAGGTGACTGCTCGTCTGTGTAATTGGCTAGCTTTCTACGTTGGGCGTTTCTTAGGCACCTGCCATAGAGCTTAAGGCTGCTTGAGGTCGCTCTCAATACAGACGGCTCTGGAATGTATGTAGGAGATTTAGCTAAAACTGAGATTGCGAGTAAGCGTTTTCCTACTCCATAAAAAAGCCCCGATCAGATCGGGGCTTTTTGCTTTCTCGATTTGTCGACTCAGACTGCAATCGTCAAATCTCGGCAAGCTCAGGAATCAATCCCAGCTCAATGCCCCACCAGTCTGATACTCAATAACTCTTGTCTCAAAGAAATTCTTCTCTTTCTTCAAGTCCATGATCTCGCTCATCCAAGGGAACGGGTTAGTCGTCCCTGGATACTCTTCCTTCAAACCAATCTGGCTCAAACGACGGTTAGCGATGAACTTGAGGTAGTCCTCCATCATCGCCGCGTTCATGCCCAACACGCCGCGAGGCATGGTGTCACGAGCGTATTCGATTTCCAGTTGAGTGCCCTGCAGGATCATCTGCGAAGCTTCTTCCTTCATTTCGGCATCCCACAGGTGTGGGTTTTCGATTTTGATCTGGTTGATCACGTCGATGCCGAAGTTCAGGTGCATGGATTCGTCGCGCAGGATGTATTGGAACTGCTCGGCGACGCCGGTCATTTTGTTGCGGCGGCCCATGGAGAGGATCTGGGTGAAGCCGCAGTAGAAGAAGATGCCTTCCAGAACGCAGTAGTAGGCGATCAGGTTGCGCAGCAGTTCTTTGTCGGTTTCGACGGTGCCGGTTTCGAACTTCGGATCGGAGATCGAGCGGGTGTACTTCAGGCCCCAGGTGGCTTTTTTCGCGACCGATGGGATCTCGTGGTACATGTTGAAGATTTCGCCTTCATCCATGGCCAGCGATTCGATGCAGTACTGGTAGGCGTGGGTGTGGATCGCCTCTTCGAAGGCCTGGCGCAGGATGTACTGGCGGCATTCCGGGTTGGTGATCAGGCGGTACACGGCCAGGACCAGGTTGTTGGCAACCAGGGAGTCGGCGGTGGAGAAGAAGCCGAGGTTGCGCATTACGATGCGGCGCTCGTCGTCGGTCAGGCCTTCCGGGTTTTTCCAGAGGGCAATGTCGGCGGTCATGTTGACTTCTTGCGGCATCCAGTGGTTTGCGCAGCCGTCCAGGTATTTCTGCCAGGCCCAGTCGTACTTGAACGGCACGAGTTGGTTGAGGTCGGCGCGGCAGTTGATCATGCGCTTTTCGTCAACGGCGACACGGGCGGAGGCGCCTTCGAGTTCGGCCAGACCTTCGGCGACGTCGAGCGAGTCCAGTGCAGCTTTGGCGCGGGCCACGGCGGCGGAGTCGGCAGCGGTTACGGCGCGGGCTTCCAGGGCGGCGGCACCGCCGGCGCTGTCGAGACGGTCCATGTTGGCTTCGGTGGCGTGGCCAGCGTTAGCGCTCTTGACTGCTACTTCCGTGTCTTCTTTGTCGAATTCGTCCCAGCTCAGCATGACGTGTCGTCTCCTGCGTGAGGGCCAGTGTGCCCGTGTGAAAATGGATGGTTGGTTTTTCACACAGCCGTACTGGCCGCGTTGGATCTAAAGGAATCGTTTTTTGCAGCAGCTATACGCAGGCATCAAACAGAATTTTGTACGGGGTTCCGAGAGCCTCTGATGGGCGCAGCAAGCTTTGATCGCTTGTGCGGGGCTTCAGACTGGCTTTTCATCCCTGTAAGGGGATATTGCAGGCCCGTTTAAGGCCGCATTATAAGGAAGTTTTGCCGGCTGTGGTGCGGCGAAATGGCTTACAAATCGGTTGACGGGGACGGTTTTTCGATCGGAGTGAGGGTTTACAGGGCTTTGCACGAGGTTGGCGGGGGAAGATTTTTTTTCTTAATTTTTTGCCGCCGATTATTTTTGTTCAAGAAATAACCAAAAAAGGCTTTTTTCACTACATCTTGTGTTTAGGTGGGGTTTTCTCAGGCTCCAGACACAACTAAGCCCGACCGAAGTCGGGCTGTGAAGTCACGCTGGCGGATCAGCTCAGGCGAGCGGCACCGACGTGATCAGCACCATCGGCGGCGAGGCGGGCAGCGCCAGTGTGGTCGGCGCCGTCGGCGGCGAGTTTGCCTGCACCGACGTGATCGGCACCATCGGCAGCGAGGCGGGCGGTGCCGGTATGGTCAGAACCGTCGGAGGCGACAGCTGCTTCAGTGGTGTAAGCCGCTGAGCCGGTGCGGTCATAACCATCGGCAGCGAAGGTGTTGGCAGCCAGGACGGAGAGGGTCAGTGCGAGGATCAGTTGGGTTTTCATGGTCGTTGCTCCAGTTTCGTAAGCGTTGTTTGTGTTGGGTTGCAGTTGATAATACGCCGACTAATTCGATTAAAAAGCGCAAATAAATGCTTAAAGTAATCGAATTAATCGATCATTAAGGTTCGGCACTGCATCTGTCTGATTGCGGCAGGTGGGTCGAACCTTTTGGAGGGGAGGGGAGGGGTGAAGCGGGAGATCAGCCGTTGGAGCAACCGTTGCCCATCATGCTGTATCGCAGGATGTGCCGTTGGCCTTGGGAGTCTTCGTATTCCATTTTCATCGGGACCACTTCACACACGTTAGGCGCTTCGCTCATGGAGATCACTTTGGCGATGTCCAGGTGGGTGGAGTAGGTGTATTCCTCTATGGCCGGTTGTTGCTGCGCGACATCAGTCGGGACCTCGTTGGCCATGGCGGTTGCGCACAGGCTGCTGAGGGCCAGAACTAATAAAGCTTTCATTTCGGATTTACCTTTTGGAGGTCGAAAGGGGGCACGCAATCTTTTTGGGATTGCGTGTGGAGCTTCGGTATCAGGGGTTTTGATTAACTGCCTTCGTGGGGGCTGCAACGTGGTTAATCAGGTTGCCTTGTTGGCGAAGTGGATTTTAGGGGTGAGTGCTTCAGGCATATAGCCGTGGTTTTGATAAACACTTTTGACAGATCCTGTAACAATCCCTGAATAGCCTCTTCTTTTGTAGGAGCGAGCGTGCTCGCGATGAGCCAGAGAGCACCGTGGGGTGTCAGATTGGGCGCGTTATCGTTGACGACCATCGCGAGCAGGCTCGCTCCTACAGGTGCCGCGGTGTTAGAGGGTTTGAGGGCTTATCAGGGCAATTTGTAGGGACTTGTTACTACCATCGTCGAATGGTTCTATAGGGCTGGCCCGGCTACAACTGGGCCATACAAAAACAACTATTCCACCGAGGTAAGAAAGATGAGTGCGGCTTCCCTGTATCCCGTTCGTCCCGAGGTTCTGGCTAACACGCTGACCGACGAGGCGACCTACAAGGCGATGTACCAGCAGTCGGTCGTCAACCCCGACGGCTTCTGGCGCGAGCAAGCCAAGCGCCTCGACTGGATCAAGCCTTTCACCACGGTGAAGCAGACGTCCTTCGACGATCACCATGTCGACATCAAATGGTTCGCTGATGGCACCCTGAACGTTTCCTACAACTGCCTCGACCGTCATCTGGCCGAGCGCGGCGATCAAGTGGCAATCATCTGGGAGGGCGACGACCCTTCCGAAAGCCGCAACATCACCTACCGCGAACTGCACGAACAAGTGTGCAAGTTCGCCAACGCCCTGCGTGGTCAGGATGTGCACCGCGGCGACGTGGTGACTATCTATATGCCGATGATCCCCGAAGCCGTGGTCGCCATGCTGGCCTGTACCCGGATCGGCGCGATTCACTCGGTGGTGTTCGGCGGTTTCTCGCCGGAAGCCCTGGCCGGTCGCATCATCGACTGCAAATCCAAAGTGGTGATCACCGCTGACGAAGGCATTCGTGCCGGCAAGAAGATCCCGCTCAAGGCCAACGTCGACGACGCGCTGACCAACCCGGAAACCAGCAGCATCCAGAAAGTCATTGTGTGCCAGCGCACCGGTGGCGAAATCAAGTGGAACCAGCATCGCGACATCTGGTTCGAAGACCTGATGAAGGTGGCGGGCACCGTGTGTGCGCCGAAAGAGATGGGCGCCGAAGAAGCGCTGTTCATCCTTTATACCTCGGGCTCGACCGGCAAGCCAAAGGGCGTGCAGCACACCACTGGCGGCTACTTGCTGTACGCCGCCATGACCCACGAGCGCGTGTTCGACTACCGTCCGGGTGAAGTCTACTGGTGCACCGCCGACGTCGGCTGGGTCACCGGCCACAGCTACATCGTCTACGGCCCGCTGGCCAATGGCGCGACCACGCTGCTGTTCGAAGGCGTGCCGAACTATCCGGACATCACCCGGGTGGCGAAGATCGTCGACAAGCACAAGGTCAACATCCTCTACACCGCTCCGACCGCGATCCGCGCGATGATGGCTTCGGGCCAAGCCGCTGTAGAAGGCGCCGATGGCAGCAGCCTGCGCCTGTTGGGTTCGGTGGGCGAGCCGATCAACCCGGAAGCCTGGGACTGGTACTACAAGAATGTCGGCAAGTCCCGTTGCCCGATCGTCGACACCTGGTGGCAGACCGAAACCGGCGGCAACATGATGAGCCCGCTGCCGGGCGCTCACGCGCTCAAGCCGGGTTCTGCGGCACGTCCGTTCTTCGGCGTGGTGCCGGCCCTGGTGGATAACCTGGGCAACATCATCGAAGGCGAGGCCGAGGGCAACCTGGTGATTCTCGATTCGTGGCCAGGCCAGGCGCGGACGCTGTTTGGCGACCATGACCGCTTCGTTGATACCTACTTCAAGACCTTCCGCGGCATGTACTTCACCGGTGACGGTGCGCGTCGTGATGCTGATGGTTACTACTGGATCACCGGTCGCGTGGACGACGTGCTCAACGTGTCCGGCCACCGTATGGGCACCGCCGAGATCGAAAGCGCGATGGTCGCTCACCCGAAAGTCGCCGAAGCCGCCGTAGTCGGTGTGCCGCACGACATCAAGGGGCAGGGCATTTATGTCTACGTCACTCTCAAGAATGGTGAAGAGCCGAACGAGCAGCTGCGCCTGGAACTGAAAAACTGGGTGCGCAAGGAGATCGGTCCGATTGCTTCGCCGGATGTGATCCAGTGGGCGCCGGGGCTGCCGAAGACCCGTTCGGGCAAGATCATGCGCCGGATTCTGCGCAAGATCGCGACGGCTGAGTACGATGGGTTGGGCGACATTTCCACCCTGGCCGATCCGAGTGTGGTGCAGCATTTGATTGATACGCACAAGACGATGAATGTCGCGTAAGCGCTGATTCTGAGTCACTGAAAGCCCCGTCAGGTGATTAGCCTTGCGGGGCTTTTTTGTGCCTGAGGGTTTTGTGTTGCTGGGCTGGCCTCATCGCTAGCAAGCTAGCTCCTACAGGGGATTTTTTTGGTGGGGAGGTTTTTGGCGCGACACAAAACCATTGTGGGAGCTAGCCTGCTAGCGATGGCGAGCTTTTCGACACCACATCAACAACAGCCAATAATTATCGGCATCGCTCGTGGGAACATTCCTGCTGTTACCTGCGTTCTTTCAAGTTACTTAATGTGTAACCGCATCGACCCAGCACGGGGCATTGGGAAACGCCAAGCCCCGTTTCAGGGCCTCAAAACCACCGGAAAAAAATAAGACTCTACGCTGCGCTTGCCGGATTAGAAGGGTTTGCCAATAATAGGCCCGCAACTTGCTACATAGATCGGTTCACTGTCTTTTGCTCTCGCATGATTTTGCAGGGCTGTCAACGCGCTCAAACGGCTTTCTCGGTGCTTCTGTAATTAGTTGTCGCATTGAAGAAATATCGGCTTACGGCCTGTCGTTAGAATGCCGATCACTCGCTCGTCGTTGCCCGTGTTGAAATTCAACGCCCGCTTCCCAGGACGCAGCACTGTTTTGCGGTTCCACTCATTCGCATATTGGGCTGTCGCTCACTCTGCCGTTTTAGCCCTTTACCGATGGAGTTCCCAAGATGAAGAAACTCGTGCTGCTTGGCGCCCTGGCACTGTCCGTGCTGTCCCTGCCAACCTTCGCCGATGAAAAGCCTCTGAAAATCGGTATCGAAGCGGCTTACCCTCCATTCGCTTCCAAAGCACCGGACGGCAGCATCGTCGGCTTCGACTACGACATCGGCAACGCCCTGTGCGAAGAGATGAAGGTCAAGTGCGTGTGGGTCGAGCAAGAGTTCGACGGTCTGATCCCGGCGCTCAAAGTGCGCAAGATCGACGCGATCCTGTCGTCCATGTCGATCACTGAAGACCGCAAGAAGTCCGTGGACTTCACCAACAAGTACTACAACACTCCGGCACGTCTGGTCATGAAGGCCGGCACCCAGGTCAGCGATGGCCTGACCGAGCTCAAGGGCAAGAACATCGGTGTGCAGCGCGGTTCGATCCACGAGCGTTTCGCCCGCGAAGTCCTGGCCCCGCTGGGTGCCGAGATCAAGCCATACGGTTCGCAGAACGAAATTTACCTCGATGTGGCCGCCGGCCGCCTCGACGGCACCGTGGCAGACGCTACGCTTCTGGATGACGGCTTCCTGAAGACCGACGCCGGTAAAGGCTTCGCGTTCGTCGGCCCGGCATTCACCGACGTCAAATACTTCGGCGACGGCGTAGGTATCGCGGTTCGCAAGGGTGACGCGCTGAAGGACAAGATCAACACCGCGATCGTGGCCATTCGCGAGAACGGCAAGTACAAGCAAATCCAGGACAAGTACTTCGCCTTCGATATCTACGGCAAGTAACACGGCACGTCCGAAATGGCGCAAGCAGCAGGATTTCTGAGGTTTGCGCCATTTTTTCATCCGAACTTTCGAGGACCTGAATCATGTTGAAAGGCTACGGGGCTGTCATCCTCGATGGCGCTTGGCTGACGCTTCAGCTCGCCTTGTCGTCCATGGTCCTGGCCATTGTTCTGGGCCTGATCGGCGTGGCTCTGCGTCTGTCGCCAGTGCGTTGGCTGGCGTGGCTGGGCGACCTCTACTCCACGGTGATCCGCGGTATTCCCGACCTGGTGTTGATCCTGCTGATTTTCTACGGTGGTCAGGACCTGTTGAACCGCGTCGCACCACTGCTGGGTTTTGACGAGTACATCGACCTGAACCCGTTGGCCGCCGGCATCGGCACCCTGGGTTTCATCTTCGGTGCGTACCTGTCGGAAACCTTCCGTGGCGCGTTCATGGCGATCCCCAAGGGGCAGGCCGAAGCCGGCATGGCGTACGGCATGAGCAGTTTTCAGGTGTTCTTCCGGGTGTTGGTGCCGCAGATGATTCGCCTGGCGATTCCGGGCTTCACCAATAACTGGCTGGTACTGACCAAGGCTACCGCGCTGATTTCGGTAGTAGGCCTGCAAGACATGATGTTCAAGGCCAAGCAGGCGGCAGACGCCACCCGCGAACCTTTCACCTTCTTCCTCGCAGTGGCGGCGATGTACCTGGTGATCACCAGTGTCTCGTTGCTGGCGTTGCGTCACCTTGAGAAGCGCTACTCGGTAGGCGTAAGGGCGGCTGATCTATGATCTTCGACTACAACGTCATTTGGGAGGCTTTGCCGCTGTACCTCGGCGGCCTGGTGACTACCCTCAAGTTGCTCGCACTGTCGCTGTTTTTCGGCCTGCTGTGCGCGTTGCCTTTGGGCTTGATGCGCGTCTCGAAAAACGCCGTCGTCAACATATCGGCCTGGCTCTACACCTACGTGATTCGCGGCACGCCGATGCTGGTGCAGCTGTTCCTGATCTACTACGGTCTGGCGCAATTCGAAGCGGTACGTGAGAGCTTCCTCTGGCCGTGGCTGTCCAGCGCCACGTTCTGTGCGTGCCTGGCCTTCGCGATCAACACCAGTGCCTACACCGCCGAAATCATCGCCGGCAGCCTGCGGGCCACGCCGAACGGCGAGATCGAAGCGGCCAAGGCCATGGGCATGTCGCGCTTCAAGATGTACAAGCGCATCCTGCTGCCGTCGGCCCTGCGCCGGGCGCTACCGCAGTACAGCAACGAAGTGATCATGATGTTGCAGACCACCAGTCTGGCGTCCATCGTGACCCTGATCGACATCACCGGTGCGGCGCGCACGGTCAACGCGCAGTACTACCTGCCGTTCGAGGCGTACATCACCGCCGGCGTTTTCTACCTGTGCCTGACCTTCACTCTGGTGAAGCTGTTCAAGCTGGCCGAGCGTCGCTGGCTGGGCTACCTGGCCCCGCGGAAGCACTGATATGGAACGCATCGATCATGCTTTGCCGTGGAGCCACCTTGGCAGCGAGCGCCAGATTTCGGTGTTCCGTTTCGGTAATGGCGAGCGCAAGGCTTATATCCAGGCGAGCCTCCACGCCGATGAACTGCCGGGCATGCGCACGGCGTTCGAGCTGAAAAAGCGTCTGGCCGAACTTGAAGCCCAAGGCTTGCTCAACGGTGTGATCGAACTGGTGCCGGTGGCAAACCCACTGGGCCTTGGTCAATTGCTTCAGGGTAATCATCAAGGGCGTTTCGAGGCGGGCAGCGGCAAGAACTTCAACCGTGATTTCGTTGAGTTGAGCGCGCCAGTGGCCGCACAACTCGATGGGCATCTGGGCGATGACCCGCACGCCAATATCCAGTTGATCCGCCAGACCATGAGCGATCATCTGGCCGCGTTGCCACCGGCGAGCAGCCAGTTGCAGGGCATGCAGCGCGTCCTGCTCAGTCACGCCTGCACCGCTGATGTCGTGCTGGATCTGCATTGCGATGCCGAGGCGGCGCTGCACATGTACGCCTTGCCGCAGCATTGGCCGCAGTGGCGCTCGCTGGCCGCGCACCTGAACGTGCGGGTCGGTTTGCTGGCGGAAGATTCTGGCGGCAGTTCGTTTGACGAAGCCTGTTCGCTGCCGTGGTTGCGTCTGTCGCGTCTGTTCCCCGATGCGCAGATTCCACTGGCGTGCCTGGCGACTACCATTGAATTAGGTGGTCAGGCCGATACCGGTCGCGCCGAGGCCCAAGCCTACGCCGAGGGCATTCTGGCGTTCCTCGCCGAGCAAGGCTTGATCAGCGGCCAATGGCCGAAACCTGCGCAAGACCCTTGCGAAGGCCTGCCGTTCGAGGGCACCGAATTGCTGTTCGCGCCGCACCCCGGTGTGGTGAGTTTCCTGCGTAAACCCGGCGAATGGGTTGAGGCGGGCGATGAGATTTTTGAAGTGATCGATCCGTTGGCGGATCGGGTCAGCACGGTGTGTGCTGGTACGTCCGGGGTGCTGTTTGCCATTGAACGGCTGCGTTATGCCCAACCCGGTTTCTGGCTGGCCAAGGTGGCGGGGCGCGAAGCGCTGCGTCACGGGCGCTTGCTCAACGACTGACTGACTGTTTTTGTGAGAACCGACCGCATGTACAAGCTTGAAGTCCAAGACCTGCATAAACGCTACGGCAGTCACGAAGTGCTCAAGGGCGTGTCCCTGAAAGCGGCGGCTGGCGATGTGATCAGCATCATCGGCTCCAGTGGCTCTGGCAAAAGTACTTTCCTGCGCTGCATCAACCTGCTGGAGCAGCCGCACGCGGGCAAGATCCTGCTCAACAACGAAGAGTTGAAGCTGGTGGCGAACAAGGACGGCGCGCTGAAGGCTGCCGACCCGAAACAGTTGCAACGCATGCGTTCGCGCCTGTCGATGGTGTTCCAGCATTTCAACCTGTGGTCGCACATGACCGCGCTGGAAAACATCATGGAAGCGCCGGTTCACGTGCTCGGTATATCGAAAGCTGAAGCGCGTGAGAAAGCCGAGCACTACCTGAACAAGGTCGGCGTGGCCCATCGCAAAGACGCTTACCCGGGCCATATGTCCGGTGGCGAACAACAGCGTGTGGCGATTGCCCGTGCGCTGGCGATGGAGCCTGAAGTGATGCTGTTCGATGAGCCGACCTCGGCCCTCGACCCGGAGCTGGTCGGCGACGTGCTGAAAGTCATGCAGGCCCTGGCTCAGGAAGGCCGGACCATGGTCGTGGTGACCCACGAAATGGGCTTCGCCCGTGAAGTGTCGAACCAGTTGGTGTTCCTGCACAAAGGTATCGTCGAAGAAAGTGGCAACCCGCGTGAAGTGCTGGTCAATCCGCAGTCCGAGCGGTTGCAGCAATTCCTGTCCGGCAGCTTGAAGTAATCAAGACTGCCGTTGCGCACCGCGATAGTGCATGCTTCGCGATTTAGAGGCCGACCCCAATCCCCTGTAGGAGCCGGCTTGCCGGCGATGGCGGTATGTCTGTGCCAGATATGCAGCCTGGCCCATCGCTATCGCCAGCAAGCCGGCTCCTACAGGTTTGATCGTTGCTGGTTTTGAGATTTGCGTTCATTTACGGGCTAGCATTGGCCCATGCCTTCATCACTGTTTTTCGCTTCGGATTGCCCACAATGACTGCCCATCGAATTGGTTTCCTGATTTGGCCCAGCACCAAAGCACTGACGCTTGCGCTGGCTGAGGAGGCCTTGCGTGTTGCCCAGCGTGTGCATCCGGACGTGGTCTACGAACTGACGTTCCTGCAGGCCGAACCGCCGACCGAAGGCGCCTGGCAATTGCCCGGTGAAGCGTGGACCGGCAAGCTCGAAAACTTTCAGAAACTGTTCCTGCTCGCTGACGAGCCGCCGACCACAATGGCGCCTGCGCTCAGCAGCGCGCTCAAGCAACTGGTGCGCGCCGGTTGCGTGATTGGCGGCCTGTCGGCCGGTGTCTATCCGCTGGCGCAACTGGGTTTGCTCGATGGCTATCGTGCTGCCGTGCACTGGCGCTGGCAGGACGATTTCGCCGAGCGCTTCCCGAAAGTCATCGCCACCAGCCATCTGTTCGACTGGGACCGCGATCGCCTGACCGCGTGCGGCGGCATGTCGGTACTCGACCTGTTGCTGGCGGTGCTGGCCCGAGATCACGGCGCTGAACTGGCCGGTGCCGTGTCGGAAGAACTGGTGGTCGAGCGCATCCGCGAGGGCGGCGAACGCCAGCGCATTCCACTGCAAAACCGCCTCGGCTCCAGCCATCCGAAACTCACCCAGGCGGTGTTGCTGATGGAAGCCAATATCGAAGAGCCACTGACCACTGACGAAATCGCCCAGCACGTGTGCGTGTCCCGTCGGCAGCTGGAGCGCATCTTCAAGCAGTACCTCAACCGCGTGCCGAGCCAGTATTACCTGGAGCTGCGCCTGAACAAGGCCCGGCAAATGTTGATGCAAACCAGCAAGTCGATCATCCAGATCGGCCTGTCGTGTGGCTTCTCCTCGGGGCCGCATTTCTCCAGTGCCTACCGCAATTTCTTCGGCGCCACGCCGCGGGAAGATCGCAACCAGCGGCGCAGCAGCAGCCCGTTTGAATTGTCGTCGGTGCCTTCCGAGCGCGGCTAGCTCCAGCGCCCGTCGATCATGTGCCCTGTAGGAGACGGCTTGCCGGCGAAGGCGTCCTCAAGGGCCGTGTATGGCTCTGGGCCACCTTCGCTGGCAAGCCAGCTCCTACAAGGGCGCCGGTTTCCCGCGGAACTGCCTATAAGCGCTCGCGACAGTTTAAACTGCGCCTTTGCGACCCTATATGTCGCATTGCCGTAAACCCGGGAAAATCCGGGGTTTGCGCTATAAGAAGTTGTCGCTTGGCGGCAAGGCCGGGCTGAAAACTGTCCTTACAATCCTCACCAAGCTCGCCAGTTTCAGGCGAGTGTTTTCTCTTCAGGAGACTCCGATGTCCGTTGAGCACGCTGCGGTACAACGCGCCGATTTCGATCAGGTAATGGTTCCCAACTATGCGCCTGCCGCATTCATTCCTGTGCGTGGTGCCGGTTCCCGCGTTTGGGACCAGTCCGGCCGCGAGCTGATCGACTTCGCCGGCGGGATTGCCGTCAACGTATTGGGCCACGCGCACCCCGCGCTGGTCGGTGCCTTGACCGAACAGGCGAACAAGCTGTGGCACGTGTCCAACGTGTTCACCAATGAGCCGGCCCTGCGCCTGGCCCATAAGCTGATCGACGCCACGTTTGCCGACCGCGCCTTCTTCTGCAACTCCGGTGCCGAAGCCAACGAGGCCGCTTTCAAGCTGGCCCGTCGTGTTGCGTTCGACCGTTTCGGCAGCGAGAAGTACGAGATCATCGCCGCGCTCAACAGCTTCCACGGCCGTACTCTGTTCACCGTGAACGTCGGTGGCCAGTCGAAGTACTCCGATGGCTTCGGTCCGAAAATCACCGGCATCACCCACGTGCCCTACAACGATCTGGCTGCGCTCAAAGCCGCCATTTCCGACAAGACGTGCGCCGTGGTGCTGGAGCCGATCCAGGGCGAAAGCGGTGTGATCCCTGCTGAACTCGAATACCTGCAAGGCGCTCGCGAGCTCTGCACCGCGAACAACGCGCTGCTGATCTTCGACGAAGTGCAAACCGGCATGGGCCGTACCGGTCATCTGTTTGCCTACCAGCACTACGGCGTGATCCCGGACATCCTCACCAGCGCCAAGAGCCTGGGCGGCGGTTTCCCGATCGCGGCGATGCTGACCACCGAAGACCTGGCCAAGCACCTGGTCGTCGGCACCCACGGCACCACTTACGGCGGCAACCCGCTGGCGTGCGCTGTCGCCGAAGCCGTGATCGACGTAATCAACACCCCGCAAGTGCTGGCTGGCGTCAACGCCAAGCATGACAAGTTCAAGGCGCGCCTTGAGCAGATCGGCGAGAAGTACGGCCTGTTCACCAAGGTCCGTGGCATGGGCCTGCTGATCGGTTGCGTGCTGAGCGATGCCTGGAAAGGCAAGGCCAAGGACATCTTCAACGCCGCTGAGCAAGAAGGCCTGATGGTCCTGCAAGCCGGCCCGGACGTGGTGCGTTTCGCCCCGAGCCTGGTGGTGGAAGACGCCGATATCGATGCCGGTCTGGACCGCTTCGAACGTGCCGCTGCAAAACTGACACAAGCCTGATAGACCCTTCGACGCCTGAGCTATCAGGCGTCGAACCGAATTTTTTATGCCGGACCAGTCCTGACGCCCCCCCTGTAGGAGCCGGCTTGCTGGCGATGAGGCCCTTAAGCCTTGCGACGATCAACCTGCCGCCATCGCCACCAAGCCGGCTCCTGCAAAGGGTGTTTCAAGTTGAACCCGGTGTTTTTTCCTATAAGAGTTTTACGATAAGGAGTGACACCATGCTGGTGATGCGCCCCGCGCAAATGGCTGATCTGGGCGAGGTACAGCGTCTGGCTGCGGACAGCCCGATTGGTGTCACTTCCTTGCCGGATGACGTTGAACGCCTGAGCGACAAGATCGCCGCGAGCGAAGCTTCGTTTGCCGCCGAAGTGAGCTTCAACGGTGAAGAGAGCTATTTCTTCGTTCTTGAAGACTCGACCACCGGCAAACTGGTGGGCTGTTCGGCCATCGTGGCCTCGGCCGGTTATTCCGAGCCGTTCTACAGTTTCCGCAACGAAACCTTCGTGCACGCCTCCCGCGAGCTGAAGATTCACAACAAGATCCACGTGCTCTCGCAGTGCCACGACCTGACCGGCAACAGCTTGTTGACCAGTTTCTACGTGCAGCGTGAGCTGGTGGGTTCGCCTTGGGCTGAACTCAATTCCCGTGGCCGCTTGCTGTTCGTCGCCAGCCATCCAGAGCGCTTTGCCGATTCGGTGGTGACCGAGATCGTCGGCTACAGCGATGAAAACGGTGACTCGCCATTCTGGGATGCCATCGGCCGCAACTTCTTCGACCTCAACTATGCCGAAGCCGAGCGTCTGTGCGGGCTCAAAAGCCGCACGTTCCTCGCCGAACTGATGCCGCATTACCCGATCTACGTGCCGTTGCTGCCGGACTCCGCGCAAGAAGCCATGGGCCAGGTACATCCACGAGCACAGATCACCTTCGACATCCTGATGCGCGAAGGCTTCGAGACCGATCACTACATCGACATCTTCGACGGCGGCCCAACGCTGCATGCCCGCGTTTCGGGGATTCGTTCGATTGCCCAGAGCCGCGTGGTGCCGGTAAAGATCGGCGAGCCGGCCAAAGGTGTCGGCCGACAGTACCTGGTGGCCAATGCCCAGTTGCAGGATTACCGCGCGGTCATGCTCGAGCTCGACTACGCGCCGGGCAAACCCGTGATCCTGGATCTGGAAGCGGCCGAAGCCCTGGGCGTCGGCGAGGGTGCGAGCGTGCGCCTGGTAGCGGTTTAACGTCGCAATTGATGCCTAGAAAGCAGCGAAGTTTCACGGGGGGCGCAAGCGACCCGTCTGAGGAGATAGCATGATCGTTCGTCCCGTACGCAGCAGCGATTTACCCGCTCTGATCGACCTGGCCCGTAGCACCGGCACTGGCCTGACCACCTTGCCGGCCAACGAAGAACGTCTGGCCCATCGGGTCGGCTGGGCCGAGAAGACCTTCCGCGGCGAAGCCGGGCGGGGAGATGCGGATTATCTGTTCGTGCTCGAAGATGACGACGCTCGAGTGGTCGGTATTTCCGCCATCGCCGGTGCCGTTGGCCTGCGTGAGCCTTGGTACAACTTCCGGGTCGGTCTGACGGTCAGTGCTTCCCAAGAGCTGAACATCTATCGCGAAATCCCGACGCTGTTCCTGGCCAACGACCTGACCGGCAACTCCGAGTTGTGCTCGCTGTTCTTGCACGCCGATTACCGCAGTGGTCTCAACGGTCGCATGTTGTCCAAGGCGCGCATGCTGTTCATCGCCGAATTCCCGCAATTGTTCGGCAACAAGATCATTGCCGAGATGCGCGGTGTCTCTGATGAAGCCGGGCGCTCGCCGTTCTGGGAGAGCCTGGGTCGACACTTTTTCAAAATGGAATTCAGCCAGGCCGATTACCTGACCGGCGTGGGCAACAAGGCGTTCATCGCCGAACTGATGCCGAAATTCCCGCTGTACACCTGCTTCCTGTCGCCGGATGCGCGCAACGTGATCGGTCAGGTACACCCGGACACCGAACCGGCGCTGGCCATGCTCAAAAGCGAAGGCTTCAGCTATCAGGGCTACGTCGACATCTTCGACGCCGGCCCGGCCATCGAGTGCGAAACCGGCAAGATCCGCGCGGTGCGCGACAGTCAGGCACTGGTGCTGGCCGTTGGCACGCCGGGCGACGACGCAACGCCGTTCATTATCCATAACCGTAAACGCGATGACTGCCGCATCACTGCTGCACCGGCACGTCTGGCCGCGGGTACGCTGGTGGTCGACCCGCAGACCGCCAAACGTCTTCAACTGAACGCCGGCGACCAAGTGCGCGCCGTGGCGTTGTCCGCTGCCCGGGAGTCGAAATAATGAAGTCGCTATACATTGCAGGTGAATGGCTGGCAGGCGGGGGCGATGCCTTCGAATCGCTGAACCCGGTGACCCAGCAAGTGCTGTGGTCCGGCACCGGCGCCACCCCTGATCAGGTTGAATCAGCGGTGCAAGCTGCACGTCAGGCGTTCCCGGACTGGGCTCGTCGGACCCTGGAAGAACGCATTTCGGTGCTGGAGGCCTTTGCCGCTGCGCTGAAGAGCCACGCTGACGAACTGGCGCACACCATCGGCGAAGAAACCGGCAAACCCCTGTGGGAAGCCGCAACCGAAGTCACCAGCATGGTCAACAAGATCGCGATCTCGGTGCAGAGCTATCGTGAACGCACCGGCGAGAAGAGCGGCCCGCTGGGCGACGCCACTGCCGTACTGCGTCACAAACCTCATGGTGTGGTGGCGGTGTTCGGGCCTTATAACTTCCCGGGCCACTTGCCTAACGGTCACATCGTGCCGGCGCTGCTGGCCGGTAACAGCGTGCTGTTCAAGCCAAGCGAACTGACACCGAAAGTCGCCGAGCTGACGGTCAAGTGCTGGATTGAGGCGGGGCTGCCGGCAGGCGTGTTGAACCTGCTGCAAGGCGCTCGCGAAACCGGTATCGCCCTGGCGGCGAACCCCGGCATCGACGGGCTGTTCTTCACCGGTTCCAGCCGCACCGGCAATCACCTGCATCAGCAATTCGCCGGTCGTCCGGACAAGATCCTCGCGCTGGAAATGGGCGGCAACAACCCGCTGGTGGTCGATCAGGTCGCCGACCTCGATGCCGCGGTGTACACCATCATTCAATCCGCGTTCATTTCTGCCGGTCAGCGTTGCACCTGTGCCCGCCGTTTGCTGGTGCCGCAAGGCGCGTGGGGCGACTCGTTGCTGGCGCGTCTGGTCGCGGTCAGCTCGACTCTCTCGGTCGGTGCTTTCGATCAGCAGCCGGCGCCGTTCATGGGCTCGGTGGTGTCCCTTGGCGCGGCGAAAGCGTTGATGGATGCGCAAGAACATCTGTTGGCCAATGGCGCTGTGGCGTTGTTGGAAATGACTCAGCCGCACGCTCAATCGGCGTTGCTGACACCGGGCATTCTGGACGTGAGCGCAGTAGCCGATCGTCCTGACGAAGAGCTGTTCGGCCCGTTGCTGCAAGTGATCCGCTACGCTGATTTTGAGGCGGCGATCACTGAAGCCAATGACACCGCTTACGGTCTCGCTGCCGGTTTGCTGTCGGATTCCGAAGCGCGTTATCAGCAGTTCTGGCTGCAGAGCCGTGCCGGGATCGTCAACTGGAACAAGCAACTGACGGGTGCCGCGAGCAGCGCGCCATTCGGCGGCGTTGGCGCCTCGGGCAACCATCGCGCCAGCGCTTACTACGCGGCGGATTATTGCGCGTACCCGGTGGCCTCGCTGGAAACGCCGAGCCTGGTGATGCCTGCCACCCTGACGCCAGGCGTGAAGATGGTGTGATGCCCATCGCTGGCAAGCCAGCTCCCACAGGTCCTGCGTCGAACACAAGATTTGTGAACACCGCTGAACCTGTAGGAGCTGGCTTGCCAGCGATCGGCCGCGAAGCGGCCGCCAATCCTTTGTTACTGATGCCTATAAAAAACAGATTCGTGGAGCCTCGCTGATGAAATCCTATGAAGTCAATTTTGACGGTCTAGTGGGGCCGACCCATAACTACGGCGGTCTGTCCTACGGCAACGTCGCCTCCCAGAGCAACAGCCAGCAGTCTTCCAACCCGAAGGAAGCCGCGCTGCAAGGCCTGGCGAAGATGAAAGCGCTGATGGAAATGGGCTTCCAGCAAGGCGTGCTGGCACCGCAAGAACGTCCGGACGTGGCAGCCCTGCGTCGCCTGGGCTTTGGCGGCACCGACGCTCAAGTCATCGAGCGCGCCGCCAAGGAAGCGATGCCGCTACTGGTCGCCAGTTGCTCGGCGTCGAGCATGTGGGTGGCCAACGCCGCCACTGTCAGCCCCAGCGCCGACACCGCGGACGGCCGCGTGCATTTCACCGCCGCCAACCTCAACTGCAAATATCACCGCAGCATCGAGCATCCGACCACCAGTCGTGTGCTGGGCGCGATGTTCGCTGATCAACAACACTTCGCGCACCACGCCGCGTTGCCGGCCGTGGCGCAGTTCGGTGATGAAGGCGCGGCCAACCACACGCGTTTCTGCCGTGAGTACGGCGAAGCCGGCGTCGAGTTCTTCGTGTTCGGTCGCAGCGCGTTCGACACCCGCTACCCGGCACCGCAGAAGTACCCGGCGCGCCAGACCCTCGAAGCGTCCCAGGCCGTTGCCCGTCTGCATGGTTTGAGCGATGACGGCGTGGTCTATGCCCAGCAGAACCCGTCGGTGATCGATCAGGGCGTGTTCCACAACGACGTGATCGCCGTGGGCAACGGTGAAGTGCTGTTCTATCACGAGGACGCGTTTCTCGAGACCGAGAAGATGCTCGCAGAATTGCAGAGTAAACTTGCCAAGGTCGGTGGGAAATTTCAGTCGGTTTGCGTACCGCGTTCCGCGGTAACCGTAGAAGACGCGGTTCGGTCCTACCTGTTCAATAGCCAGCTTCTGTCGCGTTCTGACGGCTCCATGCTGTTGATCGTGCCGGAAGAATGCCGTGGCAACGAGCGTGTCTGGCAATACTTGCAGGGTTTGACCAGCTCCGGCGGCCTTATCCGCGAAGTGAAAGTCTTCGATCTCAAGCAGAGCATGCAGAACGGTGGTGGCCCGGCTTGCTTGCGACTGCGCGTCGCACTCAACGAAACCGAACTGGCGGCGGTCAATCAAGGGGTTATCATGACCGCACCGTTGTACGGCTCGCTGACCGAATGGGTCGACAAGCACTACCGCGACCGCATGACCGAAAACGATCTGGCGGACCCGCAGTTGCTGCTTGAGTGCCGGACGGCACTGGATGAACTGACGCAAATCCTTAAACTGGGCGCGGTTTATCCATTCCAGATCAATTGATCGACGGTGCGTTGTCCGATACGACAGCGCACCGCTTCATCTCAAACGAGAGCGTAAAACATGAGCAATTCCCTGCAGCTGATCCTTGAAGACACCGACGGTACGCAACTGGAGACTTCCTGCACCCGCGTCGCGGTCCTGTGGCAAGGCAAAGAGCTGTGGATCCAGCAGGACGGCCGCGGCCAACTGTTGATCGGCGTGGACGTCGAAGAAGGCGACGCCGAATACGCAAACCTGCTGTTGCGCCCATTGGCGACTAATCTGGTAAGTCTGCAGCTGGAGATGGAACCGGCTGAACTCGGCGACGACGAGGATCACGTTCACGGCCCGGATTGCAATCACGACCACTAAGGAAGCCGCTCTATGCTCGCCCTCGGCAAACTGCTTGAACTGACCCTCGCCGGCCGCGAACCGGCGGAGAAGACTCAACTGACTGTCGAAGGCGTGCGTATGCGCTGGTTGAGCGAAGGTGCGCTGGAAGTCCGGCCACCTGAAGCTCGCGACAATGGCCTGGACCTGCTGCTGTCGGCGGGTATCCATGGCAACGAAACAGCGCCGATCGAGTTGCTTGATCGCCTGTTGCATGACATAGCCCGCGGCGACCTGAAGCCGCGCGCCCGTATTCTGTTCCTGTTTGGCAACCCGGAAGCGATTCGCAAGGGCGAGCGTTTCGTCGAGCAGGACGTCAATCGGCTGTTCAACGGCCGTCACGAACAAAGCAGCGGTTGCGAAGCCCTGCGTGCTTGTGAGCTGGAGCGGTTGGCGGCGAGTTTCTTCAGCCTGCCGGATCGCCAGCGCTTGCATTACGACCTGCACACCGCCATCCGTGGCTCAAAAATCGAGCAGTTCGCCTTGTATCCATGGAAGGAAGACCGCCAACACTCGCGCCAGGAGCTGGCTCGCCTGCGTGCTGCCGGCATGGAAGCGGTGCTGCTGCAAAACAAACCGTCCATCGTGTTCAGTTCCTACACCTACGACAAGCTCGGGGCCGAGGCATTCACCCTCGAGCTGGGCAAGGCGCGGCCGTTCGGGCAGAACGACGGGGTCAATGTGTCTCTGCTGGAAAAACGCCTCAAGCAGATCATTGAAGGTACCGAGCCGGAATTGACCGACACGGCGCTGGACGGTTTGCAGCTCTACAGCGTGGCACGGGAAATCATCAAGCACAGCGACAGCTTCCGCCTGAACCTGCCAGTGGACATCGAGAATTTTTCGGAGCTGGAAGTGGGTTATCTGTTGGCGGAAGACATCGCCAATACCCGCTGGATCATCGAGGAGGAGGGCGCCCGGATCATCTTTCCGAACCCCAAGGTGAAGAACGGCCTGCGCGCCGGCATCCTGGTCGTGCCGACCACCGACGAAAACCTGGCCTGAAACAACACGATTCACTCTGTAGGAGCGAGCATGCTCGCGATGGTCGTCAACGATAACGCTGGGAGTCTGACACCCCGTGGCGCTCTTGGGCCCATCGCGAGCATGCTCGCTCCTACAGGGTTGTGTTTAGACCGCTAGTGCACGCGGCTCGATGCGGCGCAGGCTGCGAATCTTGCGCAGCGTATCCGCACAGGTCTTCGCCGCTTCCTGGCCTTTGTGCACGAAGTGATCGAAGAAGAACTTGTGATGCAGTTCTTCGCCTGCATGGAAGTGGTGCGGGGTCAGGGACACCGAGAACACAGGCACTTCGGTTTCCAGTTGCACTTGCATCAGGCCGCTGACCACCGACTGGGCGACAAACTCGTGACGGTAGATGCCGCCGTCCACCACCAGGGCTGCGGCGACGATGCCGGCATAACGACCGGTCCTGGCCAGTAGCTTGGCGTGCAATGGCATTTCAAATGCACCGCCGACTTCGAAGAAGTCGATGTCGGATTCCTGATAACCCTGGGCAATCATTTCGGCGACGAAGCCTTTGCGGCTCTGGTCAACAATATCCTTGTGCCAGCAGGCCTGGATGAACGCTACGCGCTCGCCCTGATGGTGTTTGCTTTTGCTGTCGATTGCGGTGGGTTGCATGTTCTGACTCCTGTTTGTGTGAAAAACAGGGCTTTATGAATCGAAGGGGATTTGAGGGTACGCGCATGCATGAATGCCTGCGGACGGCCCTATGGTGCCAATCCCGTTCTCTCTTCATCCGGACTATGACCGTCGGCCCCGGGATCACACCGGGTCTGCTGACCTTGTCGCCAGTCACCGCCGAAGCCATGCTGCCGCCAAGCGCTCGCGGGCTATGCGCGTTGCGCGCAATTACCGCCGGTGGGGAGTTGCGCCCCGCCCTGAGAACGTTTTTGCCGCCGAAAAGTGTGGCGGCGCAGCGTTTTTAACACATATTTCCTTTATTCGCATCGGTGCTTTTGGATGATTGTTATCGAGTATTGCGATGTATTAGCGGGCATTATCCTTATCCAAGGGTTGAATATTCATGGGGATGCCCGCAGTAATTCCTCCTGAAAGGGATTTCCCCTGCTTACCGAGGCCAGATTCATGAGCGTTATCGATCTTCGCAGCGACACCGTTACCCAACCTTGCGCCGGCATGCTCGACGCGATGGCCAAAGCCGCCACAGGTGACGATGTGTATGGGGAGGATCCGACGGTCAATCATCTGGAGGCCGAACTGGCCCGGCGCCTGGGCTTTGCCGCCGCGTTGTTCGTGCCGACCGGCACCATGAGCAATCTGCTGGGGCTGATGGCTCATTGCGAGCGCGGTGACGAGTACATCGTCGGTCAGCAGGCTCACACCTATAAATACGAAGGTGGTGGCGCAGCGGTGCTCGGTTCGATCCAGCCGCAACCACTGGACGTGCAGGCCGACGGTTCGCTGGACCTGACGCAAGTCGCGGCCGCGATCAAACCGGATGACTTCCATTTCGCCCGCACTCGTTTACTGGCGCTGGAAAACACGATGCAGGGCAAGATTCTGCCGCTGGAGTACCTGGCCCAGGCCCGCAGGTTTACCCGCGAACATGGCCTGCAACTGCATCTGGACGGCGCGCGGCTGTATAACGCAGCAGTCGGACTGGGCGTCGATGCCCGAGAAATTACCCGGTATTTCGATTCCGTCTCGGTGTGCCTGTCCAAAGGCCTGGGCGCGCCGATCGGCTCGGTGCTCTGCGGCTCCGAGGCGTTGATCGGCAAGGCGCGCCGTTTGCGCAAAATGGTCGGTGGTGGCATGCGTCAGGCCGGGATTCTGGCGGCAGCCGGCCTGTACGCGCTGGATAATAACGTCCAGCGCCTGGCCGACGATCATGCCAATGCACAATTGCTGGCAGAAGGCCTGCGCACGGGGGGTTTCGAGGTCGAGCCGGTGCAGACGAACATGGTTTACGTGGCGATGGGCACCAAGGCCGAGGCGATCAAGGCATTTGCCGGCGAGCGCGGCATCAAGCTCAGTGCTGCCGCTCGTCTGCGCATGGTCACCCACATGGACGTCAGCCGTGAGCAAATCGAGCAGGTCGTCGCGACATTCGTCGACTTTTCCTGCAAGTGATAGGGTTAGCGGTCCAATTGACCGTTTCTATCGTATAAACACGCTGTACCGCGCGCGCAGGGCCGATATAATGCGGCCCTTTGCCGTCGTTTCGTCTGATGACGTTTCGAACAGGCCTTTGGCCGCAGCCTCCGTGGAAGAACCTAATGAAAAGCGCAGAAATCCGTGAAGCCTTCCTTCGCTTCTTCGAAGAGCAAGGCCACACCCGTGTCGCCTCCAGCTCTTTGATTCCGGGCAACGACCCAACCCTGCTGTTCACTAACGCGGGGATGAACCAGTTCAAGGACTGCTTCCTGGGCCAGGAAAAGCGCGCGTACACCCGCGCCACCAGCAGCCAGAAGTGCGTACGCGCCGGCGGCAAGAACAGCGACCTGGAAAACGTCGGTTATACCGCTCGTCACCACACCTTTTTCGAGATGCTGGGTAACTTCAGCTTCGGCGATTACTTCAAGCGTGATGCCATCACCTACGCCTGGACCTTCCTGACCGGCGTGCTGGAGCTGCCAAAGGAAAAGCTCTGGGTGACCGTCTACGCCTCCGACGACGAAGCCTATGACATCTGGACCCAGGACATCGGCGTCCCGGTCGAGCGCATGATCCGCATCGGCGACAACAAAGGCGCGCCTTACGCGTCCGACAACTTCTGGACCATGGGCGATACCGGCCCGTGCGGCCCATGCACCGAGATTTTCTACGATCACGGCGACCACATCTGGGGTGGCCCGCCGGGCTCGCCGGAAGAAGACGGCGACCGCTATATCGAGATCTGGAACAACGTTTTCATGCAGTTCAATCGCACCGCCGATGGCGTGTTGCATCCGTTGCCAGCGCCGTCGGTCGACACCGGCATGGGCCTGGAGCGAATCAGCGCGGTGATGCAGCACGTCAATTCCAACTACGAAATCGACCTGTTCAAGAACCTGCTGAGCGCGTCGGCCGAAGCGATCGGCTGTGAAAATGGCGATCAGTCTTCGCTGAAAGTGGTTTCCGACCACATCCGTTCGTGCGGCTTCCTGATCGCCGACGGCGTGCTGCCGTCCAACGAAGGTCGTGGTTACGTGCTGCGCCGGATCATCCGTCGCGCTTGCCGTCACGGTAACAAGCTGGGTGCCACCGGCAGCTTCTTCTACAAGATCGTCGCGGCGCTGGTCGCCGAGATGGGCGAAGCCTTCCCGGAACTGAAAGCGCAGCAGAGCAACATCGAGCGCGTCCTCAAGGCTGAAGAAGAGCAGTTTTCCAAGACTCTGGAGCACGGCCTGAAGATTCTCGAGCAGGATCTGCTGGAGCTCAAAGGCACCGTGGTACCGGGCGACGTGGTGTTCAAGCTGTATGACACCTACGGTTTCCCGATGGACCTGACCGCCGACATCGCCCGTGAGCGCGAGCTGACCATCGACGAAGCCGGTTTCGAGCGCGAGATGGAAGCCCAGCGCGTGCGAGCGCGTTCGGCCAGCTCGTTCGGCCTGGACTACAACACCCTGGTCAAGGTTGACGTGGCCACCGAGTTCACTGGCTATACCGATACCAGTGGTTCGGCAAAAATCGTCGCCCTGTACAAAAACGGCCAGTCGGTCGATGTACTGAGTGAAGGTGACGAGGGCGTAATCGTTCTCAACAAGACGCCGTTCTACGCCGAGTCCGGTGGCCAGGTGGGCGACTGCGGTTACCTGCAGGCCGGCAATGCTCGTTTCGACGTGCGCGACACCACCAAGACCGGTGGCGCATTCCTGCACCACGGCGTGCTGGCTTCGGGCAGCCTGATCGTTGGCGCGCCAGTGGAAACCCACGTCGATTCTGACGTGCGTCACGCCACTTCGCTGAACCACTCGGCCACGCATTTGCTGCACGCAGCATTGCGCAAAGTACTGGGCGATCACGTGCAGCAGAAAGGTTCGTTGGTCGACAGTCAGCGCCTGCGCTTCGACTTCAGCCACTTCGAAGCGATCAAGCCTGAACAGATCAAAGCGCTGGAAGACATCGTCAACGCCGAGATTCGCAAGAACTCCGCCGTTGAAACCGAAGAAACCGATATCGAAACCGCCAAGCAAAAAGGCGCCATGGCGCTGTTCGGCGAGAAGTACGGCGACAACGTGCGCGTGTTGAGCATGGGCGGTGATTTCTCCGTCGAGCTGTGTGGCGGCATCCACGCCAACCGTACCGGCGACATCGGCCTGCTGAAAATCATCAGCGAAGGTGGTGTGGCTTCGGGCGTGCGTCGTATCGAAGCGGTCACCGGCGCAGCTGCGCTGGCGTACTTGAACGCGGCCGAAGAACAACTCAAGGAAGCGGCCAGCCTGGTCAAGGGCAGCCGCGACAACCTGATCGACAAGTTGTCGGCTGTGCTGGAGCGCAACCGTCTGCTGGAAAAGCAACTCGAGCAGTTGCAAGCCAAGGCAGCCAGCGCGGCGGGCGACGATCTGTCGGCGCAGGCACAGGACGTCAAAGGCGTGAAAGTGCTGGCCGTGCGTCTGGACGGTCAGGATGGCAAGGCGCTGCTGGCGCTGGTCGATCAACTGAAAAACAAACTCGGTCGCGCAGTGATCCTGCTCGGCAGTGTCCATGAGGAAAAGGTCGTTCTGGTTGCAGGCGTAACCAAAGACCTGACTGGCCAACTCAAAGCCGGTGATTTGATGAAGCAAGCCGCTGCGGCAGTGGGCGGGAAGGGCGGTGGTCGTCCAGACATGGCGCAAGGCGGCGGTACCGACGCTGGCGCACTGGATGGGGCACTGGCTCTGACTGTTCCGTTTGTAGAGCAGGGTTTATAAGGCAATGCCTCCGGTCTGCAGTCTAGTGGCGGGCCGGAACGCTGTTTTGAGTGATTATTTGGGCGCCCTTCATGGGCAGAGGCGGCTTTGAAATGGCTTTGATCGTACAGAAATTTGGAGGCACCTCGGTCGGTACTGTCGAGAGAATCGAGCAGGTCGCCGACAAGGTTAAGAAATTCCGCGATGCCGGCGATGACCTGGTGGTTGTGCTGTCTGCAATGAGCGGCGAAACCAACCGTCTGATCGATCTGGCCAAGCAAATCAGTGGCGAAGATCAACCGGTTCCCCGTGAACTGGACGTGATCGTTTCCACCGGTGAGCAGGTGACGATTGCCCTGTTGGCCATGGCGCTGATCAAGCGTGGTGTGCCGGCGGTTTCCTACACCGGCAACCAGGTGCGGATCCTGACGGACAGCGCGCACAATAAAGCGCGTATCTTGCAGATTGATGACCAGAAGATTCGTGGTGACCTGAAGGCCGGTCGCGTGGTGGTTGTCGCCGGTTTCCAGGGCGTCGATGAGCACGGCAACATCACCACTCTCGGTCGTGGTGGTTCCGACACCACCGGCGTAGCGCTGGCGGCAGCCCTGAAGGCTGACGAGTGCCAGATCTACACCGACGTCGACGGTGTCTACACCACTGACCCGCGTGTGGTCTCCGTGGCGCAGCGTCTGGACAAGATCACCTTCGAAGAGATGCTGGAAATGGCCAGCCTCGGTTCCAAGGTGTTGCAGATCCGCGCGGTCGAGTTCGCCGGCAAGTACAACGTTCCGCTGCGCGTATTGCACAGCTTCAAGGAGGGGCCGGGCACCCTCATTACTATTGATGAAGAGGAAACCATGGAACAGCCGATCATTTCCGGTATCGCTTTCAACCGCGATGAAGCCAAGCTGACCATCCGTGGCGTGCCAGACATCCCGGGCGTTGCCTTCAAGATTCTCGGCCCGATCAGTGCCGCGAACATCGAAGTCGACATGATCGTGCAGAACGTTGCGCACGATAACACCACCGACTTCACCTTCACTGTGCACCGCAACGACTACCAGGCCGCGCAAGCGGTGCTGGAAAAGACCGCTGCCGAGCTGGGTGCCCGCGAAGTGGTTGGCGACACCAAGATCGCCAAGGTGTCGATCGTCGGCGTTGGCATGCGCTCTCACGCAGGCGTGGCCAGCCGCATGTTCGAATCCCTGGCCAAGGAAAGCATCAATATCCAGATGATCTCGACTTCGGAAATCAAGGTTTCCGTAGTGATCGAAGAGAAGTACCTGGAACTGGCTGTGCGCGCTCTGCACACGGCTTTCGAACTGGACGCACCGGCCCGACAGGGCGAGTAATGCGTTTGCCAGAGGGCGCGGTCTGACCGCGCCCTTTGTTTTTTGAATGGCGTGACCCCGAGCCTGTTCTTTTGCTCGCGCTGGTCAATACTCAGGCATGTAGGGCTGCGACCGCTCCGGTTGTGGGTCGAGTGCCTTTTTTTTGCAGACTGTTGTCCCTGAAATGAATTGCGTGAGGAGAAAGGTATGCTGATTCTGACTCGTCGGTGCGCAGAAAGCCTGATTATCGGTGATGGCGAAATCACCGTGACCGTGCTCGGCGTCAAAGGAAATCAAGTGCGCATCGGCGTCAACGCCCCTAAAGAGGTGGCGGTTCACCGGGAAGAAATTTACCTGCGTATCAAGAAAGAGAAGGACGAAGAACCAAGCCATTAATTTTTATCGTTTTTTATGTTTGCAAACGGGGAAGAAGCTGGTTAATATACGCCCCGTGTTGCGGAGAGCTGGCCGAGTGGCCGAAGGCGCTCCCCTGCTAAGGGAGTACACCTCAAAAGGGTGTCGGGGGTTCGAATCCCCCGTTCTCCGCCATTATTTGCGTAGTACGTTGTAATCTGGCTTTTTCGGTAAGTTGTTGAAATTACTAGAAAAAGTGTTTGACATAGAGATTAGACGGCCTATAATGCGCGGCAACAAATGCACTCGTAGCTCAGCTGGATAGAGTACTCGGCTACGAACCGAGCGGTCACAGGTTCGAATCCTGTCGAGTGCACCATTTAAGAGTTATTTATAGTAATGTAAGTAACTTGGCTTCAACCAGTTGTGATCTGGTCTAAAAACACAAACTGCACTCGTAGCTCAGCTGGATAGAGTACTCGGCTACGAACCGAGCGGTCACAGGTTCGAATCCTGTCGAGTGCACCATACAACAGAAAGCCCGCTTTTAAAGCGGGCTTTTTGCCGTCTGGGATTTGGCTTTTCCCTTTGTGCATCCCCTCTCGTCAAACTCAATGTGTGCGCTGCGGCCTCGCTGTGTGTCGTAGCGGTAACTCGTGGCCGAATTTCGAATACTGATCCTATCCGGCTTGCCGAGTGCGCTTTCGACATCCTGGCGGCTCATGCCGGCGACCACGCGCTGATTGATGATTGCCTCGCGGCGCTGCCTGGCATTGAGCAAGTTTCCACATTTGTCCTCCTGCTGGCCGACCACGACCGGTTCTCTCCTCGTGGATTTCATACCTGGTGTGTCGCGCATTTCGGATTCCGGCATGAGAGTCATGATGCTTCCAGGTTGAAAGGTACGAATGTGGTGTATCGAAACGCGTTCTCCCGCCTCGCAACTCAATGTCGTGAAGGTGATCCGGCCATCGCCTGCCTCGCAGCGGTTAACGGTGGCAGCGAGCACCGGGGGCGGCAGGTTGAGCAGGGCGAGCAGTAAAAAGTACGGCGCATTCGATTGCATTGATCGTCCTCCTGGACGTGCTGTCAGAAGGGTAGCCGGAACAAATTTCGAGGGCGGTGTGTTTTCTTTTCAGAATGAGTCGTCGCACTTTCATGGGTCAGGACAGTGCTCAAGTTTGTTTCGCAAGCGCTTGTTTCAGCCGCGATTTTTTAACGTTTTAAACCGTCAGGCGGTGTATCATTGCGCCCGTCAGCCCCGCCGGGGCTTTTGGATTTTTTCCATGGACTTACCCAGTAGTTACTCAGCACCCCGTTTTTCCAATCATGAATTGACTGATTGATCCTTCCGGCGCGCCCCGCTGCTGGGAGTGGAGTTCGCCTATGTCTGAAGTTGAAGTAAAGAAAACGCAGGAAAGCTTGCAGGACCGCCTGGCTCAGGTGGTTGAATTGCTGCAGCGCCAGCGAGTTGTCGAAGACCTGACTCATCGCCAGGAAGGTCCGCATCACGATCGGATCGAGAACCTGGTTCATCGGCAAAACCTCGTCGAGTTACAACGCAAGCTCGATGATTTGCACTCCGCCGACGTCGCTTACATCCTTGAAGCCTTGCCTCTGGACGACCGTCTGACGCTTTGGCAACTGGTCAAGGCTGATCGCGACGGCGACATCCTTCTTGAAGTATCAGATTCGGTTCGTGAAACCCTGATCGCCGACATGGACGATCACGAGCTCCTGGCTGCAGCCAAGGACATGGATGCCGACGAACTCGCTGACCTGGCCTCCGAGCTGCCGCGAGACGTCGTCCATGAACTGATGGAGACTCTGGACCTGCAGCAACGCGAGCGGGTGCGCTCAGCGCTGTCCTATGACGAGGAGCAAGTCGGCGCACTGATGGACTTCGAGATGGTGACGATTCGCGAGGATGTCAGCCTTGAAGTGGTCCTGCGTTACCTTCGCCGTCTCAAGGAGCTTCCGGGGCATACCGACAAGCTGTTTGTGGTCGATTACGACGGCGTCCTCAAGGGTGTGTTGCCGATCAAGCGTTTGCTGGTCAACGACCCGGACAAACAGGTTTCCGAAGTGATGGCGAGCGATCCGGTGAGTTTCCACCCGGACGAAGACGCTTACGATGCTGCGCAGGCGTTCGAGCGTTATGACTTGATTTCCGCTCCCGTGGTCGACAAGAACGGCAAGCTGATCGGCCGTCTGACCATTGACGAAATGGTCGACCTTATCCGTGAAGAGAGTGAAAACGAAGTCCTCAACATGGCGGGTCTGCGCGAAGAGGAAGATATCTTCGCATCGGTCTGGAAGTCTTTGCGTAACCGCTGGGCCTGGCTGGCGATCAACCTGATTACCGCGTTTGTGGCGTCCCGAGTGATTGGGTTGTTCGAGGGCTCGATCGAAAAACTCGTGGCGCTCGCGGCATTGATGCCTATCGTGGCGGGCATTGGTGGCAACTCGGGCAACCAGACCATCACCATGATTGTTCGGGCCATGGCGCTGGATCAGGTCAGCACTGGCAATACGACACGGCTGATGCGCAAAGAGTTGGCGGTTGCCTTGATCAACGGCGTGATCTGGGGTGGGGTGATCGGGGTCGTCGCCTACCTGTTGTACGGCAGTTGGTCGCTGGGTGTGGTGATGACCGCGGCGATGATCCTCAACCTGTTGCTGGCGGCTTTGATGGGGGTCTTGATCCCGATGACGCTGGCGCGGCTTGGGCGAGATCCTGCGATGGGCGCCAGTGTGATGATTACCGCGATGACCGACAGCGGTGGTTTTTTCATCTTTTTGGGGTTGGCAACGATCTTCCTGCTCTGAGTTACCGCTCACCAAAACCCGCCGCTCGGCGGGTTTTTTGTGTGCGAATTTCAGGCAAAAAAAAGCCAGCGATCAGGCTGGCTTGGGCTTTCGGGTTGAATCAGGACGCGTCGGCGGCCATTTCGGCATCATGCGCGATCAGCGAAACAAGGGCGTTCTGCTGACGGTGTGAGAGTTGGCGAAAGCGTTGCAGCAACTCGCGCTCGTGCAGCGAGAGCTCTGGGCTGTCCAGGCGCATGCTCAGCTCTTCTCCCAAGGCGCCTTCCTGAATAAGACTCTGCTCAAGGCGTGCGATGATTTCGGAGTTCATGCTGCGATGATGATTGCGAGCCACCTCGGCAATGCGTTCACGCATTCCGTCTGGCAGACGTACGACGAACTTGTCAGCCGTACGGCTGGAATAAATTGCCTGTTTCAATGGGCGCATATATTTAACCGGTTAGTTCAGGGGAGCGGTTTTCGGGATTGGCCGCAGGATGTCTGATAAGACAAGCGCTCTGGCCAAATGTTCAACCTGAATTGATGGAGGCGTGCATCATGCCTCAAGCAAGCCGGATCCTTGGCGTCAATTCTGTGACAAATATTGAACTGGATAAAGGCGTTCTGCCAGCACCATTTGTCAAAAATGCGGACTGGTTTGAAAACTTGGACAAGCGCCTATAGCCGACCGTACTTTTTGACCGACAAACGGCGTTTGAAGGCGTGAACAGGCAAATGCGATCACTGTTTCTTAATTATACAGAGTAGTGGCAAATGGCCGATTTACTAGGTGGCATGCAGTGAGCGAGGAAATTCGGGATGGATGGCAGTCGGTTCAGCCATCCGATAGCGGGGGGATTAACGCAAGACCGGGTCAAATTTGATCTTGCGCCCGACTATCAATGCCAGCACGAACAGCGTGGTGAAAATCCCGCAGGCCAGCAGCGGCAGGGTGAAGGACATGTCCTGGGCCATCATCAAATGGAAAAGGCCGCTCAGTAAGGCGAGGATAAAAAATCCTGCGGCTGATTTGGACATGCTGTGCTCCTCGAGGGTAGATTAAAAAACCAGACGTTCGGCAGAAGGTGCTGGCAACACGACGTTTTCCTGGCTTACGTCCTGACCGACAAACCCACGCTGATCGCTCATCACTGCCAGTTGTGGAGATTCCTGCAGTTGAAGGTAGTGCGGCATGCGTTGGGCCACCTGCGTATCAATGTGATCGGCAAAAAAATGACCACCCAGCAGTATTGTCAGCGTGATCGCATTCGATATTAAAAGGACACGGTTCATGACGCTGGCCTCATTTGTTCTGTGAGAACAGCTAAAGCAGCTCGCATGCCAGACTCTATATGTATTTTTTTCCTTTAAAAACAATTAGATAGGTCGAGTTTTCGAAAGGCTGATGTTGCATTTTGCAATGGTGGCCTTTTGCGGTGATGCATTTTGCACGGTAGGCAACTCTTCGCTCGAAAGAGGCGCTTGCCTACACTTAAAAAGCCCTACGGACGACATGACAAAATCGTGCCTGCCCGTTAACATGCACGCCGTCCATCGCACTGTGAATCATGCGGGGGATTTGTGTCTCAGTAGCTCAATTGGATAGAGCATCCCCCTCCTAAGGGGAAGGTTGGCAGTTCGAACCTGCCCTGGGACACCATATAAATCAGAGGTTTGTACGGTTTTTCTGCTTTTATAATTTGAATGGGGTTACGCCAGGGTTACGCTTCGGTAAAATCAGCGTGATCTTTTTTTTGTAAAAGTGCCCCATTTCTCAGCATGCTATGCAGATAAAGAGGCAGAGCACCGGACAGAAGGTTGTGAGTTACGCTATAGCAGGCACTGCTTGGTACTGGGTCCCTCGTTGGAGTCCAGGCGTGGAGTCAGACAAATAAAGGCCTGCAGCGTTGCAGGCCTTTTTTGCTTTCCGGGCGGGCAAGCATTAGAGATAAAGTAAGTGTCTTGACTCATTGGGGCAGGTGCGTGCCCACGCATCTGAGCCCGCTGGCACCAATGGGTAATATTGTTCTCAATTGCTACGTGGCATGCGCAACGTGCTGTTGATCCTAAGCCCAATGGTTTGCCGCAATACCTTCTCCGCCAGTTCAGCATCAGCGATGCAGGTCCGTCCGCTTTCCGTCACGCCGAAAATTGATTCAGGAATTCGACCCTGATTGCGCGCCTGAATGATGGCGGCTTTTGATATGCCGACGCGTCGGGCGATCTCAGTGATGGTGCATCGCATGACACTTCACCTCGCGGCTACTCTCTGGAAACGTATCTCAGATGATAGCTTTTTCGTATTGCGAGACTTGGCGCGACTAAGTCCTAACTAACTTAAATGAAATAGTCCCTAACATATTAGGCCATCCGTGAGCGGCAGCAGCCCAGTCATAGTTGCCGGTCAGCATCGGCTGAAATTGGCCGATTGTTGCCTGTCGCGAAGGGCTGCAGTTGGACCCTTAGCTGCCGTTGGCCAAAGGCAGAAAACGGCTGTGGATTCAACTGGTCAATGCGTTTTTGGTTTAGCCGGTTGCTTGCCCATAACAACACTGGCACGACGGCCATTGGCAGGATCGATATACGATCGGCGCCCGGATGATTACCACTAAGATCGCCGCTAAGGCGCAGTGACTTCACTAAAGGGGATAGATTTTTCTGAAAGTACATCTGTCTCTTTCCTTTTCAATCCGTCCCTGCTGTCGCTCCCTTCATTTTTCCCATTGATATCGACGTTCGCCCCAGTGCATTACGCAGCCAGGTACCGGCTTTACCCGAGCGCAAACTTGAAGACCAGACCAAGTCGACGCCCACTTTCCAGTCAGTGCACGGGTAAGCCTCCAGCTGCAGTTCCACAAACTCCCCATTGCGACCCAGGGTCTGCATTAATTGCCTGGGCACCGTGGCCCAGCCCATGCCGGCGCGCAGCATGTCCATCAAGGTCAAATAGCTTTCGACGCGCCAATGGTTGGGAGAGTTGAGGTATTCGCTGGTAGGCAATCGGTCCTGGAAGGGCAGGTAGATCAACTGACGGTAGTTGCTCAACTGGTTGAAGCTGACCGTGGGCATCCCGGCCAGCGGATGGTCGTGGCAGGCGACGTTGCTGAAAGTGATGCTGCCCAGGCGTATGAACTGCAGGATCCTCGGGTAATGGGTGCGCGTGCACATCACCCCAAACAAGACCTTTTTCTCCTCGATCATCGCCAGGGCGTCCTGCCCGGAGGGATGCAGCACGGTCAGATCAACATGGGTGAAACGCCGGGAAAACTCTTCCAGCACAGGCGCAAGGGATTCATAGTGAATCGCCTCGTCGATGCTGATCACCAACTCGGTCTCTAACTCCTCCGCCAGGCTGCTGGCACGATTTTCCATGTTGAAGCACTGGCCCAGGATGGCCTCGGCATCACGCAATAAAGCCCGGCCTTCATTGGTCAATTGCGGATAGCGCTGGCTGCGGTCGAACAGGGTGATCCCCAGATCGATTTCCAGATTGCCCACGGAAATGCTCACTGCGGATTGCGACTTGCCCAGTTTGCGTGCCGCCGCCGAAAACGAGCGCTCGCTGACCACCGCTGAAAATGCCGCCAGTTGTTCGAGGGACAACCTCATCGCTGCTCCATTAAAAAAATCAATAGGACCCATTTTTACAACGGGTACGGCTAGGCGCATGTTGGCTGCGCGCTACCCATAACCACAATAACTATTTAACTCATCACTGCCTCGACAACACTTTTCAGGAGAGGACACATGACCCATAGCGTGCACCCAGTCGATCAGCGCCTGCCGCTGATACAAACGGCAGTACTCGGTTTCCAGCATGTGCTGGTGATGTATTCGGCGTGCATCATCGTGCCACTGATTCTCGGCGCGGCACTCAGGCTTCCCAAGGACCAGTTGACCCTCATCATCAATGCCGACCTGTTTGCGGCGGGCCTGGCCACGCTCTTGCAATGTGCGGGCAACCGATTCTTCGGCATCCAGCTACCGATCATGATGGGCGTGACCTTCGCCTCGGTCACGCCGATGATCGCCATCGCCCTGACACCCGGCATCGGCCTGCCGGGTGTGTATGGTGCGATCATCGCGTCGGGGCTGTTCGGCCTGCTGTTCGCGCCGGTCATGGGCCGACTCATGCGCTATTTCCCGCCGGTGGTGACCGGGACTGTGCTGTTGGTGATCGGCATCAGCCTTATGCGCGTCGGCATCGACTGGTCCGCAGGGGGCCAACCGACCCTGGCCAATGGCGGGCCCAACCCGGATTACGGCAATCCGGTCTACCTGGCCATCTCCTTGGCCCAGTTGCTGTTGATCTTGGGGCTCAACCGTTTCGCCAAGGGCTTCATTGCCAATATTGCGGTTTTACTGGGTGTCCTGGTCGGCTTCGCCATTGCCTTCATTCGCGGCGATATTGTTCTTGATGGCATTGCTCAAACCCCCTGGTTCTCCACCATCACCCCCTTTGCCTTTGGCCTGCCAACTTTCGATGTCGTGGCGGTGGTTTCCATGTGCATGGTGATGCTGGTGACCATGGTCGAATCGACCGGGATGTTCCTGGCGCTGGGCAACATGGTTGGCCGGTCGACTACTCGGGAGCGCCTGGTGCGCGGCCTGCGAGCCGATGGCATGGGCGCCATCCTCGGCGGCGTGTTCAACGCATTTCCCTACACTTCGTTCTCCCAGAACATCGGCCTGATTACCATGACCGGGGTCAAGAGCCGCTACGTGTGCATGGCCGGTGCGCTGATCCTCATCGGCCTCGGGCTCTTCCCCAAGCTGGCCTATATCGTCGCCTCTACACCGCAATACGTGCTCGGCGCCGCCGGCATGGTGATGTTCGGCATGGTCACGCTGATGGGCGTGCGCATCCTCGCTACCGTCGACTTCGAGGAGTCGCGCTACAACCTGCTGATCGCCGCCACCAGCGTCGGCATCGGCATGATCCCGATGGTCTCGCCGCTGTACTTTCACCACCTGCCCCAATGGAGCCGGGTGTTCACCGAAAGCGGAATCATCCTCACCGTCGTCACGGCGCTGATCCTTAACCTTGTGTTCAACGGCCCCACCCAGCCAGAAGAAGCCGAGGTCAGTGCAGCCCGTTCCGCGGTACTGGGCGAAAGCTGAGACCCATCTTTTAAAAAACACTCAATAAAAGGTCAAGCATGATGATCAGCGAACTCCTGCGGGCAGACGTAGTGCTCACCATGGACGCCCATAACACCGTCATCGAAGATGGCGCCGTATTGATCACCGACGGCGTGATTGCCGATGTCGGACCGGCGAACGTACTGCTCGCCCGGCATCCCCTGGCCAAGGTCCGGCGCCTGACCGACCGGCTGCTGATGCCCGGCCTGGTCAACACCCATTGCCACTCCGGCATCCTTCGCGGCACGGCGGAAGGGCTACCGGTGTGGGACTGGCTGCAGCAGTACATCGACCCAATGCACCGCGTCCTGCTCCCTGCCGAAGCGCGCCTGGCGTCCATGCTCTGCTACAGCGAGGCCCTGCTGTCCGGCACCACGACCATCGTCGACATGTGGCGCTACATGCACGGCAGCGCCGAAGCGGCCAATGAACTGGGGATACGCGCCGTGCTGGTGCCCTACGTTGCCGAGCACCCGGACCACGACTATTTCGAGACCCTGGATAGCAACGAAGCCTTGATCGAAAGCTGGCACGGCGCAGCCAATGGCCGCATCAACGTTTGGGTCGGCCTGGAGCACCTGTTCTATGCCGTGCCCAAGGCCTGGCAGCGCATCGCCGATATCTGCAAGGCCAATCAGGTTGGCTTCCACACCCACAGCAATGAAAGCCGCTTCGACGTCGAAGAAACCCTGCGCCGCCACGGCATCAGACCGGTGCAGGCCCTGGAAAAATTTGGCCTACTCGATGCCAAAAAGGTGTTGCTGGCCCACTGCGTCTGGGTCGACGACGGCGAAATCGCATTGATGGCCGAGCGCAACGTGGGCGTGGCCCACAACCCAGTCAGCAACATGAAACTGGCGTCCGGTGCCGCCCCGGTGGAAAAACTGCTGGCGGCCGGCGTCGCCGTGGGCCTGGGCACCGACGGCGAAAAGGAAAACAACAACCTGGACATGTTCGAGGAAATGAAAGTCTCATCCCTGCTGGCCAAATTCGCCAGCCTCAACGCTGCAGCCCTCGACGCCTGGTCGGTGTGCCGCATGGCAACCATCGACGGCGCGCGCGCCTTGGGCATGGACAAGCAGATAGGCTCCCTGGAAAAAGGCAAGGCAGCGGACATCATCGCGGTGCGCGTCGACACGCCAAGAATGACCCCGCTGATCACCAAGGGGCCGCTGGCCAACCTTCATCACAACCTAGTCCATGCCGTTCAGGGTGGCGATGTCGACATGACCATGGTGGCGGGGCGGGTGTTGGTTGAAAACGGCCAACTGAAAAACGCCGAACTGGACATGTTGATTACAGAGGTCAACGTCCGTGCTCCCGCCTTGTTTGCCCGACGTAAAATCTGGCTGGACCAAACCGGCGTATCAGTTAACGAGCTTGGTCGAGTGGCTGCTTCATAAAGTCTATCTCCGCGATGCAGGAAAGGGGCGCGTCAATACAGGCTCCGCCCATTTCCTGACGGTGGGAAGTCCTCCTGTAGGAGCTAGCTGCATGCTCGGTTGGCGGCCTGGCGAATCCCTCTGATTTAATCCGCCGCTTTGTAACTATGACCGTCAGGGAACGACCCAAAGTTGACGGTGGCGACAGGTAGTATCGACCCCAAAAATAGTTAATCCGGTTGCTGTTTTTGCCGAAATGAAAAAGCCCGCTTGGGCGGGCTCTGGGACTCACAATAAACGTCGTTGCTCCATCAGATGACTGCAGGAATAGCTGACACCTGCTAATGCTCAAATTGGAAGCGAGCCACTGAGCGTCGAAAGTGTGTAATAGAGGGGATGCGTCCACCCACTGGCGGACGCTATGGAAGTGCATTTACTGTTTTTTCTGCTTCATCTTTTCATCAATTTCTTTGTCTACATCGGCACGAATCTGATCGATGCTGAAGCTCGCCGGCCGCTGGCTTGGCGGATATTCGACAAACGTCTTCAAGAAGGCTGCTGCTCTTTGAGTGCCGTCAAATATTAGGTAGTCGTTCTTCGTGAGCCAATCATAGTATTGGTCAGACACGACGTCGGCACGTTCGTAGGGATCCATGCGCAAGTTGAAGAGTTTGGGGACGCGCAGGCAGGTAAAGGGTTCGCTCCAGACCTTCAATCCACCCGGGGCACGCTGCTCACAGAAGACGATCTTCCAATTGTCGTAACGCATGCCCACTAGATCGCCGTCATCGCTGAAATAGTAAAACTCATTACGAGCACTTTGGTTGGTCTTGCCGGTAAGGTAGTCGAGCTGGTTGAAGCCATCCAGATGGACTTTGAAGTTCTTGCCTCCGACATCAGCGCCTTTGAGCAGGCGATCCTTGATATCGGTATCCCCCGCTGCAGCCAAGAGTGTCGGAAACCAGTCCAGCCCGGAAAACATCTGCGTAGAAACCGTTCCGGGTTTTACTTTTCCAGGCCAACGGATCATCGCAGGAACGCGATAAGCCCCTTCCCAGTTCGAGTTTTTTTCGTTACGGAACGGGGTGGTCGCCGCATCTGGCCAGGACCACTGGTTAGGGCCGTTGTCGGTGGTGTAGATCACGATGGTGTTATCCGCAAGCTTGAGGTCGTCGATGCTTTTGAGCAGCTTGCCCACGTCGCCGTCATGCTCCAGCATACCGTCGGCATATTCATTACCAGGCATGCCGCTTTGGCCTTTCATCGAGTCGCGTACATGGGTAAAAGCATGCATTCGTGTCGTGTTCATCCAGACGAAGAATGGTTTATCAGCCTTAGCCTGTTTTTCAATGAAGCCGATAGCGGCCTGCGTAGTCTCGTCATCGATGGTTTCCATGCGTTTGCTGGTCAGAGCACCCGTATCTTCAATTTTTCCATCGGCGAAACTGTGGATCACCCCACGTGGTGAGGCCGCCTTGACGAAGGCTGCATTGTTCTTCGGCCAGTAAGGGCGCTCTGGCTCCTCCTCGGCATTGAGGTGGTAGAGGTTACCGAAGAACTCGTCGAAGCCATGATTGGAGGGAAGGTATTCATCCTTGTCCCCCAAGTGGTTTTTGCCAAACTGACCCGTTGCATAACCGTGGGCCTTGAGTGCCTGGGCAATTGTCACATCCCTTGCCTGCAAGCCGACCGGCACACCTGGCATCCCTACTTTGGAGAGACCTGTGCGAAGTGGCGACTGCCCTGTGATAAATGTCGAGCGACCGGCCGTGCAGCTGTTCTCCGCGTAGTAATCGGTGAACTTCATGCCTTCTTTGGCAAGCCGGTCGATGTTCGGCGTTTCATAACCCACCACGCCATCAGCGTAGGCGCTGATGTTGGTCTGACCGATGTCGTCGCCGAAGATCACTAGAATATTGGGTTTATCGGCCGCTATGGCGGTTCCCGATAACGTAAAGAGCGAGGTCGCCACAATGGCGAATTTGGGTAACCACTTGCGTATGCGAGTCATCTGACTTGCTCCTTTGCCGGTGGGTCGCAAGGTGCGACTACTGTTTGAGTTCCTACCTCCGATTCAGTATTGCCGCTTTTGACTACGCCCAATCCAGTTATCAAAGGCACCATTCGGCAATCCTATCGACGATAGTCTAGCCATAGGGTTTACTTAGCTTTCAGGCTGCTCAAAGGACAATATGCGACCGACGGTCTTTTGTAATCTGAGCAGCGTTGGGCGTTATGAGGACGCTGCCCGGCATTGAAAATGCGAGCTATGGCATTTGTAATTTGTAATTTACTGTCCGCATTTGGCCGATTGTTGCCTGTCGCGAAAGGCGGAAAACGACCAACGCGGTTGTTTCGTTGTTTGTTATGGCATGTCATGGCTCAACGAGTTGCAAACATCCCTGTTGACAGGCTGTGAGAATCTCTTGTGCCAATTGGTCATCGGCCACAGCTCGAGCCAGTGCCAAGCCACCAATCATCCCTACGGCAATTTGCAGAGCATGCTGGCGTGTATTCGTCTCTGTCGTCGTTTTCAGCCCGGACTCTAGACGTGTGATGAAAGCTGCGAGCACTTGGGTGTAGCTCTCCTGGATGGCTCCGTCCTGCTGAGCAGCATCATTGACCATGAAGGCTAACGGACAGTGCATGCGGCTTGCATCCCGATGGTCCATGCGGAGATAGTCTTTCACTACCTGTTGCAAACCATCTTTACCAGCCTCTTCGAGTATCGCGCCCCCCGCGTTCGCGGCGTTTCTAATAGCTTCGGTGTAAAGCTCCGTTTTGGATGCGAAGTGACTATAGAAGGCCCCCCGGGTCAATCCTGCACTCTCCATAATTGAGTCGATACTGACTTTTTCGAAACCCTCCAGTGCAAAGAGTCGCGCGGCGCTATCCAGAATCATCTGTCGAGTGGTTGCGCGCTGTGTAACAGGCCAGGGCATACGTCTTCTCCTCAGTAAAGCGTGAGATGGAGTATGACAAAACGGGACTTTATGTTCTTGAACATAAAGTCATACCGACCAGAATTGCCGACTCTTCACTCAAGGAGCTACACATGAGATTACACATACTGGGACCTGGATTTAGCACCTTCGTACGTAGTGTCAGACTTTACTGTGAAGAGAAAGCGCTGGATTACACACACGGGATGTACATGGATGGTAATACGATCAGGTTCCACGGCCCTGAACACATGGCACTGCATCCTTTTGGCAAGGTCCCGGTATTGCTGCATGGAGAGCGGAGCGTAATTGAAACAACCACCATTTGCCGCTACTTGGATGAAGCCTTTGCGCATACTTCTCCAAGGCCCGCTGACTTGGCCCAGAAGGTGAAGGTCGATCAGTGGTCCGCTACCTTGGCGTTGTATGCCGATGATCGACTGATACGTCGTTATCTTTTACTGCTGGTTTCACCTGCGCAGCCGTCAGGCCCAATCGATAGAGACGCCGTGGCTATCGCCGAGCCCATGGCTATCCAGACACTTGGGCTGCTGGCGAAGCAATTGGACGGGCAGCAATTTTTATGCGGGGCGGACTACAGCATGGCGGACGCCATCCTGACGCCAATGCTCGATTACTTGGAACGCGTGCCCGAAAGTGCGCAATGGCTGAAAAAAACATCAAATCTTCGTGATTATCTTTTTCGCATGCGATTGCGCCAGTCAGGGCTCAATGTGTTGACCGAGCCGAACTTTAGTTAATGCAGAAACTGATGGACTTATAGTTCGCCCAAGGGCCGCTTTTGGCCGATTCTGTTGAAAAAGTCGTTTCTTCCAGACTGCCCGCATACTGACCGCTGACAACGCCTTTTTTGCGCACCGCTACGCGAAATCTGAGCCCGGCATCCTCTGCTCAATGTAAAGATTCAATCTCAAGCGCGTACTTTTCTACCGTGGAAACCATGGCCGACTTTTTCAACAGAATCGGCCGGTTTCTGCCTGTCGTGACCGGCAGAAGTCGACCCAAAGCCGGCCCTCACCGACCGCGGTTACGGCCAGAAACGGACACTTACGGGCGGACGTTGCCTTTGATTGAGTGCAAATTTAGTAGATGCAAAAATTGAAGAGAAAATGAAGGCACTGCTGTGAGCAATTCAGAGCTGCTCCATCCGCACAAGTCTGACAACTATTTGGCATTGAACTACGCTGCGATACGTACCCCTGACCTGTATTTTGTGAACTAAGGAACTGGCGCATGTGCAGCAGGTTGCGCGCAACATTGTTGATTGTATTGGGAGTGTTCTGGTCTCTCCTCCTAAGGGCCGAAGAAGCTTCGAAATCGGTTGATGCTTCAGCCGTTGCTCTGAAGATCGCCAATCGTAGCATTATGGTGTTCCGGGCCACGTTGCTGGGCGAAGCCCCCGAAACCCGGGTTAAAAGGGCGAAAACCGCAATCAATGAAGCGCTGGATGATGCCGACGATCTGCGTGTCACACTCGATTCGATTCAGAACAGTTATCTGGTGCTGCTGGGCGCCAAGCGTGCCTTTATCGTTTCGCCCAACGACGTCGATGCTACTGAGTACGAGTCGGTGCAGCAGGCCGCCGAAGCGGCAGCTGAAAAACTTCGTCAGGTGGTAGCCGAAACCCAAGAAGCGCGCAGCTTGCGTCTGATTCTGCGGTCATTGGCGGCTGCAGCGCTTGCCACTGGTATTTTTTTCGCTCTGCTCTGGGGGATGGCGTATCTGCGCCGCAGGTTGCAGAGGAAACTGCCTGACTTGATGCATCGGCACACCCAAGCGTTGAAAGTCGGGCGTGTGCAGTTGATCGATGCTAATTACCTCTATCCACTGGTCAGTCGTTTGCTCGGGGTGCTGCGCTGGCTCGTCGTATTGCTGCTCACCTATGAATGGTTAGGGTTTGTCCTGTCGCGCTTTCCCTATACCCGACCCTGGGGTGAAAGCCTCAATAACTACTTATTGGAACTCGTCGACTATTTGCTGCAAGGCGTAGTCGGGGCCATCCCCGGCTTGGGCGTGGCGGTGGCCATCTTCTTCATTGCCCGGGGTATAACGGCTTTTGCTCGGCGGATTTTGCGGCGCATGGCGACGCCCGGTACTTTAAGTTGGCTGAATCATGAAACTCTGCAACCCACCCAGCGCCTGACTTCGCTGGCGATCTGGCTGTTCGCATTGGCCATGGCCTATCCCTATTTACCCGGCGCCGGTACAGATGCTTTCAAAGGCTTGTCGGTATTGATCGGTTTGATGATTTCGCTCGGTGCCTCCAGCGTGGTCGGGCAGGCGGCAGCCGGATTGATCCTCACGTACACCCGCACCTTGCGTCCCGGGGAATTCGTGCGCATTGGTGAATACGAAGGCACGGTTACAGAATTGGGGATGTTTACGACGCGCATCCGAACAGGGCTGGGGGAAGTGTTGACGCTGCCCAATTCGATGATTACCGCAACCGTCACCAAGAACTACTCGCGTACCGTGAAAGGCCCCGGTTATGTAGTCGATACGGTGGTAACCATTGGGTATGACACGCCGTGGCGTCAGGTGGAGGCGATGCTGCTGGAAGCCGCCAGGCGCACGCCGGGTGTCCTCGAAGAACCGCCCGCCCAGGTGTTCCAGACCGCTTTGTCCGACTTCTATCCCGAATATCGACTGGTGGCCCAGGCCATTCCAAGTCAACCCCGGCCGCGCGCAGTATTGCTCAGCATGTTGCACGCCAATATTCAGGATGTATTTAACGAGTACGGCGTGCAGATCATGTCCCCGCACTATTTGGGCGATCCCAGCGAAGAGAAAAAGGTACCGAGGGACAAGTGGTTTGCCGCACCCGCGCAAGAATCGAAGGAATTTGACAGCCATTGAAGGGAGTTCGCACCATGCTTGAGTTTCTGCTTCATGCTTTGCGTACTGATCCGGAAATTGCGGTATTCCTGGCCATCGCACTGGGCGTGTTCATTGGTCGTATTCGTATCGGCAGTTTTCACCTGGGATCGGTGGCTGGCGCTCTCCTCATGGGACTGCTGATAGGCCAGATTGGCCTGGAAGTACCGACGGGATTGAAGTCGGTATTTTTTGTGATGTTCATCTACGCGGTCGGCTTCAAGAGTGGGCCAGAGTTCTTTGGCAGTCTTAACCGCGGTACATTAAAGTTGGTGGTACTCAGCGTGGTGCTGTGCGCAACGGCGCTTGGCTCAATTTTGCTAATGAACGCGATATTCCACTTCGATGCCGGTTTCACCGCCGGACTTGGCGCCGGTGCATTGACGGATACGGCGATCATGGGCACGGCCACCAGTGCCATCAATCAGCTAACGATCGATAGCGTGGCAAAGGCTCAACTCAACAGCCACATGGCGATTGCCTATGCCATCACCTATCTATTCGGCACCATCGGCCTGATTGTCTTCGTAGGCAGCATTGCGCCGAAACTTCTGGGCGTCGATCTTCGGGCGGCGGCCCGAGACCTGGAACTGGAACTGGGAATCGCCAAGGACGAAGACGCGATCACCATCCCCTACACACGCATAGTGGTGCGCGCGCATCAGGTGGCGGGCAGCGGTGCGGCGAATGGGCTGAGCATTGCCGACTTTGAAAAAATGCACGAGTCGCTGACTATTGAGCGGGTGGTACGCGATGGACTGATTATCGAGCGTGATGAAGGCTTCACCCTCAAGGCCGGCGACATCGTAGGGGTCTACGCCTTGCGTGAAGCTGTCGGCCCACTGTCGCAGTGGGTGGGCCCGGAGATCGACCATGCCGAATCGCTGTCGTTTCCGACCCGCGAGGTCGATGTCGTCCTGACCTCACCGGAGTTCGCCGGCAAGACGATTCACCAGGCCAAATCCCGGCTAGAAAATACTCGACGCCTGGGTTGCTTCATCAACACCATCACCCGTCAGGGCTACGCATTGCCGTTGCTGCCCAATACCGTCTTGCGCAGGGGTGATGTGCTGACCCTGACTGGCCGCACCGCCAGCGTCGAGGCATTGGCCAAGCGCTTGGGGCAGATTCGTGAGCGCAACTACAAAAGCGATATTGCCGTGCATACGCTGGGGATGGTACTGGGTTCATTGCTGGGGTTGTTGTCCACCCACGTCGGGATGATCCCGGTGGAACTGGGGATTGGCGGTGGAGTGCTGGTCGCCGCTTTGGTGATCGGGTGGTACAACTCCCGCCACCCGGAAATCGGCGCATTGCCGCCGGCCGCGCAATGGGCGTTCTCCGAGTTCGGCTTGACCGCCTTCGGTGCAGTCGTCGGTTTGCTCGCAGGCCCGGCGGCGTTCGCGGCCATGCGCGAGCAGGGCCTGGCACTGCTGTTGTCCGGCGCGGTGGTGACGATTGTGCCACCGCTGGTGGCCCTATACTTCGGTCGTTACATCCTGCGCCTGCACCCGATGATTCTGTTCGGCGCCCTGGCCGGGGCGCAGACTGAGGCGGCGTCGATGAACAAGATCATCGAGCAGTCCGGCAGCAACACCCCGGTGATCGGCTTTACCGTCTGCTACGCGATTTCCAACGTGCTGCTGGCGGTGTGCGGGCCGATCATCGTGTTTGTGGTGACCGGTTGAAGGGCTGGCCTAGAAACCACTTTCTCGCATGAATACCGCCATCACATGGGTGGCGCCGTCGGCCAGCAGGCTGCGGCGTTCGCCTTCGATCTTCAGGTGGCCACGGGTTTCCCGCAGCGCCGACAAGGGTTCGTCGAGCTGGATCAAGACCTGGAACAGCGCCGCACTGGGAATAAGCGAATGTTCTGCGTTCGTGGTCGGCACCGGCCCGCCATAGCGCGAAGACAGCATGCGGTGAGACAGCTGGCTAGCCCGGGTACTGCCGATCTGCAGCACATGCCCGCCAAGCGGCGTAGTCTGGCCGTCCGGGTAGAAACGCACGCGATCGCCGGTAGCCAGGCGGTGCACCTGATCTTGGGCGACATAGGTATCCACCTGCCAGCTACGCGGATCGATCAGGATGCCCATGGGCTCCTGACGACCGATCCACTGGCCGGCTTTCCAGTCCGGATTGACGTCCAGCCAGACGCCGGCGAAGGGTGTCTGCAGATTGAGCCGGGCGATTTCCGAACGGGCGGCCCGGGCTTCCTCGAATTGTACGTTGAGGCGCTGGCGGGTCACCGCATCTTCGGCGAGGCCGCCGGGATCGGCCAGCAGCCCTGACAATCGGGCTTCGTAGCTGCGCGCATTGGCTTCACTGCTGCGCAGGCGTGAGGTGATGTCCGGCTCGTCGAGCACCATCAGGGTTTCCCCGGCCTTGACTACACCTTCAGGATGGATTGATTGCAGGCGCGCGGGGTACGGCGCGTAGACCCGCAATTGTTGCTCGGCGCGGGCCACGCCCACGGCGTCGATCTGGCTGCGCCAGGGCATTGCCAGGCCGAACAGCAACAGTGCCAGTGCCGCATAAAACAGTACTTTGCGCCGGGGCGGAACGCTCGCGCGATGTTGCCACCAGTGATTGAGTTCGCGTACCACCGGCAGGGCGATAAACCAGGACAGTTCGACCATGAACAAAATGATCCCTAACAGTTTGAAGAAGAACAGGTAGACCGCCAGGGCAATCCCCAGGAACAGCACCAGGCGATACAGCCAGGTCACGATGGCAAAGGTCACCAGCAGCCGCCGTTGCCCGGTGGGAAAGGTCTCCGGCCAGGGCTCCTGCAACCCCAGCAGGTTGCGCCGCAGGGTGACGCGCGCCAGCGCCGATGAGCGCTCATGCAGGTTGGGGAAATCGAGCAGGTCGGAGAGGATGAAATAACCATCGAATCGCATGAACGGACTGGCGTTGAGGGCCAGCGACAGCAGCCAGCTGGTGGTCGCCAGGTAGAGCAGGGCATTGCGCAGGGCGCCCGGATCGCAGAGGGCCCAGCCCAGGGTCGAGAGCCCGGCCAGGGACAGTTCGGTGACGATGCCGGCCGAGGCGATGGCCAGGCGTTGCCGCGAGCGGCTGAGCTTCCAGCTCTCGCCGGTGTCGGTGTAGAGCATCGGCCACAGCACCACAAAGGCGATGCCCATGTGTCCGACGCGCAACCCCAGCCGCGTCGCCACCAAGGCGTGTCCCAGTTCATGCAGGGTCTTGGCGACGATCAGCGCCAGGGCGAAACTGAACAGGCCTTCGGTGGAAAACGACTCGACCACCGCATGGGTGAACACGTCCCACTGCTGCAGGACCAGAATCACCCCGAGCAGGCTCAGGCTCAACACCAGCAGACCGGTGAGCGGATGGAACAGCCAGCCGAGCATCCCGGCCAAGCGTTGCAGCGGTTGTTGCGGGTGCAGCAGTGGAATGCGGAAAAACAGGTAGTGATGCAACCACCAGCGCCAGCTCAGCCAGCTGCCTTGTTCGCCCTTGGCTTTCAAACGATCCAGGGCTTCGGGGCCGGAGCGCAGCAACTGGTGCTGTTCGAGAAACTGGCGGAAGTCGAGGACCTGTTCGACCGCAGGCTTGAGCGCTGTGACTTCGGCAATTTGTTCGCTGATCTGCCGTGGTGACTGGCCCCAGCGCAGCAGGCACTCGAACTCCAGCCAGCCAATGCGGTAGAAGCGGTTGATCACCGTGTCCTGGATGACCCAGGCCGGTTCGCCGTCGTTGCCATCGGCCGCTTCGCTCAGGCGCAGGTCTTCACGCAGGGGCGGCAGGGGCAGGTCTGCGGGGTCGTTCATCACCAGCCACTCCACGCCCGCAACGTCGCCAGCGGTCGGCGCAATAAGTAATAACCGAGCATTACCCGCCCGCCATAGAGCTTGGCGGTGCCGTGCAGGCCGAGGCGCGCATGTGCAGGCGCACCTTCAATACTGGCCAGCAGGCGGTAGGCGACCACACCTTCATCGCTGGGGCGGGCCTGGTAGCTGGTTTCGAGGATCTTGCCCTTGAGCGGTGTCAGCGGGTAAGCGGTGAGAAACAGGGTGACTTCGGCACCGGGCTCCAGGGCGATGGCGTCCGCCACGGCCAGTTGAATCAGCATGGCCGGCTGGCTCGGATCGGCCACCTGCATGATGCGCTCGCCAGTCACCACCGGCTTGCCCAGCCAGTCGTTGGGATCACTGAACACCGCCACGCCGGCCCGCGGTGACAGCACCTGGGTACGCTTGAGCTGGGCCTGTACCGCGGCCAGTTCCGCCCGGCGTTGTTGAGCGCGGCCTTCGAGCAGGGTCAGTTCGTTCTTGCTCTGGGGGTTGTCGAAGGCCCGCTGGCTGGCGGCGAGCAGCTCGGCGTCAGCCACCATGACTTCCTTGCCGAGGACCTCGGCGCGACTGCGCAGCGTTGTTTCGTCGAGGACGAACAGCTGCGTACCGGCGTCCACCGGCTGGTTGGGGCGAACCTGGATCTGCTCGATCACCCCGTCGATGGGCGAACTGATGATCTGTGCCTGGCGCGAGACGATCTCCGTCGGCGCCAGGGCGGTTTGCCGTACAGGCAGCAAGAGCAGCGCGCCCAGCACGATCAGGCCCAACAGCAGTTGCTTGCGATTGGGCCACCAGCGACCCAGGCGCCGGCGCCGGCTCAGTGCTGCCCAGCAGTAGCCCCAGGTGTTGACCAGGCCCTTGAGGTGCGGCCAGAAAATCGCCGGCGGTTCCTGTTCCAGCAGCAGGATCAGCAGGCCGAGCCGTTGTCCGCCACGGTCCTCGACCGGCACGCACCACAATCCCGCTGGCCACCACTCGTTCCAGCCCTCGGCTATTTCCTCGGGAGCGCTGACCTTGTCCTGGCTCAGCCACACCGGCTCGCCTGCGGGCACCTGCGCCGCCAGCCAGCGACTGGCACGTCGCAGCCAGACTAGGTAAGGCGAATCCTCGCTGGGCCGCGCCAGGCCGGAAACGTTCAGCAGCTCCAATGACGAATCGCGCTGGGCAAACACCAGGGCTTGATGAAACGGCAGCAGCGGGTACAGGTCGTTGGCCATGCTGAAGGCCAGGGCGGGAAGGGTTTCGGCCGCCATGGCCTTGTCACGCAGGGCATCGAGTTGCAGCAGCAGATTAGGGTGCGGCAGTGGCTCGTTCATGGTCATGGCTGAGCACTTTTCTGCTGCGCCGTTTCCTCGTTGAACCGTGCGGTGCCGCTCATGCCGGCCATCAGGTCGGGGTATTTTTCGTCGAGGCGGGCTTCGAGCTCGACGGTCTGGGCCACGGCATCGACCCGGGAGTTGATGGCGCTGACATGGGCCGGGTAGGTTTTCGCGGTTTCATGGATGCTGACTTGCAACGGCAGGCCGGGCTTGAGGGATTTGAGCAGGTTGGACGGTACGTTCAGGCGTACTTTCAGGGCGCCGTCGCTGACCAGGTCGAACAAGGGCGTGCCGGCGGTAACGGTCTGGTAAGGCTTGACGTAGACCTTGGCGATGCGCCCGGAGAACGGCGCCAGCACCTGGCAGTAACCGCTCTGTGCCACGCCCATGGCTCGGGCGCCCTCTGCCTTCTGCACTTCGGTATTGGCTGTGGACACTTCGATGTCGCCCACGGCATTGAGCTGGCGTAGTTGCTTCTTCGCTTCGAGGTTCTGTTTGGCCATGGCCAGTTCGGCCACGGCCACCTTGCTGCGGGCTTCGGCTTCGTTGCAGTTGAAGCGCGCCAGCACCTCGTTTTTGCCGACATGCTCGGCGAAGCCGGTCTTCAGCTCGCCGAGGGTGCCGGCCATCTGGCTCGACAGGGTGGTTTCCAGTTCCGCGGCCAGCAGCACGCGAATGGCACTGGCACCTTCCATTGAAGGGGCCGACGGTGTGTCGTCGGCGTTGACGGGCAGGATCAGGCAGGCCAACAACAGGGCCCCGCAACGGGACTCAAGGGCGGTTTTGTGCATTCGGCGTTCCTTGCTGAGAGATGAGCAGGCGTTGCTGTTCTTGTTCGTTCAAGGTGCGCTGGATTTCCCGGGCCAGGGTCTTGACGTCGTGTTTTTCGATTTCCGTGGGCAGCACATCCAGGCCGACCGAGTTGTACAAGCGGCCCCAGGCCGCCTGGGCACTGGAGAACGCCGCTTCGCGCTGATAACGCGAGAGCAGGTAACGACCCTCGGAGCGAATCACTTCAAGTTCGGAACCCAGCGCGCCGGTCTTGGCCGCAGTGGCATAGTCGAGCAGGCTGCGATCGACCCGCAGGCTGTCTTCGGTGAACTCGACTTCCTGGCGCGCCAGTTGATAACGCAGGGTACCGACCCGCACCTGGGTCAGGATCGCCATGGACAGCGCGACGCGGCGGGTATCGTCGGTTTCGCTCTGGGACTTCTGGGCGGCATTGAGCGACGGCAGTTGCAACAGGCGCAGCAGGTTCATCGAGACTTGCAGGCCGGTGGCGTTCCAGTCGTTGTTGTACAGGTATTTGTTGGAGTCGTAGCGATAGCCGAAATCGACGCTGACGTTGGGCCACAGCTGCGCCTTGGCGATGTCGAGGTCTTTCTGGTTGACCCGCTTGCGGTACCACTCCTCCATGATTTCCGGGCGATGCTCGAGCGATAGCTGCTCCAGCTGCGCCATGCTCTGGCGCACTTCGGGCAACGGCGGGTCCGGCATGTCGGCGAGGACCATTTTCGCCCCCGGCGGCAGCGACATTAGCGCGGACAGTTCGGCCTGGGCGAACTCCAGGTCCTGGCGGCGCACGGTCAGCAGGTAGATGGAATCGAGCAGGGCGCGCTGGTAGGCGAGGATTTCCTGGCGCGGCAACAGGCCACGGGTCTCGGCTTCCCGGGCCGAGGTCAGGGCTGTGTGGGTGCGCATCAGCAGCTTGTCCACTTCCGGCAGCAGGCGTTGGGCGCCCAGGGCGCGCCAATAGGCGTTGCGCACATCCTGCAGGACATTCTGCGCGACTTTGCGCCGACGCTCTTCGGCCATGAGGATCTGGTCGGATTTTTGCTGGGTGCGGTAGTAGGCCACGCCGAAGTCCAGCAGGCTCCAGCTCATGCCAAGCCCATACAACTCGCGATAGCGCTCTTCGGAGGTGGATGCGCGCAAGCTGACCTGACGGTCTTCGATGCCGATCGAGGTACCGCCGGAGTCATTGTTGCGTCCGGCATAACCGGCCGACGCCACCAGGCGCGGCAGCATTTCATGGCTGGAGACGTCGCGCAGATCCGACGCGAGGGCGCTTTCCATCAGCTTGAGGCGGTAGTCGAGGTTGTATTTCAACGCCCGGGCTGCCGCTTCGTAAAAGGTGATCGGCGCGCTCACCGGTTCCTGGCCGGAATACATGCGCGTCTGGTCGGCGATGATCCGCTGGCGGTTCTCTTCGTCGGTAGCAGGCTTGGGCTCCAGCGACGAACAGGCACTGAGCAGCAGGGCAGAGGCGATAGCGGTACTGAGAAACCGGGTCGCATTTGTTGGCATGTTCAATCCTTTATGCTCTTCGTATCGATTCTGTTCGAACACTTCAGTTGCCCCGGCTGTCGGGACGCAGACGTTGGGCGGCGTTGCGCAGCTGCGCACTGAATCCACGGGCCGGGCGTTGCTCCTGACGCGGCTCCTGATGCTGCTCAGTTTGCGCCGGGCCACGGGTCAGTTCCGCCGGATCAATGGCGAACAGCGACGGATCGCTGAGCAGGCCGTCGGCACTCAGGCCAATGCGGCCGTGGCGGCCGAGTATCCAGGTCATTTCCATTTCGGCATCACGCCTGCTCTGGCGCACCGCATCCGCAACGTACTGGCCCGGCACCAGGCCCAGGCCATTGCCCAGGGACTCGCTGAGGAATTCGCCGTTGGACGCCAGGCGCAAATTGCTGCCATCGGCGTTCCAGGTTGACAGTTCCAGGGCCAGGGCGGCGCGTTCGACCACCGGGGTGACGAAGACCGCCGGCACCGGGTCAGGCAGCAGCAGGCTGCCGTTGCGGTTGCCCGTATCACGGTCGAAGAAGTTACCCTGGGGTGCCGGAATGAACGGCGTGGCGACGTCCAGAAGGATCACCAATTCGGCCTGGTCGGTGGCCCCGTTGATGTCACTGATGGTGTAGGTGAACACATCCCGCAGCACCTGGCCCAGGCCGGCGGCGGCGAGTACCTGCGGATTGCTCTGGTCGATGGTGTATGTGTAGCTGCCATCGGCATTGAGCACCAGGGTGCCATAGAGACCACGGATCGGCTGACCGATCACGCCCGCCGTACCGCTGCCGTCCTCGGCGCCGGTGCGGATGCCGACCACTTGCAGGTGATCGTTGGCATCCACGTCGCTGTCATTGGGCAGGACATTGCCGCTGGTTTGCGGTGCCCGGACCTGGTCGCTGGCGGTGGCGCTGTCGTTTTGCGCCACCGGGTTGTCGTTGGCGCCTTGGATTACCACGGTCAGGCGCGCATCCGAGGTGGCGCCGGCAGTGTCGCGCATGCGGTAGGTGAAGGTTTCTCTGAGGGTTTCGCCTGCTGTGCGCAAGGCCTGGACAGTAGGATTGCTGTTGTCGATCAGGTAGGTGTAGCTGCCGTCGGCATTGAGGATCAGTTGCCCGTAGCGACCGGTCAACACTTGCCCTGCGCTGGCGGTCTGGCCGTTCTCGCCGGTAACGGACTGCACCTGTTTGCTTTCGCCATTGGCCACGCTGTCGACGTCGCTGTCGTTGCCCAGCACGTTGCCCGTGGCGTTGCTGCCCGGCGTGCCGTTGGCCACGCCGCCGGCCTCGATGGCGGTGGACAGGTCGTCCTGGGCGATGGGCGTGTCATTGCTGCCGTCGACGGTGATGCGCAGTTCGGCGACGCTGGTGGCGCCGAAGAAGTCGGACAGGGTGTAGCTGAAGACATCGGTCAGGGTCTGGCCGCTCTGGCGCAGCGCCTGGACATTAGCCAGGTTGTTGTCGACCGTGTAGTGCCAGCTGCCGTCGGCGTTGAGCACCAGGTCGCCGTAAAGCCCGCGCAGTGTGCTGCCGAGGGCGCCGCTGGTGCCGGTCCCGGTGATGCCGCCGGTGCGGATTTCGCTGACGGTGAGGACATCGTCTTCGACGTCGGTGTCATTGCTGATCACATTGCCGCTCGGGTCGACGCCCGGCTGGCTGTTGTTGAGGCCGCCGGCTTCCAACGCCGTGCCCGCATCGCCATTGGCCACCGGCGCCGAGTTGCGTCCGCGGATGATGATGTGAATCTCCGCCAGGTCGGTTTGACCACCACGGTCAGTGACCTGGTAGGTGAAGTGTTCGTTGAGAAACTGCAGCGGTCCCAATGCCAGGACGGTGGGGTTGTTGGAGTCGACGATGTAGGTGTAATTGCCGTCGGCGCCGATGATCAACTGGCCGAACAGGCCGTTGACCAGGGTGCCGTTGGTGTTGTCGGTGGCCGCGTTGACCAGGTTCAGGCTGCCGCCCGCCGCTTCGGTACCGAAGCGGATACCGGTGACGACAAGACTATCGCCCTGGTCGACGTCGGTATCGTTGGGCAGCACGTTGCGGGTCGGGTTGATGGCGTTGCCCTTACCGTTGTCGGCCACTGCGAGGGCCACATCGTCATTCGCTACCGGAGCATCCCAAGCACCATCGATGCGGATGCTCAGTTGGGCGATGTCCGTGGCGCCTGCGGTGTCGCGCATCTGGTAGGTGAAGGTTTCCACCAGGGAATCACCGACCTTGAGTGCCTGTACCGCCGCCAGGTTGTTATCGACCGCATAACTGTAGGTGCCGTCGGCATTGATCGTCAGGGTGCCGTACAGGCCACTGAGACTCTGGGTAGCGCCCAGGGTGGTGAAGGTGCCGCCGGCGGCTTCGCTGCCGGTGCGGATGTCGGTGACAGTCTTGCTGTCGCCGCTGTCGATGTCACGGTCGTTGCTCAGTACGTTGCCGCCAGGATTGACGCCTGGTGTGCCATTGAAGGTGCCGCCAGCCTCCACGGCCACGGTGCTGTCGTCCTGGGCCAGGGGGTTGTCGTTGGCACCGACTATGACGATGGTCAGGGTGGCGTTGTTGGTGGCGCCGAACAGGTCGCGGACGCGGTAGGTGAAGGTCTCCGTCAGGGTATTGAGCGGTGTGCGCAAGGCCTGCACGCGCAGGTTGTCGTTGTCGACCACGTAGGTGTAGCTGCCGTCGGGATTGAGCAGCAGGGTGCCGAACTGCCCCCTGAGGCCGCCGCCGAAGGTGCCGAACGTGGTGCCCTGGTTGAACTCGATGACGCTCAGGGTCTCGCCGTTGCCATCGACGTCGGTGTCATTGTTGAGCACGTTGCCGCTTGGGTTGAGCCCTGGCCGGTCGTTGTTCAGGCCGCCGGCCTCGGTGGCCAGGTTGATGTCGGGGCGGGCCTCGGGCGTGTCGTCGCGCCCGACGATGGTGATGCTCAGGCTCGCACGGTCCTCGGCGCCACTGGCATCGATCACCGTGTAGCTGAACAGGTCGGCCAGGGTCTCGCCGAAGCGCAGGGCCTGGACCTCGGCCATGTTGTTGTCGAGCCGGTAGTTATAGCTGCCGTCGGCGTTGATGGTCAGCCAGCCATAAGTACCGCGCAATTCGCTGCCCAGGGTGCCCGCGGTGCCGGTGCCGGATTCGCCGCCGGTGCGAACGCTGGAGACGGCCTGCGTCTCGCCATAGTCATGGTCCGGCAGGTCGGCAGGCACCTCGCCACCGTCGACGTCGGTATCGTTGGTCAGCACATTGCCGATCGGGTCCTGGCCGGGACGATTGTTGTTCAGGCCGCCGGCCTCGATGGCGACGGAGGCGTCATCGCCGGCGACCGGGGTGTCGTTGCGGCCACGGATCAGCACGATGATTTCCGCCGAGTCGGTTTCCGGCACCGGCCCGACGCTGTCGCTGATGGTGAAGGTGAAGCGCTCCAGCAGCAGATCGCTGCCGGTGCGCAGTGCCTGCACGTCCGCATTGAGGTTGTCGAGTGCGTAGCTGTAGCTGCCGTCCAGGAAAATCGTCAGCGTCCCGTACAGGCCGGCGAGCACCGTGCCACCGACGTCGACCGCGATCGGCGTGCCGCCGTCACCGCTGCCGCCGGGCTGGATCAGGGTGACCGTCAACGGGTCGCCATCCGGGTCGGTGGCATTGACCAGGACATCGCCGGAAGGGTTGAGCCCCGGCGTGCCGTTATCGATGCCGCCGGCTTCCGTCGCCAGGCCCACCACCAGTTGCGCAACGGGTGGATCGTTGACCCCGTGCACGGTGATGACCAGCTGCGCGGTGTCGGTCAGGCCGTTGGTGTCGGTGATGCGGTAGGTGAAGACTTCGTTGAGGGTTTGTCCCGCCTGCAGTCCCTGGACAAGGGTGTTAGTGCTGTCGACATCGTAGAAATACGAACCGTCGGCGCCGATGCGCAAGGTGCCGTAGAGGCCGGTCACCACCGTACCATTGGCCTCGGTGGTGCCTGCAGTGACGCCGCTCAAAACATCGACGGCCGGGTTGTAGGCGGCCTCGGTTTTACTGATGACGCCATCGACCCGCAGCTGGGTATTGGGCCGGTCCGCCGAGTCGATGTCCTGGTCGATGCCGTTGCCGCCGGCCTGGTCGATGGTGCCCGGCCGGCTCGGGAACAGGATGACGTTGCCGGTCGGGTTGCTTTCCGGCGCTGTGCCGTTGGTCGGGGCTGCTTGAGCTTCGGCGGCGTCGTCGCTGGCCACCGGGTTGTCGTTGGCGCCCTGGATGACGATGCGCAACTGTGCCACGTCGTCGAGGCCGCCGGCATCGGTGACCCTGTAGCTGAAAAACTCGACCAACTGCTGGCCCGGACTCAGGCGCTGCACCGTCAAGTTGTTGTTATCGACTGCGTAGCTGTAGGTGCCGTCGGGATTGATGGTCAGGGTTCCATACAGGCCGATACTCGGGGTGCCCGCGGTCACTGGCAGAAATGCACCCGATGCGGCCTCGGCGACGGGCCGGATGCCCGTCACCGTGCGGGTTTCGCCATTGGCGACGCTGTCGACGTCGGTATCGTTGGTCAACACGTTACCGGTGGCATTCTGACCCGGAGTGCCATTGGCAACGCCACCGGCTTCGACCGCGATGCCATCGTCATCCACGCCAACCGGGGTGTCGTTGGCGCCCTGGATGGTCACGGTCAGGGTGGCCGTCGAGGTGGCGCCAGCGAGGTCGCCGAGTACGTAGTTGAAACTGTCCTGCAGGGTCTGCCCGGTCAGGCGCAGGGCCTGCACCGTGGCATTGTTGTTATCGACCACGTATTCATAGGAGCCGTTGCTGCCCACCAGCAGTTGCCCGTACAGGCCGTTGATTGCCAACACGCCGGTGACGGGCGTCTGGATGCCGGCCCCTGGACCTACCGAGACCACACGCAACTGGTCGGCGTTGGTGGCGATATCGACGTCGGTGTCGTTGGCCAGCAGGTTGCCCCTGGGGTCGATACCGATCACGTTGTTGTTGGTGCCGCCGGCTTCGATGGCGGTGGCAACGTCGTTGACTGCCACGGGAGCGTCATTGACCGGGTCGAGGATGATCTGCAGGGCGTCGGTATCGGTCAGGGCATCGCCTGCGCCGCCCGGCACGCCGTCGCCATCGGCATCGCCATAGTTGCCCTGGTCGTTGCTGGTCACTGTCAGTGTGTCGGTGCCGTTGAAGTTGGTATTGCCCAGGTAGAGCAAGCTGGCCAGGGCGGTATTGACGTTGGCGAGGGTGCCACTGAGGGCCAGGGTCGCGGTGTTGGCGCCGTTGACGATGACGCCGGGCACCGTGGCGCCGAGGAACAACGTGCCATTGCGCACTTGCAGGGTCACCGTGACATTGCGGTCGTTGACGTTGGGATCGCGATCGACATCGATATCCGCCACGCTGATGCCAGCGATGCTCAGCGCCACATCTTCCTGGCCACGCTGGGTACCGGGCAGGGTATTGACCGGTGCGTCGTTCTGTTCGACGTAACCGGAGTCGGCACTTTGCGTGGCGGCATCGCCCAGGCTGATGGTGATCTGGCCGAGGGTGCCGGCATCGGTGTCAACCCGCACGCGCAAGTCGCCCAGGGGCTGCGGGTAGCTGACCAGGCCGGCCGGCACGTCGATGCGGAATACGCCCAGGGGCAGCACGCCAAAGTGGTATTGGCCGTTGGCGTCGGTGACGGTGCTGAACTGCAGGTTGTCGGCCGTGGTGGCCAGGTTGCCGTCGAGCCCGGCCCAGGTCAGGGTCACGGTCTGCCCTGCCAGGCCGGCGCCGTCGGGGGTGGCGCTGGCAGTCGGTGAAGCGGTGTCGTTCCACAGGATCCCGGTGATGACGCCAAGCCCGGCGTTGTCGCGCAGGATGTACTGGTTCGGGCCGACGGTGCTGCCGGTACGCTCGCCATTGACGGTACCGTCGACGCCGACAAAGTTGCCGCCCCAGCTGGTGAAGTCTTCAGGCAGGCTACTCCAGGTCAGGGTCGCATTGCTGCTGGCGACGATGGCGGCATTGGGCAGGGTGACCTGGTAGCGCACCTGAATCTGTGCGCCAACGTCCAGTTGATCGAAGTTCACGCTCACACCACCCGTGGTGCTGAACGTCACGCCAGCGGGCAGGTTGCCCGTGCCAAAGGTGGTGCCATTGATGGTGACGCTGACCAGGGTGTAGTTGCTGCCGCCGGCGAAGCTATCGCTGACTTGCGCATCGAACGCCGGCAGGCCGCCGTTCTGGGTGAAACTCAGTTGCACTGTGGCGCTGCCGCTGGTGCCAGCGGGGTTGGGATCGAAGGCGACGATCTGTTTGTCCAAGCCGCTGAAGCTCGGTTCGACGATACGCTCCAGCACCGTGTCGCTGTTGGCGCGGCCCACGCCGTTGACAATCTCGTGGGCGGAAACCGCCAGTTGCGTGCCGCTGATATTGCTGGCGGTGTTGGTGACCCGCACGTTGAACTCCAGGGAGATACCTTCCAGATCGTCATCGTTGCCGTTGCCATTGACCACGTTGCCGAGGTTGAACGTCACCACCTGGCTGCCGTCGGCATTGGTGACGACCGTGACCCGGCTGGGATCGAACACACCCTGGGGGGCCAAGCCCGAGAGGTCGGGGGTAATCGGCAGTGCTTCGGGGCTGTTCTCGTTGCCGTCGATGTCGAGAGTGCCGCCGACGATCAGGTTGGCATCGCTGACTAGGCCGCCGTTGGAAATGAAGGCAATGCGCAAGGCGTTGACCAGCGCATCGGGGGAGATGAATTCCAGGCCGTTGGCCAGGGTGATCTGGATCTGGTAGTTGGGGTTGTTGCCCTCTGGCACCAGCACCACCACGCGATAGCGGATCACTTCGCCGATGGTCACCTGCTCGGTCGGGGCCGTGGTCGGCGCCGGTGCGGCGGTGTCGGGCAAGCCGCCGACCCGGGATATCTCGATGGCCTGGGCCACGGGGACGATCAACGTGGAAATGTTGCGATAGTCATTGAGCGTGCCGCCGTTGAGCGGGCCATCGACCCCGGTGCGCTCGCCAGCTTGCGGGCCGTCGAGGCTGGTCCATTGCACGGTGGCGACGTTGGCGAAATTCGACTGCGCGGCCGCAGAGGCATTCACCACCCCGGTCAGGCTCAGCACGATGCTGCCACCCTTGGCGATGTCGATGTTGGCACCGTTGACGGTGCGCAACTGGCCACCGACCAGTTCGAAGTCGACGCCACCGTTATTGGTTGCACCGTTCTGATAGAACACGCCGACCAAGGTCACGTTGTCGAGCTGGGTCGGCAGGTTGTCGAGGAAACTGATGTCGAAGGCGTTGAAGTCGCTGCCACCGGCACCGTTGCTGATGGTGATGGTAAAACTGACCGTGTCACCCTGGTCGTAGCCGCCGACGCCGGCAGTGGACGTCAATACCTGAGAGACCTGCAGCGTCGGCTCACGGATGATCACGGTGGGCTGGCCGCCGCTGAGTGCGACGGTGCGGTCCACGGCAACGGCGCCATTGGGCGTGTCGCTGTCCGGGTCGGAGAAGACCAACTGCGCGCTGTTTTGCAGGGACAGGTTGGCTTGGTTGCCGATAACGTTGTTGGCTACCAGCTGCAGGCGGATCACAAAGGTGTTGTTACCCGTCTGGTTGTCCGCCGACACACTGGAAACACTGAAGGTCCAGCGCGCGTCGGCGCCATCGGCGGCCGTGCCGTTGAACGCGCCGATCACCACGCTGCCGGCAAAGTCGGCACCCAGGGCGCCGCTGCCGGCGCGGGTGGTGATGATCTGGTATCCCAGGCCGCCGTTGAAACTGGTGTCCAGGCGCATGCCCGGCGGGATCAGGTCATCGATGCGCAGGTTCTGCGTGCTGCCTTCGGGCAGGGTGACGACAATGTCGTAGCGCATGCTTTCGCCGATCACCAGGTCGCTGCCGGTGGTGTGGCTGGCGCTGGAGTCGCCGTTGTCGAGGCTGCCGTCGGCGAAGACCTTGCTGATCAACGGCGCCGCGACCTGCTGGTTCGACAGGTCGCTGAGGTCGGTCGGGGTGAAGTCGGTGCCATTGTTGACGCTGGCGTAATTGCTCAGGGTCGCGTTCGATTGCAGGGTTCGGCTGGCTTCTATGGTATTGCTGACCAGCACGTCATAGCTGATCACTACCAGATTGGCACCGCTGGCATCGGCCGCGGTGCCGGCTCGGCCGGCGAGCAAGGTGGCCTGGCCGCTGGCGTCGAGGAAGGTGATCTGACTGCCAGTGACGCTGTAATCGACACCTAGCACTAGCGCGGTACCGTCGCCGCGGTAAATCTGCAAGTTGGCCGCCGCCAGACTGCCGCCGACAAAGCTCAGGCCGGTAGGCAGGGTGATGCTGGTGGTGACGTCGTACGCGCCGCCGCCGCCGGTGTTTTCCAGCGCAGTGACCAGGCGCAGGCTATCGCCACCGTCGATGTTGACGATATTGCCGTCGACGGCCGCAAGATCAGTGACGCTACCATTGAAGGGCACCCCGGTGCTGCCCGGCGGGTTCCAGCTGCCGGTGGTGTTGCTGACGCTGCCATTGGTACCGGAGACCACGCCGTGTTTGATGTTCAGCACAGGCTCGGCCACCGACACAATGGCTACCACATCCGAGGAAATCAGCGTGCGGTCGGTGAGGGTGGTTTGCTGGGTCGATTGCGCCAGCACGTCGAGGGAGCGCTGGTCCGCGAAGGGCTGATCGCCCACTCGCACGCTGAAACGGATGACGATGCGGCTGCCCGCGGTGTCCTGGGTGGCAAAGCTGCCGAAGTCGAACACCAGCGAGTTGCCGACGCCGCTGGTCACACTGACCACACCGCCGGCATTGGTATTGCCAGGGCCGAATTGCCACTGGCCGACGTCACTGCCCACGGTCCATGTGATGCCAGTGACGTCGAACAGCGGCAGCGGCAGGTAAGCGGTGAGCTTGAACTGCTCATAGTCGCCGGTGACCAGGTCGTAACTGAGCTCGAAGGTCACTTCATCGCCGGGGCGCAATTCCCCGGTGGCCGGCGGCGTGCCGTTGTTCACTTCGACCAGACTGATGTCCACGGTGCTAGTGGGGATCACGCTGGTGGTGGCGGAGGTGTCGGTTTCGCTCTCGCCGGTGAGGTTGAACGGGTCTTGCAGCAGCGTGCCGTCGACCACTGCGGAGTTACCCAATTCGTCGCCTTCGTTGATCTCCGGTTGCGGGTTGCCCGAGGGCGGCTTGTAGGTCTGGCCGACGATGGCCGAATAACTCAGCACTGCCAGCACCGCGCCTTCGATGCGGTCGTCGAAGGCCAGGTCGCCGTTGAGCCAGCCGCGCACATTGAAGAAGGCGTTGCGCAGGGACTGGCCGATATCGAAGGCCATCGAGGTGCTGCCGTCGGCATTGTTGACCACCGTAGTGACGAGCGTGATGGTCTGCGCGACGCCGTTGATGGTGACGGTCATGGTCGGCGTGCCGCTCAGGGCCTGGCCGTCGCTGAGCTGGTCGCGCACGATCAGTTGGCCTTCGTTGAAGAAGTCCTTGCCGAAGGCGAAGTAGTCGGAAATCGCCAGGTCGAGGTTGTACTGCAACGTATCGCCGGGGGTGATGCCGGTGTGGCCGATGTCGGTCTGCAGGGTCGCGGTCTTGAGCAGGGTGATGGATTTGGCGAAGAACTCGGTGGGGCGCCCGGTGCCGCTGAAATCGATGGTGGTGTTCGGTGCCGTGACGTCCCGGGCGTCCAGCGGCACCCATTGACCGCTGCCGGTCGGGGCGCCGAGGGTGATGGTGACCGCGTCGCCGGTGACCGGGTTGATGACCGGTGCACCATTGGCATCGACTTCCGGTACATAGAACGCCACCAGGGTATCGGTCTTGCCCGTGAGGCTGGCGTATTCCACGGTGAAGGAATTGATGTAGACGTTGTCGGCGGCGATCAGCGCGGCGATTTCCGTCGCGTTGGTCACTACCCTGCCGTCGTGCAGGGTGATCGAGGTCAAGCGTCCGCCAGCGGCGGGGGTAATCGCGGTGACTTGCACGTTGTCCGGCAGCGGCTGGGTAATCACCACGTTCGACAGTGTCTGGCCCGGGGCCGGCGTCGCGCTCAGCGTCAGGGTGCGGCCAAAGTTGGGGCCGGTCGCGGTTTCGCCCTCGGGAGTGTTGAGGGTTTCATTGAAGGTAATGATGGTCGGATGCACCACGAACGCAGCGGTACCGGCCTGAATCAGGCTCGGATCGTTGAGCGGGTTGTCCAGGGCATCGTTGCCGAACTGGAAGCCGCCGCTGGCGCGCAGGGTCAGGTCGGGGCTGCCGTTGGAGAAACTGGTGTCGGCTAGGTTGCTCAGGCTGGCGTTGATCTGCACCGAAATCACCGGTTGCTGATTGGTGACGCTGGCAAAGGGCAGTTCGATCACCACCAGTTGATCGCCGGGGCGCAGGCCGTAGGTCGAGGCGTTGATGACCAGGAAATTGCCGCTGGCGTCCTTGGCCAGGGGGTGGGTGGCATTGCCGGCGGCATCGAAGGTCACCAGGTGGGAAACCAGGTTCTGTCCCAGATAAGTGGCGGAGATGAAGTTCACCCCGTCGTCGCCGTCCCTGCCGGTGGTGGGGATGGCCAGGTTGATGAAGGGCGCGAAGCCGGCCTGGGTCGAGGTGTTGGCGAAGTCCACGGTGAAGCTGAAATTATCGCCCAGCAACACGTCACTGCCGGCGGTGGGCACGGTGGTGGTCGGCGCCGCGTCGGCCAGCAGGCCGTCGAAGCCGGCCATGGCGAAGCTGCTGATGGCGATGCTCTTGTCGATGTCGCCGACCCGGGTTTCCAGGGTCCAGTCGCCACCCGCCTTTGTGCTGCCGGTGTCATTGCTCGACGCGGCGACGTCTGCGCCGGTCCAACGGGCCAGTTCGGTGACCAGGGTTTTACCGGCCGCCCCGGCACCGACATCGCAGCCATAGAGCTGGATATCCGCGCCCTGGGTCAGGTTGTTGCGCCATTGTTCGAGGGTCTGCCCGAGCTGGTCGACGTTGTCTGCGGTGACGGTGCGGTTGCCGAGTGTGAACTGCCCGGAGGCACCATGGGACATGACCTGGATCGAGTCCACCTTGCCCAATTGCGCCAGCGCCGCGGAGATCGCCGCCAAGCCGTCTTCGCCGGGATTGACCACGATGGCGGTGACGTTGCCAGGCAACTGGGCGACCAACTGCTCTCGGTTTTCGATGCGGCTGTCGAGCACCAGTAGCGTTCGCGCAGCTGACGGCGCCTGTTCAGTGGCCGGATGGCCCTCGGTTGGCGTGGCATGGGGGACATCGACTGCGGCGGGGGCACGTGGGGTACCGGCTGGATCATTCTGATGCTGATCCACGGCAGCAGAAGCCGCTGCGCCGTCGAACAGAATTCGGGGCTCCAGTGCTAGCGCCTGACTTTGCGGACGCAAATGAGAGTTGAAAAAACCACACCGCGACTCTTGCATACTGAATCCCTCAAGACAGGGTGAACTCATCCATTGACACCCTCCCCACTATTGGGGACAGGTTCAGCGTAGAACTTTTTCTCGGTTTTTCTAGACTTTTCAGCGATGACCGGACGAAGAACCCGCGCTCTAGCCCCGGATTAGAGCGCCCGGGATGATGAGGCACTTCGTCGCTTTTCAAGATCTTTGGATCAGTTTCTTTCGCCTTCGCCTCTTGCTTTCCCAATCTGACAGGCCTGCAAGTCACCTTCCTGCGATATGCAGCGTGTCAGAAGCGCCAGGTGGCTCCGCCGCCAATGATGTGCAGGGCCGAATTGCGATAGGAGCCCGAAAGGGTTTCTCCCGAGCGTGATTTGGTTTGTTCGACGTCCATGTCACCCATCCAGACCAGGGTGTAGGCCGCATGCAAGTCCAGCCCCTCATCGACCTTGTAGTTGACCCCGGTGGCCAGGCGCCAGGCTTCCCCCATGGGGTTGTCGACGGTGCGATCCTTGTTGTCCACCGCCGAGCTGTCGTAGCCAAGGCCCATGCTCCAGCGTAACTTTGAGTTCACCTGGTATTGCGCCCCGAGGGAGGCATGCCAGGTGTCTTTGTATTGGCGGTCGACGGTACGGCTGACGTCGGCGGCATTGGCGTCGACCTCTACACCAATGTCGCCAAACTCGCTCCAGTCCTGCCAGCCGAGACTGCCCAGCAACTTCCATTGCGGGTTGAGTTCGTGCGCGATGCTGAGCAGCACAGTCTGTGGCACCGACATGTCCAGCTCCAGAGAGTCGACATCCAGACGGCGTAACGCGGCGTTGATGATCGGGTTGTCGACCTTGCGCACGCTGGGGCTGTCTTTGAACTCCAGGTCGATCTTGCTGGTGTAGGCGAGGCCTATCCGGGTGCGTTCATTCAGCCGATAGAGCAGGCCGAGGTTAACCCCGGTGCCGACATCGGTGTCCTTGTACTCCAGTTGCCCATCAGGTCTATCGCGGAGCCCGAGCAGATTGTTGTTGATCGCGGTCTCGTTCCGGTAATAGGCGTACATGATGCGTGGTCCGATGCCGATCGAGAGGTCGTCGGTGAACTTGTGCGCGAATGTCGGCTGAAATGACACACCGATGATTGCCGCCTCCTGGTTGAAATAGCGGCCAGCCCAGTCATCGTCGTAATCCAGGGCTAGGCCGAAGTTGCCGTACATGCCGAAGCCAATGGCCGAGCGTTCATCAATCTGATGGCTGATAAAAAAGCTGGCGCCCGGCAGGTATTGCAAGGCATTGCCGCCTTCATTGCCGTCAAACTGGTTGTTATTGTCGCGAGAGAAACCCAGATCGCCAAGAATGACCTGCGCATTGGCGCTGATCTGGGTACCAGCCAATTCCGTGAGACCCGCCGGGTTACTCATCAGTACGCTGGGGTCTGTCGCCAGCGCAGCGGCACCCGCGTTGGCCAGACCGTTACCTTCCTGCCCCGCCTCGTAGATCAGGATGCCACCGGCCCAGGCATTACCAGTGAGCAAACTCAAACCGAGAGCCAAGGCAGATAAGTGAAACTGGCGTGTCTGGTTGTTTCGATACATTACGCGTCCTCTGCGAAACCGTCAGGCAATGAGGGGGGAGATCCCCCGAGCTCGTAAAGCTCCTGGCGGGAAACGACCAACAGTGCTGCACTTGCTTGATCTGCCCGCCACACAGGTAGCGGGCAGTTGCGCAAGACAAACCTGTTGGTCGAATCAAGCACTACTTGGTTTTGAGTTGTTTGTATGAATTGACGATGTCTTGCGCCCAGATATTGAGCACCGCCTTGAAGTCTTTGGCTTGTACGACTTCCGAGGAGTTTTCCAGATCAGTACCTGCGCCTTTGCGAACCATTTTGGCAACTACCTTGTTGTCGCCACCATCGAGAAACGCGGCTTCAGTGGCCAGGCTGGTGTCTTGGTCGCGGATGCCGGTCGCCGCACTGACTCCGGCAGCGACCAAAGCGATCGGGATAATTTCGTAAGGACGCAGCCCCTTGGTTTTGGCGCTGACGGCCGTAATAGCCGGACGCACAACCAGTACTCCCGGTCCTGGGCCGGTAGCCAGTGGAAGTTCCTTGGCAAAGGCATTTTTTAAGGCCTGATCATAGTACTGTGTAATGCCATTCAGGCTGCTCTGCGGGATTTTTTCGGTCGCTTGCGGTTGGGGGTACAACTGGCTGGGTTCGACATAGACGCTGGTATAGCGACTCACGTCCACGTTCGGGTCAATCCAGCGCATGACGTCCGCACCGGACGGCGATTTCTCCTCTTTCAGAACGCTGTAGTCCTTCAAGAAACCTGAGTACTGCTCAGGATCGACGTAGGGACTAGCACAACCAGCTAGCGCCAGCGTCAGTACACATGCTGCGAATGATTTCATCTGCATAAAAGCTCCGGAGGGATCTGTGAAAGCCAAAAGAAGCGTCGTCGGAAAGTCAGAATGACGGCAGCTTTTTAAACGCTGCCGTCCTCTGAAAACGCGCTCTATGGGCGGTACAACCCCTTAGAAATTGATCCGTTATGGCGTTACGATGTTGAACCAGAAATCGAAGTTATCCATGTAGGACACCAGCTCCTCCAGCTTGCCCTTCGTCCCGTCTTCTTTAATGTCACCCGCAGCCAGCGCATCTTTCAGCGTGGTTTCCTTCAACACGATCTTGTTCAGGGTCTCGCGGCTCAAACTAATCGTCGCATCGGCGTCTTTTGCTGCCACGCCCTCGGTGTGGTTGAGCACGCCATTGACCATCTCTACGGAATATTTTTGCTTGAGATCGGTGAAATCAAAGTTGAGCGACAGATGTTTATCCTCCGCTTTCGGGCCATTCAGACGCATAGCTAGGAAGTCGAAGAACAGATCCAGATCCATGGCCCGCACCGTATCCGGGCTGGCCGTGTCTGGCGTCGGCAGTTTCATCACACCATCGCGCAGTTCCTTGGCGCCGGTGAGGTAGAAGTTACGCCACGGCCCGCTTTCGGCCTGGTAACCCAGCTGCTCCAGGGCATCGGCTTGCAGGTTCTTCGCCGCCTGGCTGCTCGGGTTGGCGAATACAGCGTGGTTGACCACCTCGGCGACCCAGCGGAACTCGCCTTTGTCGTAATATTCCTTGGCTTTTTTCAGCAGCGCCTCTTCACCGCCCATCATTTCCACGTAATGCTTGGCGCCTTCCTCCGGTGGCAGTTCATTCAGCGTGGCTGGGTTGCCGGTAAACCAGCCCAAGTACAGGACGTAAGTGGCTTTGACGTTATGGTTCACCGAACCGTAATAGCCACGGTTGGAGAACTTGGTCGCGATCCCTTTCGGCAGTTTGAACTGCTCGGCGATCTCGACCATGGTGTAACCCTTGTTGGCGAGGCGCAGGGTTTCGTCATTGATGTAGCGATACATGTCGCGCTGGGAAGACAGCTGCTCGCGCACCTCTTTGTTGCCCCAGACCGGCCAATGGTGCATGGCATACATCACTTGGACGTCATCGCCCCAGAGCTTGAGAGTTTCGTTCAGGTACTTCGACCAGGCCAACGGGTCACGGATCTTCGCGCCCCGCAGGGAATAGGTGTTGTGCAACGTGTGGGTAGAGTCTTCGGCGGTGTTGAGCGCTTTCTTTTCCTTGATGTAATAGAGCATCTCGGCCGGTGCTTCACTGCCAGGCGCATACAGGAACTGATAGGTCAGGCCGTCAATAACATGGGTTTCACCCGTGGTCTTGATGATGTCGGTGGGCGGGATCAGCGTCACCGTACCGGCCGACGTGGTGGTACCCAAACCTGCGCCCAACTGACCGGTCGGCGTAGGAGGAAGCAAGTTGCCATACATGTAGCTGGCGCGGCGACTCATGGCGTTGCCGGCCATCACGTTTTCGGCGACTGCATGCTCAATGAAGCCAAGGGGCGCATAAATCTTCACCTTGCCGGCTTTCACATCGTCTTCGTTGACTACGCCGCGTACCCCACCGTAATGGTCGATATGGCTATGGGTATAGATCACGGCCACCACCGGTTTTTTTGGCCGGTGCTGATAGTAGAGCTCGAGTGCTGCCTTGGCGGTTTCAGTAGAAATCAGTGGGTCGAAGACGGTGATACCGTCCTTGCCTTCAACGATGGTCATGTTCGACAGGTCATAGTTGCGAACCTGATAGATACCTTCTGTCACCTCGAACAAACCAGAGATGTTGATCAGCTGCGACTGCCGCCAGAGACTCGGGTTGGTGGTGTCCGGTGCTACCTCGCCTTCCTTGATAAACCCGTATTTCGTTGGATCCCAGATAACATTGCCCGAGGCGCCTTTAATGACCGTCGACGGAAGGGGGGCAATGAACCCTTTATGCGCCAGTTCAAAGGATGTCTTGTCGTTGAACGGCAACTCTTTGAGCAGCGCATTGTTAGCCGCCTTGGTGGCTTCGGATGCAGGTTTTGGTTTCTCTGCATCAGCTGCAAGCGCATGGGTAGCGAATGCGATTGCGGCCACGAGTGAGCAAAGGGTGCCGGCTACTTTGAAGGGGTGCCGTTCGCCTTGAGTGCGGGCGAGCTTTTTCGATTGTATCTCGTGAATCATCTTCCAGTTCCTTCTAGTGGCAATGCGCTATACCAAAAATGGTAATAGCAGGCGTAAATAAAAATAGTAGAAACCGAAACATTTTTCGAGCCATGCAACTAATGAAATTCAATGTGCGGGCAATAATCAGCCGAATCTGGCGATATAGCAGCGTTTGAAGTACGACTGAATCTGTAACTAAATATTACATCTGTGCTACAGCGCTGGCTTCAAACAAATGTATATCGCACAAGTACTTAGCGTGTATCGCTTAATGCTCCAGCCTGTACTAAATGGTTAGTCTGCTAGGTGGTAAATTGAGGCGGTGGGGTCCTACACCCAAGGCGCTGAACCCCCTTATTAGAAAAGTTGAATTGCACTTGGTAGCTCGTGCTTATTGCTACTCGGAATAAACAATGTTTTATCTAGATGTTTAATTCTTGACGTGGTTATTTGGGCATCTATGATGCGACTGATAAAAACAGAGCTGGGCTCCACTAACTGGGGATAATTGCATACACTCTGCCAACGCTTATAACTTGGTCGATTAGAGGTGGTTAAAAAAATGGATTTGAAAGAGCAATGGAGAAACACCACTTCGGCACTGCTCACTTCGTTGTGTTTAGTACCCTTGGCCCAGGCTGAAGATTCGGCAGAACTGGCCAAAAAAGCCCTCAACCCGGTGGCAGCCATGTACAGCCTGCCGGTGCAGTACAACTGGGATCAGAAAATGGGTACGACCGGTGAGGGGATGCACAGCGTGACTAACCTCCAGCCGGTGTTGCCGTTCAGCCTGAACGAAGACTGGAACCTCATTTCCCGCACCATCCTTCCGGTGATCGATCAGCATGGCCTGGCGCCCAATGGCGCCGCGGATAAATCCGGTGTCGGCGATATCACCCAGAGTTTTTTCTTTTCCCCGATAAAGCCGACGGAAGGCGGCTGGATACTCGGAGCCGGCCCGGCGATCCTGATTCCTACCGGTAGTGACGAATTGCTTGGAAGCGAGCAATGGGGGCTCGGCCCAACGGTCGTCGCGTTGAAACAATCGAACGGCTGGACTCGGGGCATTCTTGCCAACCATATCTGGGGCCTCGAAGGCAGCCCGCCCGATGACAAGGACAAGGTCAACCAGACCTTCCTGCAGCCCTTCTTCTCCTACACCAACAGCAACCTCACCACTTTTGGGGTGAACACCGAGTCAACCTACAATTGGCAGTCGCGCGAATGGTCAGTTCCGGTCAACCTTATGGTCACACAACTGTTGAAAATTGGTGGTCAGCCCCTGACGGTGCAAGTCGGACCGCGTTACTGGCTCGATAGTCCAGGCGACGGTCCTCAAGGATGGGGATTCCGTGCGACCGTTACGTTTTTGTTTCCACGTTGAGTTCGATGCGACCTCAGAGGGTGGATGCTTGCCCTGGGTTGGGCTAAGCGTCCGTATATGGACTCCTCCTCGTTGCAAGCCTCCTTTGCTTTGGCGCCCGTGCCGACTGCACACGTATATTCGGCCTCTTACTGCGGCATCGTTTTGATGCAGGGCCATGATGGGCTATTCGCGCGCCGGCTCCCGATCGCTTTTTCGTGCTTTTAGCACTTGGACATTCGAGGGTTTTGCCGACGCCGGTTCGACCGGTTTACCATCGTTCTGGTTGCTTCGCAATCGTGGTTAAGAGTTGTTTCTCTCGTAGAACACGCCGGGTAAATAGATCAGACCGCTGCCTGATTCGGTTGGTAATCAGTACCGTGACGCAGCATCGCCCAAGCCATGCGTGCAGTTTTGTTGGCCAGCGCAATAGCGGCCACATTGGGATGCGATCGCTCGGCTAAACGAACGGCCCACTGGCTGAGCCGATCCTCTTTGGATTTGGCTGTGCGTAGCGCCGAGCGTGCGCCATGCACCATCAATGTATCGCAGATACGTATCACCGCGCTTGCTGATACCGAGCAGTCGATCCTTACCACCAGAACTGTGTTGCCTCGGTGTCAGTCCCAGCGAGGCGGCAAACTGTCGGCCATTGGCAAACTGATGGGCATCACCGAGAGCGACGACGAGCGCTGTGGCGATCATTGGACCGACACCGCGCAGCTGTTGAAGGCGAACGGCGGACGGCTCGTTTGTCGCGATAGCAGTGATCTCGCCGTCGAGCTGGCAAAGTCATGTCACGGTTGTGTGTCGCAGCCGACGACGCATTCCCTGAGGCTTTGGAGACGCTTCGTGCGTGGCTACAAACATAGGCCCATCCTGACACCGTGGTGCGTATGCTCAATAAGTCCGGGCTCTGCGTGAAATTCCCTGAACAGGCGCTTGATTTTCTGAGCCGAGTGGTTGGTGAGCAAACCCAGTGGCCGCCCAGCGAGCTTCACACATGTCTGAACGTAATTCGGACCGCTGCGCCAGAGTTGGAGGCTGATATTCGCTTTGAGCAGTTGCGGATATTCCTGCGCATGCGTGGTCAAGGATGACATAGGTGACCCACTCTACTGGGGTGTGGGCTGGGGAATCTAGCCTGTTACTGGTCACTAATTTTTCGTAATGAACTCGGCGAATATCGGCCTTCGAACTACCGGCGAGGAAAAAGTGCTCCAAAAGAACCTATACCGGGGGTGTGGTCCGCTATTGACGTGCCACTAAATAAAAGAGGTGCGGGGACATCGAGTGGTTCGGATGGCTGAAGGCGGAGGGTGGCGCCGCCCATTGCGGGTGACTGCAGATCAGGCGGGCGGCGCAGCCCGGAGGCACTGCGTACTGTTCGGCCAGGTCGTGGTGATCTATGAAGCCTCGTGCCAGCAGATAGGCCGGCGAACACGCCAGCAGGTCAGCGACACCCGCCAACCATTGGACGCGGAGCGCTTGAACGATGGCTGGCTTGTGCGTCTTCAGCTCAACCAGCAGCTCGGGTGAGGCGGCGTCTCGCAGGCGATCATCACTGCCTGCAGGACAGATGACAGATGTGACAGATGTTTTCATTTATGCTGGAAAACACTGTGTATCTCATGCCTGCAGGCGCTTACTGCTTGGTATGCCACATAAATCTGTCACATCTGTCCTCAACCGTCTTAAAGCCAGGAATTACGGGGCTTACAGCGATGACAGATTGGTTATGAAACTGTCTTCACCTGTCCCCAACTGTCACCCGTGCAGGCCAAACAGCCCTACGTTGCGGCCAGGCTGCTGAGCGAATCACTCGCTCCATGCATCAGGGAAACGAGGATCATCCGTTACCGGTGCGGGCTTGATACGCAACCCCCTGAACCCTCTAGCCTTACTCGACTTCTTCCGCTCGAAACCTCGATTAACCAACATTTGAGTGAAAGCCTTTTCTTTTCTTGGCTCTTCACCGGCGTCCTTGGCGTAGTTACTCCAACTGGTATAAAGAATCTTGTGGGAGTCTTCATAATTTGCGCCTTGCTCGCAAAACTCGTCTAGCCACTGCCCCAATAGGTCTTGATCCTCGAAGTAGGAACTCGTTGCGTCTGACACGACATTCGGGCGCTGAAAACCATTCTGCTGCCAGTCCAGGCAACCGTCGATCATCCAGCGCAGGATGGCAGGCCATTCGACGCGGAGTTTGCTTTCCAGGTCAGGGTCGGGCGTGCTGGGTTTGTTCGTGAACGGGATAATGTGGAGGCGGCGCCTCATGGCATCATCCACATTGTCGAGAGAGGGTTTGTGATTACCGCTGATGACCAGTTTGAACTCTGGGTGGTAGGTGAAGTTGTCACAACGCATAAAGCGCGCGGTGATCGGGTCGCCGCCTGTCATTTGCTTGATCTTCGCCTCGGCCCAATGCCTACCTTCCTCCGTTTCACTTGCTGTGACCAATCGCGCTCCCTTGAGCGCGGCCAAATCAGTCGAGTGCTTGTCGTGCTTACTGGCGGTAAAGGTTTCCATGGCGGCGGGTTGCGCATATTCGCCCTGAATACCGGTCAGCGTGTTGGTGAAAACCGTTTTTCCATTGCCGCCTGGCCCGGAGACGAAGAACAGTACATGTTCGTCTGTACAACCAGTCAAACAATACCCTGCTATTTGTTGCAGGTACCGAATCAGATCAGGATCATTACCTGTCGCTTCATTTAAAAAGTTAAGCCAGAGAGACGGCACAACGTCTTGGGTGGCTGGCATTACCCTTGTTTGACGGGTGATAAAATCTCCTTGGCTTGAATGACGAAGCTCGCCGGTGCGCAGGTTCACGGTACCGCCAGGAGTACCCAGCAGCCAAGGGTCTGTATCCCAGCATTCAGCGGTAACTGCCAGAGCGCGGGCGGAACGGGCCAGTCGCTCGACGGCGTTGACAGTCGCGTGCCTCAAGTAAGTCGGTTTTCCGTTAGCACAGGCTCGGCAAACTTTGCGTGCATTGTCTAAAACAAGATGAATGTCATCCCTTCTCCAGCAATTCCCATCCCAAACGTACCAAGTTCCCGACGTGTGACAGTAGCGGAGTTTATGGCGGTAGAGCTCCTCGAAGACTAGGGCAAATTGGTCCTCACTCTGCTCACCCCTATAAGCTTCAATCGTTAGCGCTTCAGAGGGCTGCGACTTGCTGGCGTCATTCATTGCTGCGTACTCCTTCCATGACGTAGCCCTTTGAAATCAGACAGCTGCATTGGCGCATCCTCGGGCCAGGTTGGCTGTGTCACTCCACAACCGAGCCCGGCAGGGGCCTTGGCTGCGGCTCTTATCCGCTTGACCAACTCCAGGCGGTTTTTCAGGGCGCTATCGAGTTTGAGTTGGAATGTAGTAAACCAATACATGTCGGAACTCCCGTGGGGCGCAATACCCGGTGAGCAGAGGGTGCCCCACGCAGTGACGATTGGGGTTGTGCGGCGCACAAATCAGACGATTTTTCCGGTATGGGTCACGGTGCGGCGGGCGAGGAACCTGGCGAGGTCGTCGACCCGGTAGCGAACCAGTCGGCCCGACTTGACGAAGGGGATGTTGTAACGTCCCAGCGAACGCCAGATCGACAGGGTATTGGGGCTGACATCCAGCACATGGGCTGCCTGTTTGTCATCGATCAGGACGGGGGGAGCAATGGGGTCGTAGCCCAGCGATTTGGAAATATCTTCGCGGTACATGTTGACCATGTCTTCGAACGAGATCTCGGTGATGTTATGAAAGTCTGGGGTAATGGCTTTGGTCATGGCATGGCTCCGTGTTCAATTTTATGGTCACGTCTTGGAGGGCGTGATGGAGTCATGATTGAGGAATGCGCAGAAAAAAGTTGGCCCAAACAGAATCATTTTTGGGCCGATTTGTGGTTGTCCTGCGAAGAGTCAGGCTAACGGAGGTTCATCCATTCAACCCAATGAATTTCAACGGCGCCTAATAATCGCATTGAGGTTTCCTCCGATGTGCGGGCGCCTTGTTCATCGGCTATCCGCGTTTTGGCTCGTTGCCGTTCCTGTTGGGTCAGCCTAGGGCGCTCCCCCCAAGGGATGTCATATGTGCGGCTTTCATCAGGAATGGCAGACTTCTCAATAGCCTCCAAGAATGCCGCTGCCCGGCGTTTGTCCGCCTTGGTGGGCCAGCGACAGCGACCACGGCGCAGACCGATGTTTGTCACATAATCCAGTGCCCAGCACGGAGTTGGACAGCCCCATTCCTTGCAGCACTCCAAGGTTCGCCAAACCCACTCCGGATTGCGTTCGTGAGCTCTCAGTTTCGGATGTGGCGCTTGGAAACGGAAAAACCAAAAATACTGAGCGAGTCGGGTGACGTAGGCCCTGTTAACGTCATCGAGGTCAGCAAACGCCACCAGGCTCGGCACCATGCTGTCGCCCGGAAAGTACTTATCGATCAGCAGAGCGAATGACGACATTCCGCGACCCTCCCGCTCTAGCGTTTTGTTGTTGAGCAACGGGTTGGCAGCACTGTAACCGTAGCTGCTTGCTTCAGGCCGGCGGCTTCGAGCATGGCATGAGTCGCGGTATTGACGGACTGGCGCACCGGGTCGAGGTCGAGACGGGCATAGATGCGCGTCGACTCCAAGCTCTTGTGGTTAAGGCTTTTGCCGATGATCGCCATGGAAGCGCCAGTCTTGGCCTGCCAGCTACCTAAGGTGCGGCGCAGGTCATGAATGCGCAGGTCAGTCATGTCGTAGATGGCTGGGTCTATATGCTGAGTACTGGCGATAGCGCGGTAATGCGTCTCTGCAGTGAATGGAGCCTCGGCCAAGAGCTTGTTGGCGTGCTGGCGCTCGACTTCGCTGAGTTTGTTTTCAGTTTCTAACAGTTCAAGGATGCGGTAGGTGGTAGCGCGTCGAAGAATCGTTGCCCAAGCTGTTTTTGGCTCTACCAAATGGCCGGTCTTACCGGTGCTGGGGAACACGAATTGCGATGTGCCGACGTTAAGCCTGCGTGATCTCAGGATGCTGACTGCCTCGGGTGAGAGGGTGACGTTCTGTGGTGTACCGTTCTTAGTAATGCCAATGCGCCAGACGCCTGCCTCTAGGTCAATATCGCGCCAAGCCATTTCTTGTAAATTTGAACGGCGGGCTCCAGTTAGCAGCGACAGCAAAAAATAGTCATGCAGCGTGGAGGCTCTCATCGCGGTCAGCAGATGGGGCAGTTCGTGCGGAAGGGCAAAGCGGTCGCGCTCGACGGCTTCGTTTTTCTGAATGCGGCTTGCTGGGTTGAGTTTGTCGAATAGCTCTAAGTCGATGGCGAAGCTAAACACCGCGGAAACAAGCCTTACGGCCCGATCAGCTTGGGCGTGGCTCTTCATCGATGCCTTGGTGTGAATAGATTTCAGCTCGGAGCGGGTGATCTGGCTGAGCTTTTTGTTTTTGATTGTGCTCAGGTAAATGCGCAATACATCGGCATAGTTGACCTTGGTTTTCTCGGTCAGGTGCGTGCCGTTGCGTTTCTTCTTTTCGATAAGGTAGCGGTTGAACACTTCAATGAATGTCGGCTCGCCACGAATCGCACGGCGTGCCTTGGCTGGGCTGCCCCCTGCCTCAATCTCCGCATTGATCGCAGCTGCGGATTTTCGCGCCTGCTCTACGGTCATAGCCGGGAAACTTCCCAATGTTATGCGTTCTGGCTGTCCTCCTTTTATCCGACGATACACAGAAAACGTCTTGCTTCCGGTTGCTGAAACACGGAGCTGCAAACCTTGAGCTTTTGTGTCGTGATAAACCTTGCGTTTGCCAGCCTCAGGCGTTGGTAGCCTCACTAGCCTGTCTTTACCGAACGTGATGCGTACTTCGTCAGCCATGCCGCGCCCTCCAGTTGGGGGTTACACTGGGGTTACGGTTTAGGTCTAATTTGGTCTATTTTCGTGTAACCCCATTCAGATGATTTTAGATTGAAAGCAAGGATCTGTGTAGCTTCGTTGAGGGAGGTATACTTTAATATATATGGTAACCTTCAAACTCCTAAGGGGAAGGTTGGCAGTTCGAACCTGCCCTGGGACACCACTCATTATCAGCCTTCAGCTGTCAAAAAAAGCCTCTCCAGAATTTTGATCTGGAGGGGCTTTTTTGTACGCCTTGTCCCGTCCTGAATAAGGTTTACACCTTCTGACCTATTTTCAGGAGGGAGCAATGGATTCGGGGAAAAGGCGCAGTCAGCGCGATTACACGCTGGCTTTTAAATTGTCGGTGGTCGATCAGGTCGAAAAGGGCGAGTTGAGTTATAAAGAGGCTCAACGGCGCTATGGCATCCAGGGTCGGTCAACGGTGTTGGTGTGGTTACGCAAGCATGGTCGGCAGGATTGGAGCCAAGGCGCGTCTATTCGAGTGCTGAGGAAGAGTTCCATGGCCGAGTCCACGGTACCGCTGTCACCCGAGCAGCGGATCAAAGAGCTTGAAGAACAGCTTGAACTGAGCAATCAAAAGGCTCAGTTTTTCGAGGCTGTCGTAAACGTCTTGAAGAACGACTACGGTGTATCCATCGTAAAAAAGCGACCCGGCAAGTCCTCGCGCAAGGGCAAGTCAAAGACCTGAGTATCAGCAGGGCTTGCCTGTTCATGGGCATTTCACGTCAGGCTTATTACAAGCGCAACCGAGCGTTTGATGCGAAGGCTGGCGACGATCAAAAGGTCGTGGATTTCGTCTTGGAAAAGCGGCGGCGCCAGCCAAGGCTGGGAACACGCAAGCTGCATTATATGCTGCATGCCGAAGCAGAAACGAGTCTGCGGGTGGGGCGCGATCGCCTGTTCAGCATCCTGCGAGAAGCGCGAGAATTGGTCCCTCGCAAGCGGGCATACCACAAGACCACCCACAGCCATCATCGATTTCGCCGCCATCCAAACCTACTCAAGGCAGGCCCGCAGCAAATCATTGCCTGTGCTCCTGAGCAAGTTTGGGTTGCGGATATAACCTATCTGCCTACCCAGGAGAGCGTTGCTTATCTGAGCCTGATCACCGACGCCTACTCGCGCAAAATAGTGGGACATCATGTGCATGAGAGCTTGCATACAGAGTCGGTGCTCAAAGCGCTGAAGAAGGCTGTAGGAGGAAGGAAAACCAAGCAGCCGCTGGTTCATCACTCAGACCGTGGGGCGCAGTATTGCTCCGACCTTTATCAGCGTTTTCACACCAAGCACGGGGTCATTTGTTCGATGACCGATGGCTATGACTGCTATCAGAACGCGATGGCGGAGCGAATAAACGGGATTTTGAAGACGGAGTTTTTGCTGCATCGCCCCAAGAACCTGGCCGACGCGGTGAGAATGGTTGATGAATCGGTGCTGATCTACAACGCGGAGCGGCCACATCTGGCCTTGAAATACAAAACGCCCGATGCGGTGCATCGGGCGTTTTGAGACTGAAACAGGTGTAAACCTATTTCAGGACTAGACATGGATTTCAGTTCAACACAGGCTCCCTGTGGGCGCGGGTTTGCTAGCGAACAGGTCCGCCGAGGCGCTGGATTTACTCTTCTTTCTTCATCAGGCCCGCCAGCGCCGCAAACGGGTTATGCGTCGCCTTGGCGATTTTCGGTGTGCTCAGCGAACCTTCGCCGAAATACTGCTGGTCGGTATACCGGGAGTGTTCGTTGTCGTGGCAGTACAAACACAACAGCTCCCAGTTCGATCCGTCCTGCGGGTTGTTGTCGTGGTTGTGGTCACGGTGGTGCACGGTCAGTTCGCTCAGACGCTTGCCGGAAAACTCACGGGCACAGCGGCCGCACACGTGCGGGTACATTTTCAGGGCCTTGTCGCGGTATCCCATTTCCTTGTCGCGCTGGTTGTCGGCGAGGATGCGGTCCAGTTTCGACGTGTTGGTTGGGGTGGACGAACTCATGGGTTCACCTTTGTAGAAAGACTAATGACGGTTATGCAGCCAGTTTAGCTCAGCCCTTGAGCTTCTCGGCAATCCAGATCGTGTGGCGGGTGCCTTTGTTGCCGTGCGCGAAGACTTGCATCTCTTCGGCCTTGAACCCGGCTTTTTTCAGTTTGTCGGAAAATTGCCGGTCCGCGCTGGCCGACCAGACCGCCAGCACGCCTTTTGGTCGCAGGGCTTTGGCGCAGGCGCTCAGACCGCCGGCGGAGTACAGCCAGCTATTGGCTTTCTGGGTCAGGCCTTCGGGGCCGTTATCGACATCGAGCATGATCGCATCGAAGCCCTGCGGCTCGGCTTGCAGGACCTTGGCCACGTCTTCCAGGCGAATCACGGTGCGTGGGTCTTCAAGCGGTTTACCGGCTTTCTCGCCCAATGGGCCTCGGTTCCACTCCACGACGCCGGGCACCAGCTCAGCGACGACCACTTCGGCGCTCTTGCCCAGGTGCTTGAGCGCCGAGGCGAGGGTAAAGCCCATGCCCAGTCCACCGATCAACACGCGCGAATTGGGCCGGCCGGCGACCTTGCGGCAAGGGATCTCGGCCAGGGCATCTTCGGAGCCGTGCATGCGGGTGTTCATCAATTGCCCGCCGTCACCACCCTGGATCTTGATGACGAAATCCTCGCCGTATTCGAACAGGCACAGGGCACCGCCGTTTTCAGGAATGGGGGTGGTGTCGAGCAGAACGAAACGTTTCATGGGGCTCACTTGAAGAAAATTGGCAGAACTCGGGGGGGCAAACAGACGCAGTTGGGAGTAGCCTGTTCATGACAACAAGGCCAACGGAGTCATTGATGAAGCGCACCATTCTAACGGCCATTGCCCTGACCGCGCTCGCGATAACTGCAGTGCAGGCCCAACCGTTGCAGACCATGCCCATCAGTCCCGCCGCGATGCCCGGTTCACCTGGCACCGCAACACCCACGCCGTATCCGCAAATCAGCCCTGCGCCATTGCCCAGAGTCGGCCCGGGTAGCAGCGGTCCACCGTTGGTGCCCATCAACAAGCCGAGCCCCCCGGCCAAGGACCAGCCACTGCCTGGACTGGAGTCTAATCCACCGAAACCCAAGCCACCGGGTGGTTAGACCTGCTGGGAAAGCAATTGCCCATCGGCCATACGCAAGCGTTTTGAGAGGGAAACGGCGAGGGCGCGGATGATCTTGGCAGCGATTTTCGGTGCGTCGTTGAGCATCTTTTCCAGCGAATCCTTACCCAGGTTGAGCAGCTGACAATTGCTCGCCGCCACGCAGCTGGCCGAGCGCCGTTCGCCGTCGAGGACGGCCATTTCGCCGAACGAGCGACCGCTGCGCAATGTAGCGATGGTTACTCGTTGCCCGTCAGCGGTGGTTTTCTGCACCGCGACCTGGCCGGTGTGGATGATGCACATGAAGCTGCCGGCATCGCCCTCCTGGAAAATCTGTTCGCCCTGGGCAATGGTGCTGATGCTGAAATAGCCCGATGCAGCGGCAAAGTCTGCTGGCAGCAGTTGATTGAACAGGCCGCAGTCCATCAGCCAGTCGCGAATTTCGTTATTCAGTAGAGTGGGTTCTGACATGTCGTCACGGTCTTTTTGTTATGTCGATGGTTCCGGGGGGGAGCAGCCAATGCAGGAGCGAGCAGGTTCGCTCCTGCATTGGCTTTTGTGTTGTATCGGCACCTGGTGTGCTGAATTAAGACCGACACAGCGCACCAGGTTCCTCAGGCGATACCCAAAACGTTGAACAAAAATGCGTATTCGAGCGCTACGTCACGCAATCCCTGATATCGCCCGCTCATCCCGCCGTGCCCGGCGCCGAGTTCGGTTTTAAGCAGCAGGGGACTGCTATCGGTTTTGGTCGCGCGCAATTTCGCCACCCATTTGGCCGCTTCCCAGTATTGAACGCGACTGTCGTTGTAGCCGGCGATGACCAGCGTCGCCGGATAGGCTTGCGCGGTGACGTTTTCGTACGGGGCGTAGGCCTTGATCCGATCATAGACATCCGGCGCTTCGGGATTGCCCCACTCGTCGTATTCCGTCACGGTCAATGGCAGATCCGGGTCGAGCATGGTGTTGAGTACGTCGACGAACGGCACTTCGGCAATGGCCGCGCCAAACAACTCAGGCCGCTGGTTGAGTACGGCGCCGATCAGCAGACCGCCGGCGCTGCCGCCGCTGATCGCCAGTTGTGGCGCGGTGGTGAAGCCTTTGGTGATCAGGTGTTCGGCGCAGGCAATGAAATCGCTGAACGTGTTGTGCTTGTGCTCCTGTTTGCCGGCTCGATACCAGGCTTCCCCCAGTTCGCCGCCGCCGCGCACGTGCGCTATGGCAAACGCCATGCCGCGATCCAGCAGGCTCAGGCGTGCGTGGGAGAACCATGGATCGAGGCTTTCGCCGTAGGCGCCATAGCCGTAGAGGTACAGCGGCACAGGTTTACCAAGGTCTTGACGCCTGACCACCAGACTGATCGGCACTTGCGTACCGTCCGGCGCGGTGGCCCACAGACGCTGGCTGACATAGGCGTCGGCATCGAACGGGCCGAGCACCGGGGTTTGCTTGAGCACTGTCTGCTCGCCGCAGGCCAGGTCCAGCTGACGGATCTGCGCCGGGCGGTTCAGTGCTTCATAACGCAGGCGAATGCGCTCGCTGGCGAATTCCAGGCTGTTTTGTACGTGCAGGCTGTAGGCAGCGTCCGGTAATTGCACGCGATAAGGCGACAGACCTTGCGGGTGAACTTCAATGACCGGCAGGCCGCCGATCCGCAGGCTCAAGGTCATGGCGCCAGTGTTCAGGCTTACCCCGTCGATCATCACGGCGTCCCTATGGGCAATCAGGTTTTGCCAGTCGGCCTCGAACGGCGCACCGCCGGTATCGACCGCGGTGTACAGGGCGAAGTTGATGCCGTCGCGGTTGGTACGTATGAACCAGGTCCACTGTCCGTCAAGCGCACCGTGGTCGACGTCATACTCATGGTCCTCGACCCGGGGCGCGATGCAGGTAAAGGTTTGCTGAGGCTGGTTGGCATCGAGTACCCAGACTTCGCTGGTGGTCTTGCTGCCCAGGGACAGCAGCAATTGCTGTTCGGAACTCGAGCGATAGCAATGCATGAAGAAACGGCCGTCAGCCTCATGGAACACTTCTTCGGCTGCCGTGCCGTCCAGACGATAGCGGTACAGTTTGTGTGGGCGGTGCGTGTCGTCCAGTTCGCCGAAAAACAGCGTCAGGCTGTCGTTGGCCCAGGTCATGCTGCCGTCGCAATCCTGGAATTCCAGTTCGCTGACACGCCCGTTGGATAATTCCTTCACGAACAGCGTGTAAATCTCATCGCCCGTGGAGTCGATGCTGTACGCAAGACGCTGATGGTCCGGGCTGATGCTGAACGCGCCAAGCGAAAAGAAGCCGCCGTTGGCGAGCTCGTTCGGGTCCAGGAGCAGTTGTTCCTGGTTTTCGTCGAGGGTCAGGCTGTCATCGACCGGACGCGGGCAACGGTAGTGCCGGGCATATTCGTCGCCCGCCGTGGTGCGGGTGTAATACAGATACGGCCCCCAAGGCGAAGGAAGGGATAAGTCCGTCTCGAGAATCCGCCCCTTGATTTCCTCGAACAGCGTTTCGCGCAACCCGGCCTGATCGGCGGTTTGTGCTTGCTGATAGCTGTTTTCAGCCTTGAGGTAGTCGAGCACGGCCTCGGTGTCGCGTTCTTGCAGCCAGGCGTACGGGTCGGGGCCTTCAGCCTTGTGGGCGATCGGGGCGTCGCAAATGTTGGCGGATGTGGGCATGAAGGGCTCTCGAAAAGTGTACTGAATAGGGGTTGGCAACCTACATGAAGGAGCCTGACGGACGAAAAGCCGTTATCATAAGCGCCTCTTTGCCTGCCTTGCCATGGACACCATGACCGAGAACGACTATCTGATCGCTTGGGGCCTCTACGCCTTCGCCGCTTTGGGCTGCCTGTTGGTGTGGATGCGCATTACCCACTGGATGTGGCGTTGGCTGCGTGAACCGCTGCGGCTGCTGATGGCGGTGCTGTTGTTCAGCCCGACCATCATCGACCCGGTGAAGGATAAAGTCGCGCCGGCCATCGCCATTACGGCTCTGGACCTGCTGTTCAAGGTCGGCAACAACGCGTGGCGGGCGATTTCCGATCTGTTCATGTACGGCATGATCGCCTTCGGCCTTTATCTGGTGATGGTAGCGATCCGCTTCCCCATCGAGCGTGCTTCCAACGCTCGCAAAGAACAGTCTGCCGCCGCCAGGGCCGCTGCTCGGGCCGACGAGCCAGAAGAGGATCATCCGTTCGGCGGTGCCGGCGATGATCGCTACGGTCGTCCACCTGTACCGAGCAATCCCCAGCGGATGCGCGTCGAACCCCGTCTATAACCTTGCCCTGCCATTGAGCGAGAGTCCCGAACATGTGTGAGTTATTGGGCATGAGCGCCAATGTCCCGACCGATATCGTGTTCAGCTTCACCGGGCTGATGCAGCGCGGCGGACGCACCGGCCCGCACCGCGATGGCTGGGGTATCGCTTTCTATGAAGGTCGCGGGCTGCGGCTTTTCCAGGATCCGGCGGCGAGCTGCGAGTCGGAAGTCGCCAACCTGGTGCAACGCTATCCGATCAAGAGCGAAGTGGTGATCGGGCATATCCGCCAGGCCAACGTCGGTAAGGTCTGCCTGTCCAACACCCATCCGTTCGTCCGTGAACTGTGGGGACGCAACTGGTGTTTCGCACATAACGGCCAACTGGCAGATTTTCAGCCGACTACCAGTTTCTACCGCCCCGTCGGCGATACCGACAGCGAGTCGGCGTTCTGTGATTTGCTTAACCGCGTGCGTGCGGCGTTCCCTGATCCGGTCGATGTGGAAGAGCTGCTGCCGGACCTGGTAGCAGCGTGCGCTGAATACCGCAGCAAAGGTGTGTTCAACTGCTTGCTCAGTGATGGCGACTGGCTGTTCTGCTATTGCTCGACCAAACTGGCGCAGATTACCCGACGTGCACCTTTCGGCCCGGCGCGCTTGAAAGATGTCGATGTGATCGTCGATTTTCAGGCCGAAACAACACCCAATGATGTGGTCACCGTGATCGCTACCGAACCGTTGACCGAAAACGAAACCTGGACCCGTTACGAACCGGGTCAATGGAGCCTGTGGCGACGCGGTGAATGCGTCAGTCAGGGCCAGACTTCCTAAGGATTGTTCCCCATGTTGCTCAGTTACCTACGGCTGGTGTTGTTCGCAGCAGGCCTGTTGATCGGTGTCCAGGTGCCGGGGTTCATCAACGATTACGCCAAACGGGTCGAGGCGCACCTGATTGAGGCCCAGGCCGGGTTGAGTGGATTTCAGGGCACTGCCAACCAGTTTTTCAAGGGCGACATGCAGGCTTTGGTGGCTCATTACCGCGCCAGCGAAGACCCGATCTTTCGCAGCGATGCCGACAGTCTGAACAACCTGCTGACCCGTCAGGTGGCGCTGGACAAGCAGTTCCAGGCGATGCAGGGCCCGTGGTACATCCGCTTCCTGCAAGTGGTGCTGGCCGCCGATCCGGACATTCGCAAGGAAACCTGGAATGGCTACAGCTATCAGATCTTGCTGACTCCGGAGGCGATGATCTGGGGCATGAGCGGCGCGTTGCTGTTGTCGTTCGGGATCGAGTGCCTGTTCCGTCTGATCGACTGGGTGGTGCTGGGCGGCAAGCGTCTGCGCCAGAGCCGGCCGATTGAAGAGCGGGATTTGCGCGGTTTGTAAGAAAAGATCGCAGCCTTCGGCAGCGCGCTCATCTGTAGGAGCTGCCGAAGGCTGAGATCTTTTGATCTTCAGCGATTTAAAACGATGTAGCCCTCACCCACCTTCCGCGCATACCCCTCCAGCACCTGCTGACACAACGCCACAATTTCCTCGACCCACTCCACGCCCACCCGCCACGACACCACCACTTGCAAGTTCGGTGGTCGTTGATCGATGTCGAGCAAGGTCAGTTCGCCTCGCGCCAGTTCCTCGGCCACCAGCACCGGCGGCAAGGCGCCGATGCCAAAACCGTCGCGCAACAAGCGGGTAATCGCCGACACCGAATTCACGCAGTTCAGCCGTGGCGCCAACACGCCGGCGGCCTGCATCAGCGCGAGCACTTCCTGATGCGGATGGGAGTTTTTCGAATAGGTAATGATCCGCTCATTGGCCAGGTCGGCGATGCCAGAATACTCGCGGTTGTAGATGGAATTGCTGGCGACGATCCAGCCCATCGGGTGACTCGCCAGTTCCAGGCTGCGCACGCTTTCATGGCGCAGCAAATCAGTTTGCAGGATCACATCCAGAAAGCCTTTTTGCAGCTGATCGCAGAGGTTAAGCGAGGTATCGGCCACCAACTCGATTTCCACCCGTGGATAGTGATCGGTCATCTGCGCTACCAACGGGCTGAGCCAGGTATGGATCACCGTGTCCATCACGCCGATGCGCACGCGCCCGGCCTTGCTCGAACGGGTTTCGATCGACTGTTTCAGCGCCTGCATGGTGTCCATCATCTGCTCGGCGTAATCGAGCACTTTCAAGCCTTCGGGCGTCAGGCTGACGCCGCGCGAATCGCGCAGAAACAACTTCACCCCCAACTCGCTTTCCAGCACGGCAATACGGCTGGAAATCGACGCCTGGGTAGTGAAGAGCTTGTCGGCCGTCAGGCGAAAACTCTTGAGCCGGGCGACCCAGACAAAGGTCTCGAGAAACTTCAGATTCATCGGATAAGAATTTCTTATGGCTAAGGCGGGTTTTTATTAGTTGGACGCCGCAGGGGCGCGCGTCCAAAAATCGACGCATCCGGTTCCCACGATAGGCGTCGTCGGGGCTCAGAACAATACCAATAAAATCAGCGCGGAGATTTGCCATGAGTGCGCCCGACACCACTGCCATCCCGAAAGCAACGGCCCGGCCGGGACCTTTCGACTGGTATCGCAACATCAATCAGCAGGAACGTCGCACCTTCTGGAGCTGCAAGATCGGCTATGGCCTCGATGGCATGGACACGCAGATGCTCAGCTTCGTGGTGCCAACCCTGATTGCGATGTGGGGCATTACCACCGGGCAGGCCGGGCTGATTCATACCAGCACCCTGATTGCCTCGGCCATCGGTGGCTGGGTGGCGGGGATTCTCTCCGACCGCATCGGTCGCGTTCGCACCCTGCAACTGACTGTGCTGTGGTTTGCGTTTTTCACCTTCCTCTGCGGCTTTGCCCAGAGCTATGAACAACTGTTGATTGCACGGACCCTGATGGGCTTCGGTTTCGGCGGCGAATGGACGGCCGGCGCGGTGCTGATCGGCGAAGTGATTCGTGCCCAGGACCGTGGCAAGGCTGTCGGCATGGTGCAATCCGGTTGGGCTCTGGGCTGGGGGCTGACGGCGATTCTGTATGCCTTGCTGTTCTCGGTACTGCCGCCGGAAGACGCCTGGCGCGCACTGTTCATCCTTGGCATCGTGCCGGCGATTTTCGTGATTTTCGTTCGCCGGTTGGTCAAGGATCCGGAAATTTACCGTGAAGCCAAGGCTAAACAGGAACCGAGCAATCCGTCGAAGTTCTACGAGATCTTTGCTCCCGGCATGCTCTTCACCACGTTTCGCGCTTCGTTGCTGACCACCGGTGCATTGGGCGGCTACTACGCCATCACTTCCTGGCTGCCGACTTTTCTGAAGAATGAACGCGGTCTGAGCGTACTCGGCACCGGCGGTTATCTGGCGATGGTGATCATTGGATCCTACGTTGGCTACGTTATCAGCGCTTATTTGACTGACATCCTCGGACGAAAAAAGAACTTCATCCTGTTCGCGGTCGGCTCCTTCACCATCGTCCTGCTGTACACGCAACTGCCGGTCAGCAACGGCGTGATGCTGTGGCTGGGCTTCCCGTTGGGTTTCTTCGCCTCGGGGATTTTCAGCGGCATGGGCGCGTTTCTGACCGAGTTGTTCCCTACACGCATTCGCGGTTCGGGCCAGGGTTTTTGCTACAACATCGGCCGTGCGCTGGCGGCGTTGTTTCCGCTGCTGATCGGCCTGCTCAGCCAGACAGTTCCGCTGAGTGTAGGCATCGGTGCCTTTGCGGCAGTGTCCTACGGCGTGGTAATCCTCGCGGCCCTGAGCCTGCCGGAAACCCGTGGTAAACAACTGGATGCGCAGTAACTGATAACCTGCGGGCTCAGAAATGTCCCGCAGCTAAAAAGAATAAAGCCTACAGGAGTGTTCATTGTGAGCCGCCTGCTATTGAACTGCGATATCGGCGAGAGCTTCGGCAGCTGGACCATGGGTCTGGACGCCGAGGTCATGCCCTTCATCGATTGCGCCAACATCGCTTGCGGTTTCCATGCCGGCGACCCGAGCATCATGCGCAAGACCGTCAGCCTGGCTCTCAGCCACGGCGTGCAGATCGGCGCGCATCCGGCCTATCAGGATCTGGTTGGTTTCGGGCGACGTTCCATGGCCTATGCCACCCAGGAACTACAAGACATTGTGCATTACCAGATCGGCGCCCTCGATGGCATCTGCCGTGCCCAGGGCGGGCGGGTAAGCTACGTAAAACCTCACGGCGCGATGTACAACGACATGATGGCCAATCCGGCGCAGTTGCGTGCGGTGCTGCAAGCGGTAGCGTCCTATGACCGCAACCTGCCGCTGATGCTGATGGCGACCAGAGACAACAGCGCCGCCCAGCAGTTGGGCGATGAGTGCGGTGTGACCCTGTGGTTCGAAGCCTTTGCTGACCGCGCCTACGATAGCGCCGGCAGGTTGGTGGCGCGACAAACGCCGGGGGCCGTGCATCACGACCCGGAGGAAATCATCGAACAGGCGCTGATCATTGCCCGTGGCGACGACCTCACCGCCAATGACGGTAGCCCTTTGCATCTGCAAGCCAACACCCTCTGCGTGCACGGCGACAATGCCCATTCGGTCGCCGCCGTGCAACGCATCCGTGAAGCGCTGAACCGGCAGCACACATCATGAAAATACGGGTAGAAATCGTCGCCCTCGATTGCCTGATGGTGCGTCTGTTCGATGAGATCGCCGAAGCCAACATGCCATGGATGCTCGCCGCCAGCGAAAGTCTGCGTGCGGCGTTCGCTGATCATCTGATCGATCTGGTGCCGTCCTATACGACATTGATGGTGCATTACGACCTGACTGCCTTGAGCCCGGATCAAGCGCGGGAATTGATTGCCCAAGCGTTAATCGATCTGTCGCCCAACGCGCGCACTCGCGGCACCTGCCATGTGTTGCCGGTGTGGTACGACTTGAGCGTGGGCCCTGAGTTGGACCTTCTGGCGCAGCGCAGCGGACTTCCGGTGGAGGAGGTGATTCGCCGTCACAGCGCACATGAATATCAGGTGTTCGCCCTGGGTTTTGCGCCCGGATTTGCCTTTATGGGGCTGGTGGAAGAAGTGCTCGCCACGCCGCGCTTGAACACGCCACGCAAAAAAGTCGCCGCCGGCAGTGTCGGCATCGCCGAACGGCAGACGGCCGCATACCCAGTGGTATCGCCAGGTGGCTGGAACCTGATTGGTCGTACCCCGGCGAAATTGTTCGATCGAAATCGCGATGGATACAGCCTGATGCGACCGGGCGACACCGTGCGCTTTGAAGCGATCGGCCATGCCGAGTTCATCAATCTGGGCGGAGATGACACACCGTTGGAGGCCTTGGCATGAGCCGTTTGACAATTGAAGCGAGTACACCGCTGTGTCTGTTGCAAGATGCCGGTCGATTCGGCGTGCGGCATCTGGGCGTGACCCAGGGCGGCGCGGCTGATTGGCGTTCGATGTCGTGGGCTAACTGGATGCTGGGTAACGGACTGGATGCGACGGTGATCGAAATCACCCTCGGCGGTTTCACCGTCGTGGCCGAGGACGATTGCGTGCTGGCGCTGGCCGGGGCGGATCTGGGGGCACAAGTGGATGGCGAGGTGTTGGCACCCTGGCGCAGTTTCCGCTTGCACAAAGGCCAGCGTTTGCAGTTCACCCAGCCATTGCTCGGCGCTCGCGCCTATCTGGCCGCCCCCGGCGGGTTTGACGCACCGAGGGTGTTGGGCAGCAGTGCGACGGTGGTCCGTGAAGAACTGGGCGGGCTGGATGGCATGGGGCGGGCCTTGAGCAAAGGCGCAAGTTTGAGCAGTGCGGGCAATTCGCTGATGTTGTTGCGCGAGCTGACGGCCGACCAGCGCCCCGATCTGACTCTGGATACGCCTTTGGATCTGGTCCTTGGCGCTCAGATTGGCGAGTTCAGCGGGCAAAGCCTGTTCGATGCCTTCAACACTTCCTGGACCCTCGACAGCCGAGCCGACCGGATGGGCATTCGTCTGTTGGGCAAGGCGTTGCAGTACCAGGGAAAACCGATGATTTCCGAAGGCATCCCGTTGGGCGCTGTTCAGGTGCCACCGGACGGTCAGCCGATTGTGCTGCTCAATGATCGACAGACCATTGGCGGTTATCCGCGATTGGGGGCGTTGACGCCGTTGGCGCTGGCGCGGCTGGCGCAGTATCTGCCGGGAGCGCAGGTGTGGTTGCGGCCGGTGGTGCAGGAAGTGGCGCATCGCGAACAGGTCGAATATCTGCACCGGTTCAGGTGACCCCCTGTAGGAGCCGGCTTGCCGGCGAAAGCAATCTTGATCCTTGTCGCGACAGATCGGACGCCTTCGCTGGCAAGCCAGCTCCTACAGGACAGAGGTGTTACTTGGACAAAAACCGCATCCCTTCCTCCAACCCCCGAAGGGTCAGCGGATACATCTGGTCGTCGATCAAATCCCGTACGATGTTGGTCGACGAGGTATACCCCCACGTGTCTTTCGGGTACGGATTGATCCAGATGAGCTTCTTGTACTTCTCCTTGAACCGCTGCATCCAAACGTAACCGGCTTCTTCGTTCCAGTGCTCGACACTGCCGCCCGGCTGGGTGATTTCATACGGTGCCATGGCAGCGTCACCGATGAAGATCACTTTGTAGTCGGCGCCATACTTGTGCAGCAGGTCCATGGTCGAAGTGCGCTCGGAGGTGCGACGCATGTTGTTCTTCCACACCGATTCATAAATGAAGTTGTGGAAGTAGAAGTACTCCAGATGCTTGAACTCGGTCTTGCAGGCCGAGAACAGCTCTTCGCAGATTTTTACGTGCGCGTCCATCGAGCCGCCGATGTCGAACAGCAGCAACAATTTGACCGTGTTGCGTCGCTCCGGACGCATCTGGATATTCAACAACCCGGCGTCCTTTGCGGTGTGGTCGATGGTGCCATCGATGTCCAGTTCCTCCGCCGCGCCCTGACGGGCGAACTTGCGCAGGCGACGCAGGGCGACCTTGATGTTGCGGGTGCCCAGTTCCACCGAATCGTCGAGGTTCTTGTACTCGCGCTGGTCCCAGACCTTGACCGCTTTACCCTGGCGCTTGCCGGCATCACCGACCCGAATACCTTCTGGGTTGAAGCCGCCGGAGCCGAACGGGCTGGTGCCGCCAGTGCCGATCCACTTGTTGCCGCCGGCATGGCGTTCTTTCTGTTCTTCCAGGCGTTTCTTGAACTCTTCGATCAGTTTGTCCAGGCCACCGAGGGACTGGATCGCCGCCCGCTCTTCGTCGGTCAGCGAGCGCTCGAATTCCTTGCGCAGCCAATCTTCTGGAATCAACGCCTGCAAGTGGTCATCGAGTTTTTCCAGACCATTGAAGTAGGCGCCGAAAGCGCGATCGAACTTGTCGAAATGCTTTTCGTCCTTTACCAGGATCGCCCTGGCCAGGTAATAGAACTCGTCCATGTCGGCGAAAGTCACGCGCTGTTTCAGCGCGTTGATCAGGTCCAGCAGCTCACGCACCGAGACCGGCACCTTGGCTGCGCGCATTTCATTGAACAGGTTGAGCAACATGGCGTTGGCCCTTATCGACTGCCGCGACGGCTCATGAACGCCAGACGCTCCAGCAGTTGCACGTCCTGTTCGTTCTTGACCAAGGCACCGGCCAGCGGCGGGATGGCCTTGGTCGGATCACGTTCGCGCAGCACCGCTTCGCCGATGTTGTCGGCCATCAGCAGCTTCAGCCAATCGACGAGCTCGGAGGTCGACGGCTTTTTCTTCAGGCCTGGCACCTTGCGCACGTCAAAGAACACGTCCAGCGCTTCGCTGACCAGGTCCTTCTTGATGTCCGGGTAGTGCACGTCGACGATTTTTTGCAGGGTGTTGCGGTCAGGGAAGGCGATGTAGTGGAAGAAGCAGCGGCGCAGGAAGGCGTCCGGCAGCTCTTTCTCGTTGTTGGAGGTAATGATGATGATCGGACGTTTCTTGGCCTTGATGGTCTCGTCGATCTCGTAAACGTAGAACTCCATCTTGTCGAGTTCTTGCAGCAGGTCGTTCGGGAACTCGATGTCGGCCTTGTCGATTTCGTCGATCAGCAGGATCACACGCTCTTCGGACTCGAAAGCCTCCCAGAGCTTGCCCTTTTTCAGGTAGTTGCGAACGTCGTGGACTTTTTCCGTGCCCAGTTGCGAATCGCGCAGACGGCTCACCGCGTCATACTCGTACAGGCCTTGATGGGCCTTGGTGGTCGATTTGATGTGCCAGGTGATCAGCTTGGCACCAAAGGATTCGGCCAGTTGCTCGGCGAGCATGGTCTTGCCGGTGCCCGGTTCGCCCTTGACCAGCAATGGCCGCTCCAGGGTGATGGCGGCGTTGACCGCCAGCTTCAGGTCATCGGTGGCGACGTAGGCCTGGGTGCCTTCGAACTTCATCTGCTAATCCTCGAACGGTAACGCCGACCTGAACGAGGCAGGGCGGGGCGCAATAAAATGGTCAGCGCCGACTATAACGCGGTGCCCGGTCGACTGTGAACGCAGACGGCTTATTCAGTCTCTGAATGGGGCGTCACATCTTGACTCAGTCTCGGCGGCTAGCCAGTATTGAGCTATCGCCATATTGGCGATAGCTTGCCGGGCATGTCTACTAAATATCGATTTCGCGATACGTACCGCATTCAGTTGCGCGAAAAGGATCATCCACCGCCGCATGTTCATCTGACGGGTGGCGGGCCGGACGTCATGCTCAGCCTGGAAACCATCGAAGTGATGGTCGGCAAGGCACCGCCGCTGATTATCAAGGAAGCGCTGGCGTGGATCAGAGCCTATCAGACGCAATTGCTGGAGGAATGGAAACGATGTTACCCATGAAACGACCCCGTTTGTCGGCCGTGCAGGCGTTGTCGGATTACCGGCTGGCGCTGACCTTCATCGACGGTCAGCAACTGACCCTGGATTTGAGCCATGACTTGCAGGCTTTTCCCGGCTTGCAGCCATTGCAGGGAACTGCTTTCGAGGCCGCCTCCCTCGGTGACGACGGCTGGTGCGTCGAATGGCCGGAGCCGGATATCCAGATAGGCGCCGACACCTTGTATCTGAATGCCCTCGCGCAAAATGCGTCCGACGAAAATACTCGGATTTTTATAGATTGGCGTGCCCGCACCGGGCTGCCGCTCAATCAGGCCGCCGAAGCGCTGGGAGTCAGCACCCGCAGCATCAGCCGCTACAGCAGCGGTCGCGAAGCGGTGCCACGTTCACTGGCCTTGGCGTGTCTGGGTTGGGATTTTCTGCAGCAGCAAATGAAGCAGTCCCAGGCAGCGGAGAAAACAGGTCGCTACGTCGTTACGCGTAAACCTTAACCCGCTTCCGGCTTCGGTCGCTCGTACCGCGCATTGAAGGCCTGAACGAAGCCATTGCGCAAAATCTGTAAAAACGCCTGGAACGCACTGATATTTTGTTGATGCACATTGCCTTTGAGTTCGACGCGCGTGGCGAACTGGTTTTTGCCCTGGTTTTTCAAAACGGTCTCGGTACCACCGACCAAAGCTTCCCAGATCGAGCGAAACAGGCCTTTGTCCTTGTTTTCCACGTCCTGTTGCCAATTGAATACGTCAACATCGCGCAGCAAAGGCTTGATGTAACCGGTAAGGCGTCCTTTGTCGGCCTTGGCTTCTATCACCACATCGCCATGCCCGGCGTTGAAGTCGAACTTGCCGTAGGCCGCAGCGAAGTCGTTCATGCGCTTGAGCTGGATATCCGTGGCCCTCATCCGGAATTCGAAATCCTCGAAATTGCTCAAAGGATCGAACGTCGCCGTGGTTTCCAGCGGCGCGTGCCCCAGCAGCAGCGCCTTGCCTTCGAAGCGCGCATCGCGCTTGCCTTCTTTGTCGACCACGTTGGTCAGGTTAAAGATGCTGGCGTTGACCTGCGTGGCATTCATGTTGACCGGCGGTTTGGAGTTGAAATTTCGAAAAGTGAGTCGACCGTCATGAATCCGTACTTCATCCAGGGTGATCGGCAGTAATTTGCCCAATTGCGCTCGCCAGTCAGTGCCTTCACCGGTCTGTGAGTTTTTCTTGTTGGCTCCGCCATCGACGAAATTCACTTCGGGGTCAAAAAATTGTACTTGGGCAACGACCGCGTGGTCGTACCACAGGGAATGCCAACTGACCGAAAGATCGATCAACGGCGCATTGACGAAGGGCACCGGTACTTTGCCATTGACCTTGACGATTCTAAGTCCGTTGATTTTGTAGGCGCCGCGCCACAGTGCCAGGTCAACGTCGACGATTTGCCCCCGGTAATCACCCATGTCAGCCAGCTTTTCATTGAGGTAGTTGCGCACCAGATAGGGCAGGGCGAAGTGCAGGGTAATCAGCAGCGCAACGAGGGCCGCGAAGGTCCACAGGGGCCAGCTGTAGCGACGTTTCATGATGGCAAATCTCTGGCGATGTAAAGCCATTGACTGCGCTGACAACAGGACGTTCGACCTGACTGGACGCCTACGGGCAAGAGGCTTACCTTGATGCCCTGTTTTTAATGTTGCAGATATGAGTCAAGGACATAGCCATGAGCCGAATTTTCGCTGACAACGCCCATTCCATTGGCAATACACCGCTGGTGCAAATCAACCGGATCGCCCCGCGTGGCGTCACTATCCTGGCCAAGATCGAAGGTCGTAACCCGGGGTACTCAGTCAAGTGCCGGATCGGCGCGAACATGATCTGGGACGCTGAAAGCAGTGGCAAACTCAAGCCGGGCATGACCATCGTCGAGCCGACTTCCGGAAACACCGGCATCGGCCTGGCCTTCGTGGCTGCCGCCCGTGGTTACAAATTGATGCTGACCATGCCTGCCTCCATGAGTATCGAACGGCGCAAAGTGCTCAAGGCTCTGGGAGCTGAACTGGTGCTGACCGAGCCCGCCAAGGGCATGAAAGGCGCCATTGAGAAAGCGGGTGAAATTGTTGCTGGCGATCCGTCCATGTATTTCATGCCGGCTCAGTTCGATAACCCGGCCAACCCGGCCATCCACGAAAAGACCACGGGCCCCGAAATCTGGAACGATACCGATGGTGCTGTCGACGTGCTGGTCGCAGGCGTCGGAACGGGCGGAACCATCACGGGTGTTTCGCGGTATATCAAGAATACCCAGGGCAAACCGATTCTTTCGGTGGCGGTGGAACCGATTGTCTCCCCAGTGATTACTCAAGCGTTGGCAGGAGAGGAGATCAAACCGAGCCCGCACAAGATCCAGGGCATCGGTGCCGGTTTTGTACCAAAGAACCTTGATCTGTCGATTGTCGATCGCGTTGAGTTGGTCAGCGACGATGAGTCCAAGGCGATGGCCCTGAGGTTGATGCAGGAAGAAGGGATTTTGTGCGGCATCTCTTGTGGCGCAGCAATGGCGGTGGCGGTGCGTTTAGCCGAAACCCCGGAAATGCAGGGCAAGACCATCGTGGTGATCTTGCCGGATTCAGGCGAACGTTATCTCTCCAGCATGCTGTTCAGCGATCTGTTCACCGAGCAGGAGAATCAGCAGTAAGGGGCTGGTGCAGGCCTGATGGTGAGGGGAAACCCTCGTCATCAGCAGGAGGTTCAGATCAGCTGGCGTTCAGGTACTTGGTGTTATTAACAGTGGCTTTGTTGCGTAACTGTTAAAACTGAATGTTGAGTCAGGCGGTTATTTCCGTGATTGGCAATGTTTATCATGCCAAGGGCAGCGTCGGGTAAATGGCGTTGCAGTCTGAATTGTTAACAAGGAGTTGTAGATGAACCTACCCTTCGTCGCGAAGGCGTCGTTATTGCTGCTATTTATTGGCAGTACCCTATATGTGCATTTACGTGGCAAGGCGCGGTTGCCTGTCCTGCGTCAGTTCGTCAACCACTCGGCGTTGTTCGCACCTTACAACGCCTTGATGTACCTGTTTTCAAATGTGCCTTCAAAACCTTACCTCGACCGCAGCAGGTTCCCTGAACTGGACGTGCTCAAGGACAACTGGGAAACCATACGCGACGAAGCGTTGGAACTGTTCGATGAGGGTTACATCCGCGCTGCCGAGAAGAACAACGACGCCGGATTCGGTTCATTCTTCAAGAAGGGCTGGAAGCGTTTCTACCTCAAGTGGTATGACAAACCACTGCCATCGGCGGAACTCCTGTGCCCGAAAACAGTGGAACTTGTCAGCAAGATTCCTAACGTGAAGGGCGCGATGTTTGCGCTGCTACCAGGTGGCAGTCACCTCAACCCGCATCGCGATCCATTCGCCGGTTCGTTGCGTTATCACCTGGGTCTGTCGACCCCCAACTCCGAAGATTGCCGCATTTTCGTCGATGGTCAGGTTTACGCCTGGCGTGATGGTGAGGACGTGATGTTCGATGAGACCTATGTGCATTGGGTCAAGAACGAAACCGAGCAGACCCGGGTCATCCTGTTTTGCGACATCGAGCGACCACTGAGTAGCCGAATGATGACCGGCATAAACCGTTTCGTCAGTGGCTTCCTTGGGCGCGCCACGGCACCGCAGAATCTTGATGACGAGCGTGTCGGCGGGATCAATAAGGCGTACGCCTGGAGCAAGTGCTCCAGCGACAGAATCAGCGGTGTGGTCAAACGATGGAAGCGCCGTTACCCCGAGGCTTACCGTGTATTGCGACCGGTGCTGGCGGTAATGGTGCTGGGGTTGTTGGGGTATTGGTTGTTTGCCTGAGCCCTGCATCCAACGAATAAGCAACCGGCTGGAGACGACGAGCCTGCTCGCAGGATGTTGATCGTCGCCGGCCTGGTTTTCGTATTCCGCAAAACCGCATAAACCCGAGAAGGCTCGAGACATTTGTCCTGGGTTCTTTTTTCGGTTCGCTGCCTTTGCCTGTTCTGGCGCAAGGAAGCCGATATCCCAGATTGTAATCCCATGGTCGTAGTGCGAGATCCGTGAGTGCCTGCGCGCCTGCAGCTGCCTGTTGTCGTGCTCACTGCCTGCCGTTTGCAGACATAACATTCTGTAGTGCCGGAAGGTTCGTGCGGCAAATCAGGAAGCTTCCTACATAAACTCTTTTTCCTCCTTGTTAGCGTGCTCGGCACTGTTTGCATGCAGACCACCGAGGGTTTGGATGCTGCGTTTCATTTCCTCTCTGCTTCTCTCAGCTTAAGGACAAGCCTATGTTCGCGCCGGCCAATACCGCGCATTTCGAACTGCTGATCCCTTCTGTGCGCAACGATTTCAAGGTCCTGGCGTTTGACGGTGTCGAAAGCATCAGCACCTTGTATGCGATCCGGGTGGAGTTGGTCAGCGAGTACCCGGATCTGGACCTGGAAAGCCTGCTCAGTCAGCCGGCCTTTCTCCGGTTCGGTCACAACGGCGAAGGCCTTCATGGGCGTATCGAAGAGGTGTCAGTCGGTGCGTCCGGCAAGCGCCTGTGTAGTGGTCTAATGAAACCGGAAACCATTGGCCCCATGGTTTCCCTGCTGACGGAAGGGGTTGTGGCAGGAGTGAGCGGAATGTTCATCGAAAAACAAGAGCAGGCGCTGGTTGTTCTGTTGTCCGAAGTGATGGCCTGGAAGCCGAGCAATGCCTGGCGCAAAGACGATGTACTGTTGGCTGCACACAACAGCGGCAGGTTTGATGGTTTGGCGTTGGCAGTGAGCAATAATGAGGACGCATACACAACGCCCTCATTGTTTCCGCTCTATAGCGGTTGATCGGACTGAATAGCACAGCGGAAGCCATCGCCTGCGAAATACCCATTTTTTATACGCTCATCAGCCAGCGTCGCACTGTACTCGCGCTGAATACTGGCTCTTCCGGATAGTTCGATCCTCTGCGAATCCGAAGTGTGCCTGTTTCGGGGCCGGTAGGATTTTCCACTGGTGAGTTACGGTAATAATTTTTTCCGTACCAATCATTCACCCAATCGGTGGCGTTTCCAGAGAGGTTGTAGATCCCAAGGGGGTTAGGAACAAAACTATCAACTGCGAAAGTACGACCAGATCCCGGATTGGGAAAGTTGCGCCCATAATTCAGGCTGCCATTGTCGGTGGGGAACATTACCCATTGACCACGATTACGTGCGGCATATTCCCATTGAGCCTCAGTGGGCAGATCCACGGGAAACCCACTTAGCCCCCCTAACCAACCGCAGTAGTCCTTGGCTTCCTGCCAGCTTTTTACTGGTGCAGGTAGATTAGGTGCAAAACGCTTGAACTTTAAATTTTCCCGCTCACGATATTCAGCGTCAAACAATGGTTTGCCTTGAGCAATAAAAAACAGATCGAAATCTCTCAGCGTCACTTGAAATTTCGAAAAGGAGTAACTGCTCAGCTTAACGAGATGAACGTAGTCGTCGTCAGCATCCCTGCTGATACGCCCCATCCGTTCCGGCTCCACACCGCAGGGCCAGTCACACATATTTGTTGGGTTATCATCGAACGGCCAACCAAAATCCCCCATTTGAAATTCACCTCCCTCGACAAACACCATGTTATCCAGTGATAGCACCACAGTGTTCAGCAGCTTGCCGCGAACTTCGGTGGGAAGTGCTGGGTGTTGTTGCTCAATGGTCGCGGCGATCTGGGCTACTTTGCCGGGCGAAAGGAAGCGGTAACGTTTGTGCCTGACATCCCGTGAGCAATAGAGTGAGACCTGTTAACAATACCTGTCTGGTCATGGACGGGTCCTTGCATGTATAGGCTTGGCTAGACTTGCAAGGTTATCATTGGTTGTTATTTCAGTATTAAGCATTAAAGGATGATTTTGCTGTTAGCTTGTTTTTCGGAAAAGTCCTACTTGAATATCGGAGTTATCTTATGAAGTTGTTGAAGTTTGTAAATATTCTTTAGTTATTGCTGTCTGATCATCCAACGGATCGAATGTGGATACCGGGAGAGTTTTTGGAAAGATACGGGGCGTAACCCGCGCTTCTTATGTGCTCAGCGTGTGCTCGGCCCGCACCGAATTCATGAACGCCTGCATCGCCGAAGACTGGATGCGATGTCGGCGGGTAATCAGCCCATACGGCGGCAGTCGCGCTTCGAATTTGATCGGCAACACCGCCAGCAGATCCCGGCCGGGGTAATCCTCGACCACTGAAACCGGCGTCACCCCGAGCATGTCGGTCTGTTGAATCAGCGACAGCAAGGTCATGATCGATGTGGTCTCGACGATGCTGCTCGGAATGTCGACGCGGGCGTTGTGAAACACCTGATTGATAATGGCGCGCATCGGACTTGGGTGTTGTTGCAGTACCCAGGTCATGTTCTGCAATTCAGCCCAGCTCAGTTGCGTGGCTTTCGCCAGTGGATGTTGTGCACCGGCAATCACGCACAAGGCTTCTTCGCCGAGACTGTCGAAAAGCAACTCTTCGGCGCGGGCACCTGCGGGAATCCGTCCCAACACGATGTCCAGTTGATCCTGCAACAGTGCCTGCACCAGCACGTCGCTGGTGTCGACCTGAATGCTCATGGACAAGCGCGGGTGGCTTTTCTTCAAGGTGGCGATGGTGCGGGTCAGCAGCCCCGAGGCCAATGCCGGAATGGCACCCACCGCGACCCGGCCCAGGTTGCCGGATTCGAGGGCGACCAGTTCTTCACGCATGCCGCTCAGTTCGGCGAAGACCATCCGCGCGTAGTAGATGACGGTTTCCCCGAACGGGGTAGAGCGCATGCCCCGGGGCAGGCGTTCGAACAATTCCACGCCGAGCAGATCCTCGGCTTCGTGGAGCATCTTGGTCGCCGCCGGTTGAGTCATGCCGATGTGGTCGGCAGCGCGGCGCAACGAACCGAATTCCTGCAACGCCAGCATCAGCCTCAGCTGGCGCAGACGAAGTCGACTATGGATGACATTGGCAACAGGAATTCGGGTCATGGGCCGCGCTCGCAAGAAAGTCTGCGGCAAGCCTGACAACAAATGTCAGGCGTTGCCAGCATTGCTGTGTCACAGCACCGATTTTGGCTTGGCGACGTGTGGTTTACGCAGGCCGATCAAGAGGCCCAAGGCCTTGGAAATCAGCGGCCAGAACAGCATCAGCAGGGCCGCCGTGGTCAGGCTGCCCACCAGCGGGTTGGACCAGAAAATCCCTAGGTGCCCGTCAGAAAACAGCATCGATTGACGGAATGCATCTTCGGCTTTGTCGCCCAAAACCGCAGCCAGCACCAACGGCGCAATCGGGTAGCCGAGCTTCTTGAACAGATAACCCAGCGCGCCGAAGCCCAGCATCAGCACCACGTCGAAAAACGAGTTGTGCACCGAGTACGCACCGATGGCGCAGACCATGATGATGATTGGCGCGATGATCGAGAACGGAATGCGCAGGATCGAAGCGAATAGTGGCACGGTGGCCAACACCACGATCAGGCTCACCACGTTGCCCAGGTACATGCTGGCGATCAGGCCCCAGACAAAATCATGTTGCTCGACGAACAGCGTAGGCCCGGGATGCAGCCCCCAGATCATCAAGCCGCCGAGCATGACCGCGGCGGTGGCCGAACCCGGAATGCCGAGGGTCAGCATTGGCAACAGAGCGCTGGTGCCCGCCGCGTGGTCGGCCGTCTCGGGTGCGATCACGCCTTCGATTTCGCCTTTGCCAAAGTTGTCGCGGTTCTTCGAGAAACGCCGTGCCAGGCTGTAGCTCATGAACGACGCAGCGGTTGGGCCGCCGGGGGTGATGCCCATCCAGCAACCGACCAGGGTGCTGCGCACGATCGTCCACCAGTAGCGCGGCAGTTTTGCCCAGGTGCGCAAGATCACCATCGGTGTAATACGTGCATGTTCGCCACGGAACACCAGACCTTCTTCGACGGTGCAGAGGATTTCGCCGATGCCGAACAGGCCGATCACCGCCACTTCAAAGCTGATGCCGGTCATCAGGGTCGGTTGGTCGAAGGTCAGGCGCAGGTTGCCTGACACGGTGTCCATGCCGACAGCCGCCATGGCGAAACCGATCATCATCGCCACCACAGTTTTCAGCGGCGGGTTCTTGCTCATGCCGATGAAGGTGCAGAAAGCCAACAGGTACACCGCGAAGAACTCCGGCGAACTGAAAGACATGGCGAACGCGGCGATCTTGGTCGACAGGAACGTCAGCAGCAGCACCCCGCACAATGCGCCGATCAGTGCCGAACTGAATGCGGCGGTCAATGCCTCGGCGGCGCGACCTTCGCGGGCCATCGGGTAACCGTCGAAGGTGGTCGCCACCGATGAGGGCTCGCCGGGAATGTTGAACAGAATCGAGGTGATCGAGCCGCCAAACAGCGCGCCCCAATACATGCACGACAGCAAAATGATCGCCGACACTGGCGACATGGTGAACGTCAGCGGTAGCAAAAGCGCCACGCCATTGGGGGCGCCGAGGCCGGGCAGGACGCCGACCAGAATGCCCAGCAGTACGCCGATCACCATCAAGCCGATGTGGCCTGGGGTGAGGATCAGGTTCATGCCTTGCAGCAGGGAGTCGAACTCGCTCATTTGAAGTTTCTCCCGGCCAGGGCAATCCAGTCGCCCATCGGGCCGGCATCCAGCGGCACCTTGAACCACAACGCGAAAATCAGGTAACTGGCGAGCACCGCGCCGAGCGATACGCTGCCAATCATCCACTTGCCGTACGGCTTGACGCGAACCTTGTCACGCCACATGAACCAGGCGATGAAACACGCCGAGGCCACGTAGATGCCGGTGAACGGCATGGCGGCGACGAACAGTGCAATCGGCACGAACACCGACAACACTTGCCGGAATGCGTCGCGACTGACGAAAGCCACGCTCATGGCCTGCCAGCGCACCAGCGTCAGTACGGCGTTGCCCACGCTCGCGGCGCTCAGCAACAGGCCGATATAGAAGGGGAAGTAACCCGGCTCGGGGCCGGCATCACCCCAGCCGATGCCTTGTTCAACACTGCCGAACATCACCACGGCGCCGATCAGGGTGGTGAACAGCGTCAGGCCGAGTTCGACCCAGCGGGTGCCGACCAGTGCCGGTGAATCCGAAGAATGGGACATGAAATACCTCCAGCAGGAGACGCTCGCCCGCAGGCGAGCGGCCGCGACAACTTAGTTTTTCAGCCAGCCGGCTTCTTTGAACACCGGGGTGACGCGGGCGGTGTCTTTTTCGATGTAGGCGGTCAGTGGTTCGCCTTCAAGGAAGGTCGGCACCAGTGCGTTCTGTTTCACGTAGGCCTTGAACTCAGGCGTTTCGGTGACTTTGCGCATCAACTCGACATAAAACGCCCGTTGTTCGGCGCTGATGTCGCCGGGCATGAACACGGTGCGCGGGAAGCGATATTGGTCGATGCCCAGGCCTTGTTCATGGCAGGTCGGTACATCGGCCCAGGATTTGTCGCCGGCGACTTTTTCGGTGTAGCTCATGCGTTCTTTACTGAACACACAGAGCGGCTCGATCTGGTCTCCGCGCCATTGACTGATGCTTTCGCTAGGGTTGTTGACGTTGGCGGCGATGTGTTTGCCGGCCAGTTGCGTTGCGGCTTCGCTACCGCTCTTGAATGGGATGTACACCAGTTTGGCGTTGTTGGTCTGGTTGAGCAGCAGGGTCAGGGTCTGGTCGACGTCCTTGGACTGGCTGCCGCCCATGCGCAGGTTGGAGGGATCGGTCTTGACCGCTTCGTAGAAACTTTTTGCATCCTTCCACGGCGCGCCTTTATAGCTCCAGAGGATGAAGTCGTCCTCGGCCACGGCGGCAATCGGCGTCAGTTCCTGCCATTGGTAACCGAGCTTGGAGACCAGCGGCAACAGGTAGATGTTGTTGGTGCCGATCACCAGTTTTTCCGCGTCGCCCTTGTTCATTTTCATGTCGAGGAAGGCTTCGGCGCCATTGCCGCCACCCTTGTTGAGGACGATGGTATTGACGTCGAGCAGCTTGTGCGTGGTGATGATCGACTGGATCAGCCGACCGAGCTGGTCTGTGCCGCCACCTGGGCCACCGGCGACAACGATTTCGACGTTCTTGTCCGGTTGCCAGGCGTGAGCCAGAGCAGGAAGGGCGCCGGCGGCGACCAGTGTGCAACCAAGAAACAGACGGGATGTGCGACGGACGAATGCATTTCGCATGATGGAAGGGCCTCGTTTTTGTAGTTGTTATGAGTAGTGACTTGTCTACGTTCGAAAGCTGCAAGCCTGGCCTGAGTGTGTGAAGGTCCTGGCGTGGCGTCTAGTCAAAACAATACATACACCGATAGCCTGGGGTTATAGGAGTGGGAGCGAGCCTGCTCCTACAAGGATCTGAGTTGAAAGGTCATTGAAAGCACGGCATGACATAACCCGTGGCTATCACCTGATTTCAAGTTTTGATTAGACGGTTATCAGTGAGCCTTCGATAGTGTTCAACAACGCCGCAGCATACGCGGCACAACGCCAATCCTGTAGGAGCCGGCTTGCTGGCGATAGCGGTGTGTCAGGCGCGCCATCAATGTTGATTGATGCGCCGCCATCGCCAGCAAGCCGGCTCCTACAGATCGACGTTTGCATCTGCACAACAATAATAAAACGAGGTACGCACCATGGCTCGATCCAGTGCTTCCCTGAGCCTGCCCGACGCAAGTGTCCAGACGCAGGCCGCTGCTCCCGCGCAAGCCAGTGCCAAAGCCAGCGGTGTACGCTGGAAGATCTTCGCGATCATCTTCGCCCTGACCATGGTCAACCTGATTGACCGGGTATCGCTGTCCATCGCCATGCCGACCATCGCCCACGAATTCTCCCTGTCGCCGAGCCTGCAAGGGCTGATCCTCAGCAGCTTTTTCTGGGCGTACGCGTTGTTGCAGATTCCCGGCGGTTGGCTGATCGATCGCTTCGGCCCGCATCGGGTCATCAGCTGGTCAACCGGGTTGTGGGGCACCTTTCAGGTATTGGCAGCGTTTGCTACCGGCGGCTTGTCGCTATTGTTTGCGCGGGTGGCGCTGGGCGCGGCGGAAGCGCCGTTGTTCCCCTCGGGCGGCAAGCTGATTTCTTTGTGGCTGGCCCCGAGCGAACGCAGTCGCGGCGCCGTGTTGATGGACAGCGGCAGTCCATTGGGCGTGGCGCTGGGCGGGTTGATCATTGCGTACCTGATCGCGTCGCTGGACTCCTGGCGCCTGGCCTTTGTGATCGCCGGGATTGCCACGTTGGTGCTGGCCTGGGTGGCGCGGCGTTACCTGCGCGATGACCCGGCCTGTCATCCGCAGGTCAATGAAGCGGAGCTGGAAAAAATCAATGTCGGACGTGCAACCCCTGCCGCCGAAGCGGCGCGGGTGCCGGTCAAGGGGCTGGGCATCGCCGCCCGTTCCCTGAGTGGTTTGCTGATCGGACGGGCCAGTTGGGCGATGGTGTATTTCGGTCTGCTGACCTGGGGGCCGAGCTATCTGGCCCAGGCTCGCGGCTTCGATATCAAGGGCATTGGCGCCGCGACGTTTGTGATCTTCATCTGCGGTGCGCTGGGTTCGTTGACCGGTGGTTTCCTGTGCGACGGTTTGATCCGCAAAGGTGTCAGCCGAGGTGTCGCGGTCAAAAGTCTGCTGGCGTTTTCCGGGCTGGTCGCTCTGGGTGCGTTCCTGATGCTGCCGACCCTGACCAATCCCTACGCGGCGGTGGCGTTGTTGGCCATGACCGCATTTTTCCTGATGTGGGGCAGTCTCTACTGGAGCTTCCCGGCGCTGCTGGCAGCCCCGGCGCGAGTCGGTTTGATCGGCGGCGTCATGAACATGGCCGGCAGCACCGGCGGCATCGCGGTGCCGATTCTGGTGGGGGTGATTCTGCAAGCGGCCGGTGGTTTTGCCCCGGTGCTCGGGTTCTTCGCGGCGTGTTCGGCAGTGTTTGTGCTGGCGACGTTGTTCATCAGCCTCGACGAGGTGCGTCATGACTGAGCTCTTACTGAAAAAAGCCTGGAACGGCCCGATCATCGACGCCCATCATCACTTCTGGGACCCCACCGTCAACGACCATCCGTGGCTCGCGCCCGAGGCCAACATCCCGTTTCGCTACGGCGATTACACCGCGATCAAACGCCGATATTTTCCCGAGGATTATTTCGCCGATGCAGGTCCGCACAACATCGTGCAAACGGTGTACGTCGAGACCGAATGGAACCCTGAAGACCCGATTGGCGAAACCCGTTTCATCGAGCAACTCGCCGCTCGCTACGGCGTGCCGAATGCGGTCGTCGCGCAAGCCTGGCTCGATCATCCGGACGCCATCGATGTGCTCACCGAGCAGGCGCGCTTCAAGCATGTGCGCAGCGTGCGTCACAAACCGGGCGGGCCGGCCGCGGCGTCGCAAGTGGGTCACATGCGCAGTCTGATGAGCGACGAGCACTGGCGCCGCAGCTACGCCGCACTGGAAGGCCTGGGCCTGCACTTCGATTTGCAGACGCCTTGGTGGAACCTGCACGAGGCCGAACGCCTGGCCCGGGATTTCCCTGGCATCACGCTGATTCTCAACCACGCCGGGTTGCCCAATGACCGCAGCGCCGAAGGCCTGGCCGCCTGGCGCCTGGCAATGGCGCGGCTGGCCCAGTGGCCGAACGTCGTGGTGAAAATTTCTGGCCTGGGGCAGGGCGGCCAGCGGTGGCGCGCCAAGGACAATGCCTGGATCGTGCGCGAAGTCATCGCCATGTTCGGCAGCCACCGGGCGATGTTCGCCAGCAACTTTCCGGTCGACAGCCTGTGCGGCTCGTTCGACGACATCTACAGCGGTTTCAAATCCATCGTCGCCGATCTGCCCTGGGCTGATCAGGAGCGACTGTTCTACAGCAACGCGCAGCGTGTTTATCGCTGCGAGCCTTGCGCCATTGACCGGGCGCAGCCTGAACCCTTGAGGAGTGAAGCATGAAAAAATCCACCATCGCGATGGTCCTGGGTGACCCTGCGGGCATCGGTCCGGAATTGATCGCACGCCTGCTCGGCGAGTCCGACGTGCGCCGCAAGGCCAACGTGATCCTGATCGCCGACGAAGCGGAAATGCGTCGCGGCATGCGCATCGCCGGGCTGGAATTTCCATATCGACGCGTGGAGTCGCTGGAGCAAATTTCCTTTGTTGATGACACGCCACTGCTCTACGACTTTCGCGGCGACACGGTCGGTGAGTTCCCGCGCAGTGAAGCCAGCGTGGTTGGCGGTCGCTATAGCCTCGATACCCTGGAAGTCGCCCTGCGCCTGACCGAGGCCGGCACGACCGACGCGGTGCTGTTCGGGCCGTTGAACAAGACTTCGCTGCACATGGCCGGCATGGCGCACAGCGATGAGTTGCACTGGTTTGCCGAGCTGCTGGATTTCCACGGGCCGTTCTGTGAATTCAATGTGCTCGACAATCTGTGGACTTCACGGGTGACGTCCCATGTGGCCTTGAAGGATGTGCCGGGGTTGCTCAGCGAAAAGCGGGTGATCGAAGCGATCCAGTTGATCGACACCGCGCTCAAGCGCAACGGACTGGAAAAACCGCGCATCGGCGTGTGTGGGTTGAACCCGCATAACGGCGATAACGGCTCGTTCGGCCGCGAAGAACTGGACATCATCGGCCCGGCCGTGCGCTCGGCACAGACGTTGGGGATTGAGGCGCAAGGGCCGTATCCGGCGGATACGATTTTCCTCAAGGTCCAGGGCGATGCCAGCGCCTTCGACGCGGTCGTCACGATGTATCACGACCAGGGCCAGATCGCGATCAAGCTGATGGGTTTCTCTCGCGGCGTGACGGTGCAGGGCGGTTTGCCGATCCCGATCACCACTCCGGCCCACGGCACGGCGTTTGATATCGCGGGGCAGGGCAAGGCGAATGTTGGTGCGATTCGCCAGGCGTTCGAGATTGCTTGCCGGATGGGTGGCAACCGCTACTGACTTTCAGACCCACGAAACCCCTTGTAGGAGCTGGCTTGCCAGCGATGACGGCCTGACAGACACCCTTGAAGTGACTGTCGGGCCGCTATCGCTGGCAAGCCAGCTCCTACAGTTTTAGGTATTGCCCCGATAACTCGATCTACGGGATAACTGCTTTTTGCGATCACCCCTGGTTATCGCCGGATACGCATAAGTGATTATCCGCAGCCCCCGGGCGCTGGCTAAAGTCGGCCCATCGAATGCCAAAGCCCATCCATCCAGAGGCTCTGCGCACACGACCAACAATGACAAGAAAGCCGGCAGCCCAAGGAACTGTATTCATGAAAATCAAAGCGATCCGTACCCGAGTTTTCGAGTGGAAAGGCAAAGTCGTCCCCCCTCAAGCGCACTTCTGCACCAACGCCAGCGACATCCTGTTCGAGCGCGGCGACGCCATGGGCTCGTTCCGTTTCCACGGCTGGCTGGTGGTGGAAGTCGAGACCGACACCGGTCTTGTCGGCATCGGTAACTGCGCCCTGGCGCCGCGTGTGGCCAAGGAAATCATCGACACCTATCTGGCGCCGATCGCAATTGGCGAAGATCCGTTCGACAACGAATACATCTGGCAGAAAATGTACCGCCAGAGCCATGCCTGGGGCCGCAAAGGCATCGGCATGGCCGCAATCTCGGCCATCGACATTGCCATCTGGGACATCATGGGCAAGGCGGTGAACAAACCGGTGTTCAAGCTGCTCGGCGGGCGCACCAAGGAAAAGATCTGGACCTACGCGTCCAAGCTCTACGCCAACGACAACCTCGACCTGTTCCTCGAAGAAGCCCAGGGCTACCTGAGCCAGGGTTTCACCGCGTTGAAAATGCGCTTCGGTTACGGCCCCAAAGACGGCCCGGCGGGCATGCGCCGCAACATCGAACAGGTGCGTGTCTTGCGTGAACTGGCCGGCCCGGACGTTGACATCATGCTCGAATGCTACATGGGCTGGACCCTGGAATATGCCCGCCGCATGCTGCCGAAACTGGCCGAATTCGAACCGCGCTGGCTCGAAGAACCGGTGATCGCCGACGACATCGAAGGCTACATCGAACTGAAGAAAATGGGGATCATGCCGATCTCCGGCGGCGAGCACGAATTCACCTCCTACGGCTTCAAGGACCTGCTGGAACGCCGCGCCGTCGACGTCATCCAGTACGACACCAACCGCGTCGGCGGCATCACCGCTGCGCGCAAGATCAACGCCATGGCGGAGGCCTGGTCGGTGCCAGTCATTCCCCACGCCGGGCAGATGCACAACTACCACCTGACCATGTCCACCACCGCTTCGCCGATGGCCGAGTTCTTTCCGGTATTCGACGTCGAGGTCGGCAACGAACTCTTCTACTACGTGTTCAAGGGCGAGCCGCAACCGGTCAACGGCTACATCCAGCTCGATGACAACAAACCGGGCCTTGGCCTGGAAATCTCCGATGAATACCTGAGCGATTTCAACATCATCGAATGACCTTCAGGCGCCGCTTTCGGGCGGCGCCCGGCTGACTTGTCGGAGGCACAACATGCACCTGATTCAATTTGAAAACACTGACGGCGAGCGTCAGGTCGGGCTGGTCGCCGGGGCGCAGATTCTGGTGGTGCGCGACACACGCAGCACCCGAGAACTGGCGTTGGCGGCGATTCGCGGCCAACGCAATCTGCAGGAAGAAGTGGCCTTGCGCGGCACCGAACCCGGCCCGGATTACGCGACGCTGTTGCAGCAACGCAAGGTCCTGCCACCGCTGGATCACGAAGACCCGGCCCATTGCCTGATCAGCGGCACCGGCCTGACGCATCTGGGCAGCGCCGCCACCCGGGACAAAATGCACCAGCACGACGGCGAAGTCGAAGCCGGCATGACCGACACCATGCGCATGTTCAAGTGGGGCCTGGAGGGCGGCAAGCCACAAGCGGGGCAGGTCGGCGCGCAGCCGGAATGGTTTTACAAAGGCGATGGCAGCATTGTCGTGCGCCCCGGTGCGGACTTCCCCGTGCCGCCGTTTGCCGAGGACGCTGGTGAGGAGCCGGAGCTGACCGGCCTCTATGTGATTGGCGACGATGGCCAGCCGTATCGCGTCGGTTATGCGCTGGGTAACGAGTTCTCCGACCATGTGATGGAGCGGCGCAATTACCTGTACCTCGCCCATTCCAAGCTGCGCAGCTGTTCCTACGGTCCGGAGCTGCGTGTCGGCGAGTTACCCAGGCATCTGGTCGGCACCAGCCGGATCAAGCGCAACGGCAAAACGATCTGGGAGAAAGAGTTTCTCAGCGGCGAAGACAACATGTGCCACAGTCTGGCCAACCTCGAGTTTCACCACTTCAAATATGCGCAGTTTTTGCGCCCCGGCGATGTCCATGTGCATTACTTCGGCACCGCCACCCTGTCGTTTGCCGACGGGGTGAAAACCCAGCCGGGGGATCGCTTTCAGATCAGCCTCGACGCGTTCGGTGCGCCGCTGGTCAACGGCATCGGCGAGAGCGCTCAGCCGTTGGCCATCGGCCAGGTGCGCACACTCTGACCCTGTAGGAGCCGGCTTGCTGGCGATAGCGGCGCATCAATCAACATTGATAGCGCCTGACACACCGCTATCGCCAGCAAGCCGGCTCCTACAGGTCTGCAATCGACCAAGGAATTTCGACATGACCACGTTACTCGGACACAACTACATCGGCGGTCGCCGCAGTGGCAATGGTACGACGCAATTGCAAAGCCTCGATGCAACGACTGGCGAACCGCTCCCCGGATTCTTCTTTCAGGCATCCGAAGCCGAGGTGAATGCCGCTGCCGACGCCGCCTCGGCGGCGTATCCGATCTACCGCAACCTCAGCGCGGAAAAACGGGCCACCTTCCTTGATGCCATTGCCGATGAAATCGATGCGCTGGGCGATGACTTTGTCGCCACCGTGTGCCGTGAAACGGCGCTGCCGGCCGGACGAATTCAGGGCGAGCGGGGGCGCACCAGCGGCCAGTTGCGTTTGTTCGCCAAGGTGTTGCGGCGCGGGGATTTCTACGGGGCTCGCATCGATCGGGCATTGCCCGATCGCCAGCCGTTGCCGCGTCCGGATCTGCGCCAATACCGCATCGCGCTTGGGCCGGTGGCGGTGTTCGGTGCAAGCAACTTTCCGCTGGCATTCTCCACCGCCGGTGGCGATACCGCTTCGGCACTGGCTGCCGGTTGCCCGGTGGTGTTCAAGGCTCACAGCGGGCATATGGCGACGGCCGAGTGGGTGGCAGACGCAATCATTCGCGCCGCCGAGCGCACGCAAATGCCGGCAGGCGTGTTCAACATGATCTACGGAGGAGGTGTCGGCGAGTGGCTGGTCAAGCACCCGGCGATTCAGGCCGTGGGCTTCACCGGTTCGCTCAAGGGCGGCAATGCTCTGAGCCACATGGCCGCGAACCGACCGCAGCCGATCCCGGTGTTTGCCGAGATGTCGAGTATCAACCCGGTGTTCCTATTGCCCGATGCGTTGGCCCGGCGCGGTGAACAGATCGCGGCACAACTGGCCGGTTCGGTGACGATGGGGTGCGGTCAGTTCTGCACCAACCCCGGCCTGGTGATTGGTTTGCGTTCGGCGCAATTCAGCACCTTCCTGGAAACGTTTTGCGCGAGCATGAACCAGCAACCGCCACAAACCATGCTCAACGCTGGAACACTGGCCAGCTACAACCGAGGCCTGGGGGCGCTGCACGAACATCCTGGGCTGACCCATTTGGCAGGTAAGCCACAACACGGAAATCTGGCGCAGCCGCAGGTGTTCAAGGCCGATGTCAGCCTGTTGCTCAAGGGCGATGAATTGTTGCAGGAAGAGGTGTTCGGGCCGACCACCCTCGTCATCGAAGTCGAGGGTCGGGCGCAACTTGCGGCGGCGTTGCGGGGATTGCGCGGGCAATTGACGGCAACGCTGATCGGCGAGGCCGATGAGTTACTGGAGTACCGCTGGCTGGCTGAATTGCTGCAGGAAAAGGTCGGGCGAATTCTGCTCAACGGTTATCCGACCGGGGTCGAAGTCTGCGAGGCCATGGTGCATGGCGGACCGTATCCGGCGACCTCGGATTCGCGTGGCACGTCGGTTGGCACGCTGGCGATTGATCGTTTCCTGCGGCCGGTGTGTTTTCAGAATTATCCAGATGCGTTGTTGCCCGAGGCGTTACAGGACAGCAATCCGCTGGGGATTCGGCGGTTGGTGGATGGGGAGGTCACTCATTCAGCTTTGTAGTGCCTGAGCCGACGCTATCGCTAGCAAGCCAGCTCCTACAGGGTTATACGCGTCCTTGTAGGAGCTGGCTTGCCGGCGATGGCGTCATCAGCAACACCACCGAATTACTTGGCATTTATCTGAGCCACCTTTACCGCCGTCGGCTTCAACACCATCCACAACGCCAGCGCAATCAACATCCCGCCATACACATGGGCCATCGACAACGGCTCATCAAGAAACAACCCGCCCCACAACACACCGAACAGCGGGATCAAAAAGGTCGTGGTCATCGATTTCACCGGACCAATCGAAGTCAGCAGACGGAAGTAGATAATGTAGGCAAACGCCGTGCAGCCCAGCCCCAAGCCCAGCAACGATAGCCACACGCTCCAGCCACCCCAGCTCGCGGGTGGTTGGCTGATCACGCTGTAGCCGAACAGCGGCAGCAGAAACAACGTCGCCCCGAGCATGCTGCCCAGCGCCGACAAACGGCTGTCCAGACCACCGGCCTGATCGAGCCAGCGGCGGGCCAGAAACCCGGCGAATCCGTAGCATGTAGTCGCAAGCAGGCAGGCGACGGCCCCCATCAGCAGTTCCATATCGAACGCCACCGGACCGGCCCGGGTCAGCACGCCCACGCCGAACAACCCCAGGAACACGCCGCCAAGTTTGGCGCCGGTGAGCCGTTCATGGAAAAACAGCCCGCCGATCAGCACGCCCATCAAGGGTGTCGTGGCATTGAAAATCGACGAGTAACCCGCTGGCAGCACCTGTGCGGCTACCGAATACAGAGTCGCCGGAATCCCGGAGTTGATCACCCCGAGCAGCATCACAGTCTTGAGTTTGCCCTTGAAATCCCAACTGATGCGCATCAGTCCAAGAATCACCAGCAATCCGGCAGCGGCGATCGATACCCGGAAAAAAGCGGTGGGAATGCTGCCAATCACCGGGGCGATGATGCGCATAAAAAGAAAACTCGCACCCCAAATGGCCGCCAGGGACAGTAAACGGAATGTATCGACGGGGCTCACAGCGCGTTCCTTCCTTGATGAAGGGGCGAAAGTGTTGCTGAGTGTGTGATCGATGGCAACCGAAAACCGCGCGTTTAATTCGCCCGGAAAATTACGCTTCTCCTGCACCCGGTTCACTGGCTAAGCTCAAGGCTTTCGAATTCCCGCAGAGGTCTCACCATGCCGCAGCAATGGCCAGCCGCCGATATCGCCCGCTTGATCCTCGATGGCTTTGACGATTACCGCGAGCATTTTCGCCAGATCACCGACGGCGCCCGGGCCCGTTTCGAACAGGCCAAGTGGCAGGAGACTCAATCGGCGTCAGCGGCGCGGATCAATCTGTACGAAGAAAAGGTCAGTGAAACGGTGGAGCGACTGCGCACCGCGTTTGATACCGACACCCTGGACGTCAGTTGCTGGCCGCTGGTAAAAAGCGCCTACATCAGCCTGATCGACCTGCGTTTCGACGATGAACTGTCCGAGACCTGGTACAACTCGATCTTCTGCGGGCTGTTCAGCCATGACCTGATCAGCGACGGCTGCATGTTCATCCACACTACCCGGCCGAGCCTGCGCCGGGCCCGCGCTGCGCAAACCCGCACCTATAAGCCTCATGGGCAATTGTCCGGCATGCTCGCGAGCATTTTTGCCGACTACCGCTTCAGCGAGGAATACGCCGACCTGCCCGGCGACCTCAAGCGCCTCGAAGCGCAGTTGCGCGAGAACCTTCCGGACTGGGTGTGCAAAGACCCGGAGCTGAGCGTCGAACTGTTTTCTTCCGTGCTCTACCGCAACAAGGGCGCGTACCTGGTGGGGCGCATCTACACCGCTGATGAGCAATGGCCGCTGGCGATTCCGCTGCTGCACCTCGAAGGTCGCGGCATCCAGATCGATGCGCTGATCACCGACGAGGCGGACGTGTCGATCATCTTCTCGTTCACCCGTTCGTACTTCATGGTCGATGTGCCGGTGCCTGCGGAGTTCATCGGCTTCCTCAAGCGCATTCTGCCGGGCAAGCACATCGCCGAGCTGTACACCTCGATTGGCTTCTACAAGCACGGCAAGTCCGAGTTCTACCGGGCATTGATCAATCACCTGGCCAGTACCGACGACCAGTTCATCATGGCCCCCGGCGTGCGCGGCATGGTCATGAGCGTGTTCACCCTGCCGGGGTTCAACACCGTGTTCAAAATCATCAAGGACCGTTTTTCGCCGTCGAAAAACGTGGACCGTGCCACGGTGATCGAGAAGTATCGCCTGGTGAAAAGCGTCGACCGCGTCGGACGCATGGCCGATACCCAGGAGTTCGCCGATTTCCGTTTCCCGCTAAGCAAATTCGACCCGGCGTGCCTGGAAGAACTGCTGGAAGTCGCGCCGTCCACGGTCTCGGTGGAAGGCGACACGGTGCTGATCCGCCACTGCTGGACCGAGCGACGCATGACCCCGCTGAACCTGTACCTGGAAAACGCCAACGAGGCGCAAGTACGCGAGGCGCTCGAAGATTACGGTCTGGCGATCAAACAACTGGCGGCAGCGAACATTTTCCCCGGCGACATGCTGCTGAAGAACTTCGGCGTCACCCGCCACGGCCGGGTGGTGTTTTATGACTACGACGAGATCTGCTTCCTGACCGAAGCCAACTTCCGCCATATCCCGCAGCCGCGGACCCCGGAAGACGAAATGGCGTCCGAGCCGTGGTATTCGATCGGTCCGCTGGATGTATTTCCCGAGGAGTTTCCGCCGTTTCTGTTTGCCGATTTCGGCCAGCGCAGGTTGTTCGATCAACTGCATGGCGAGTTGTACAACGCCGATTACTGGAAAAGCCTGCAGGAGGCGATTCGGGGGGGGAAGGTGATTGATGTGTTTCCGTATCGGCGCAAGGGCCACGATACCGAATAACCCCACCCCCCCTGTAGGAGCCGGCTTGCCGGCGAAGGCAATCCTGAGCCTTGCATCGTCAGTGCGGACGCCTTCGCCAGCAAGCCGGCTCCTACAAGGGATCTCGTTCGTCCTTCAAATCTGCGACAATCGGCACCCTGCGCCACTAGACGACTGAATTGCGTACCCGATGACCGACGAATCGCCCTCCATCGACAAACTGCTGAAAAACCTCGATCACGCCATGCTCGCCGACCGCCACCGGCTGCGGCGGCAGTTGCTTGAGCTGCGCAAGAAACCCGACGAGGCCAAGCTGGCCCAGTGGGTGGCGCGGATGCAGGCGTCCTGCGATCAGGTGCTGGCGCGCAAGGCTAGCCTGCCGGTAATCCGTTACGACGACAGCCTGCCCATCGCCGCCAAGCGCGACGAAATCAAGAAGGCGCTGGAAAAGCATCAGGTGCTGATCATCGCTGGCGAAACCGGCTCGGGTAAAACCACCCAGTTGCCGAAGATCTGCCTGGAAATCGGTCGCGGTCAACACGGCCTGATCGGCCACACCCAGCCGCGCCGGATTGCTGCGCGCAGCGTAGCCAGTCGCGTAGCCGAAGAATTGGGCACGCCATTGGGCGCCTTGGTCGGCTATCAGGTGCGGTTCGAGGATCAGAGCGATTCCAACACCCTGATCAAACTGATGACCGACGGCATTCTGCTGGCAGAAACCCAGAACGACCGCTACCTGGAACGCTACGACACGATCATCGTCGACGAAGCCCACGAACGCAGCCTCAATATCGACTTTCTGCTCGGCTACCTGAAAACCCTGTTGCCGCGTCGCCCGGACCTGAAAGTCATCATCACCTCGGCAACCATCGACCTGGAGCGGTTCTCCAGGCACTTCGACGATGCGCCGATTGTCGAGGTGTCTGGCCGCACCTTCCCGGTGGACACCTGGTATCGACCGCTGACGCTTGAGCAGGACGAAGAGGGCAACCGCGTCGAGGACGACCTGACGGTGGATCAGGCGATCCTCGCCACCCTCGATGAAATCGCCGCGTTTGAGCGCAGCGAACGCCGCAGTCCCGGTGACGTGCTGGTGTTCCTGCCGGGCGAGCGTGAAATTCGTGACGCGGCAGACATGCTGCGCAAGGCCCAGCTCAAGCACACCGAGATTCTGCCGTTGTACGCTCGACTGTCGCCGGCCGAGCAACAACGGATTTTCCAGTCCCACCCTGGGCGTCGCGTGGTGCTGGCGACCAACGTCGCGGAAACCTCGCTGACCGTGCCGGGCATCCGTTACGTGATCGACAGCGGCACCGCACGCATCAGTCGCTACAGCTACCGCGCCAAGGTCCAGCGCCTGCCCATCGAAGCGGTTTCACAAGCCAGCGCCAACCAGCGTAAGGGGCGCTGCGGACGGGTCGAACCGGGTATCTGCATCCGCCTCTACAGCGAAGAAGATTTCCTCGGGCGTCCGGAATTTACCGACCCGGAAATCCTGCGTACCAACCTCGCCGCCGTTATTTTGCAGATGCTGCACCTGCGCCTCGGCGAGGTCACTGCGTTTCCGTTCATCGAACCGCCGGATGGCAAGGCGATCAGCGACGGTTACAACCTGCTGCAGGAGCTCTCGGCAGTGGACCGCAACAGCCAGCTTACCCCGCTCGGTCGTCAGTTGGCGCGGCTGCCGGTGGACCCGCGCATGGGGCGCATGCTGATTGAAGCGGCCAGGCTCGGCAGCTTGCAGGAAGTGCTGATCGTCGCCAGCGCCATGTCGATCCAGGACCCGCGCGAGCGACCGCCGGAACGCCAGCAAGCGGCGGATCAAGCCCATGCTCAATGGAAAGACACAGATTCGGATTTCGCCGGACTGGTCAATCTGTGGCGTGGTTTTGAAGAACAGCGCCAGGCGCTGACGGCCAGTCCATTGCGCAATTGGTGCCGCAAGAATTTCCTCAATTACCTGCGCTTGCGTGAATGGCGTGACTCCCATCGCCAGTTGAGCCTGATCTGCCGCGACATGCAGTTGAGCCTCAATAAAGAGCCGGCGGATTACCCGAAACTGCACAAAGCGGTATTGGTGGGCCTGCTCAGCCAGATCGGCCAGAAAACTGAAGATGGCGATTACCTCGGTGCGCGTCAGCGGCGCTTCTGGATTCATCCGTCGTCGGGCATCGGCAAGAAGCGCCCGCAGTGGCTGATGACCGCCGAACTGGTGGAAACCACCAAGCTCTACGCACGTATGGTGGCGAAGATCGATGCCGACTGGATCGAACCGCTGGCCGGGCACCTGATCAAGAAAAACCACTTCGAGCCGCATTGGGAGAAGAAGCGCGGCCAGGTGGTTGCGTTCGAGCAGATCACCCTGTTCGGCTTGATCGTGGTCGGTCGTCGTCCCGTGCACTACGGCCCGGTCGACCCGGGGGTGTCCCGCGAGTTGTTTATTCGTGAAGCGCTGGTGCGTGGCGAAATTCAGTCCCGTGCCAAGTGTCTGACCGCCAACAAGCAACTGCTGGAACAACTCGACGAGCTGGAAGCCAAGGCCCGTCGCCGCGACATTCTCGCCGACGAAGAAACCCTGTATGCCTTCTACGATGCAAGGCTTCCGGCGGAGATCCACCAGACCGCGACCTTCGACAGTTGGTACCGAATCAACAGCCAGAAAGACCCGCAGCTGCTGATCATGCGCGAAGAGGACGTACTGGCCCGCGAAGCCAGTGAAGTCACCGCCCAGCATTACCCGGACACCCTGCACATCGGCGATCTGGAATTGGCCTTGAGCTACCACTTCGAACCGAACCATCCACGTGACGGCGTGACCTTGCGCGTGCCGGCACCACTGTTGCCGATGCTGCCGCCGGAGCGCCTGGAATGGCTGGTGCCGGGTTTGATCGAAGCCAAGTGCATTGCCCTGGTGCGAAACCTGCCCAAAGCCCTGCGCAAGAATTTCGTGCCGGTACCCGATTTCGTCAAAGCGGCGTTGCAGCGCATGACCTTTGCCGAGGGCTCGCTGCCCCAGGCGTTGGGCCGTGAGCTGCTGCGCATGACCGGCGCTCGTGTCAGCGATGAAGCCTGGAGCGAAGCGGCGCAGCAGGTCGAAAGCCATCTGCGGATGAACCTGGAAATCGTCGATGCACAGGGCAAGTTCCTCGGCGAGGGCCGTGATCTGGCTGAACTGACGGCCCGCTTTGTCGAAGCCAGCCAGGCTGCTTTGGCGGTACCGCAAACCGCGAAAAGCCAGCAACCGGTCGAGCCGAAAGTGTTCGCTGCCGTGGCCGAGAAAACCCAGCAGAAGATTGCCGGGCTGTCGATGACGGTTTATCCGGCCTTGGTGGAAGAGGGCGGTACGGTCAAGGAAGGCCGCTTCTCGACGCCAGCCGAAGCCGAGTTCCAGCATCGTCGTGCGTTGCAACGCCTGCTGATGCAGCAACTGGCCGAGCCTGCCAAGTTCCTGCGTGGCAAGTTACCGGGCTTGACCGAATTGGGCCTGCTGTACCGCGACATGGGACGTGTCGATGCGTTGGTGGAAGACATTCTGCTGGCCAGCCTCGACAGCTGCATTCTTGAAGGTGAAGACCCATTACCCCGTGACGGCGCCGGTTTGGCATCGCTGGCCGAGCGCAAGCGTAGCGCCTGGACCGAGCACGCCGAACGCGTGGCGAAGCTGACGCTGGAAATCCTCAAGCTGTGGCACGGTCTGCAAAAACGCTTCAAAGGCAAGATCGACCTGGCGCAAGCCGTGGCCCTGAACGACATCAAACAACAACTCAGCCATCTGGTGTATCCGGGGTTTGTCCGGGAAACGCCGATGCAGTGGCTCAAGGAATTGCCGCGTTATCTCAAAGCCATCGAACAGCGCTTCGAAAAAATCGGTGCCCAGGTGCAGCGGGACAGGGTCTGGAGCGGCGAATTGTCCGGCCTGTGGACGCAATACCAGACCCGCGCCAACAAGCATGCCCAGGAAGGCAAGCGCGATCCGCAGTTGGAACTGTATCGCTGGTGGCTCGAGGAGTACCGGGTTTCATTGTTCGCCCAGCAGTTGGGGACCAAGGTCCCGATCTCCGACAAACGCCTGAGCAAGCAGTGGACCCAGGTCGAACCCTGACACGGCCCCCTGTAGGAGCCGGCTTGCTGGCGATGGCGTTCTTCAAGGCGCTTTCGCCAGCAAGCCGGCTCCTACAGGTTAGCCATCCCCATTCCGAAACGCCGTTTCAGGTCAAGTCATCTCGCAAATAGGGCGAAAACCCAAGGTTTATGGCAAACTTCGCGCCTATAAACGCCGGCCCCGCGGTTTTGAGCCTTCACGCTGCGGGCAGGCCGGAATAAAGCGATGCCAGGTTTGCCTCCCCGGATGGGAATAGACCCCTTGTGTGTTGGTACGTCGGTGCCAATGCTTTCTGCCTGAACAGATTAGAGACACGACCATGCATAACGTCGTCATCAGCGGCACCGGCCTGTACACCCCGGCCAGCAGCATCTCCAACGAAGAGCTGGTGCAGTCTTTCAATACCTATGTGGCGCAATTCAACACCGATAACGCCGACGCCATCGCACGTGGTGAAGTCCAGGCGTTGACCGAGTCCAGCGCAGCCTTCATCGAAAAAGCGTCCGGCATCAAGAGCCGCTTTGTCATGGACAAGGAAGGCATCCTCGACCCGCAGCGTATGGCACCGCGCCTGCCGGAGCGTTCCAACGACGAGTGGTCGGTCCTTTGCCAAATGGCCATCGGCGCTGCCGAGCAAGCCTTGCAACGTGCCGGCAAGACCGCGGCGGACATCGACGGCGTGATCGTCGCCTGCTCCAACCTGCAACGCGCTTATCCGGCGATTGCCATCGAAGTTCAGGAAGCGCTGGGCATTCAGGGCTTCGGCTTTGACATGAACGTGGCGTGCTCCTCGGCGACCTTCGGCATCCAGACCGCCGCCAACAGCGTGAAGCTGGGCCAGGCCCGGGCGATCCTGATGGTCAACCCTGAAGTTTGCACTGGTCACCTGAACTTCCGTGACCGCGACAGCCACTTCATCTTCGGCGATGCGGCCACTGCCGTGATCATCGAGCGTGCTGACCTTGCGACGTCCAAGCATCAGTTCGATATTGTCAGCACCAAGTTGCTGACCAAGTTCTCCAACAACATCCGCAACAACTTCGGCTTCCTCAACCGCGCGGCGGAAGAGGGCATCGGTGCCAAGGACAAATTGTTCGTGCAGGAAGGCCGCAAGGTGTTCAAGGAAGTCTGCCCAATGGTGGCCGAGCTGATCGCGGCGCATCTGGAAGAAAACCAGCTCAACATCAGTGACGTGAAGCGTTTCTGGCTGCACCAGGCCAACCTGAGCATGAATCACCTGATCGTCAGGAAACTGCTCGGCCGCGACGCCACCGAACAGGAAGCGCCGGTGATTCTCGACACCTACGCCAACACCAGCTCCGCAGGTTCGGTGATTGCGTTCCACAAGAACCAGGATGATCTGGCTGCCGGCTCGCTGGCGGTGCTCAGCTCGTTCGGCGCCGGATACTCGATTGGTAGCGTGTTGCTGCGCAAGCGCTGATCGTGTTGCTGTAACTAAAAAAGATCGCAGCCTGCGGCAGCTCCCACGGGATCGAGTTTATCGATCAAGGTAGGAGCTGCCGCAGGCTGCGATCTTTTTTGTATGTGGGTAAAGCCAAAAAACAAACAGCCCGGCGATGAAGTATCGGAGGATGATGGGGACCGATACATCAACACCAGGCTGTAAAAGGGGCTCAGGCATCCTTGCCGGAGGCGTGTAGCGGGGTGAATCAGAACTTCGCTTCAGCATCCAGTTGCAGGGTGTTGATGTCGGAGTCCTTGAGGGTCGCGTTGGTGTAGTCAGAGTTAGCCATGAAGTACGTCGCGCCCAGGGTGAAGTTCTTGTCCAGTTCGTAGCTTACTTTCAGCTTGCTGCCGCGTGATCCGGTGTAGCCGTTGGCAAAGTCGGAGTCGGTGAACGCGCCGACCACTGCGTTACGCTGCACGTCGCGGTAGTTGTAGTCCACGCCGAAGCCGTAGAACTTGGTCTTGACGCCAGCCAGCCAGCCCATGTCCTGATCGTTGCTGGCATCGTCGTTGTTGACGATCTGGCCGTACAGCGAGAGTGGCATTGGCAGACCACCGATTTCCAGCTGACCAAAACCTTCGTACAGCTTGAACTGCTCGCCCGGGCTGTTGCCGTTGACGGCCAGCGCGCACGGTGCGGTGACGCTGCCGGTGGTAGGGCAGGCGCTACTGTCATCGTTGTCGTAGGCGTAGATACTGCCGCCCAAGGTCATTTTCAGGTTGTCGGTAATGGCGAAGCGCGCACCCAACTGGCCAGCGTACAGACGCAAGTCGTGTTTGAACTGCACACCCTCACCATCAACGTTGTCCTTGAGGGTGTAGTGACCGGCGCTACCGAACAGTTCGGTGTTACCCAGTGGATATTTGTAAGTGACGGCCAGACCTTCCGGGTTGATGTCGCTGTCCCAGATGATGTCGCCCATGCTCACCCACGGCTGCAGCATCTTGCCGCCGATCAGGTGCAGGTTCTTGATGGCGTCGGGGTGGTAATCGACGTAGCCCAGGTCGAGCCAGATCTGCTTCTTGTCGAAGTAGTTGTTCAGGTCCTGGTTGGTCGAGCGCGCATCGTCGCTGCTACCGGTGGCGATACGAATACCGGTGTCGACTTGCGGGTTGATCTCGGTGAACGCACCCAGGCGGGCACGAATGCGCTGGCGATCCTGGTCTTTGTTGTTCGAAACGCCGTCGTTGTGCACGTTTTCCTGACGGAAACGCACGTCACCCTTGAATTGGGTCTTGGCGGCCCACGCCAGTTTCTGGTCGAAGGTGCTCAGGGCGTCGGTTTTCTTCGCGGTCGCGGCGATTTGCTCATTGGTCTCTTGTTGAGCCTGACGGGCAATTTGCTGATCTTTCTGGTCCCGGGCCAGTTCGGCCTGCAGTTCGCTGTACTGCGCGTTGGTAATCGAGCCGTTAGCCTTGAGCATGTCGAGCAGTTTGGCGTCGACTGCGGCGTTGGCCGAAACACTCATGGCCAGCATCAGGCTGCCACAGAGGGCCGCCGCAGTTTTCGTGGAAGCAAGACGCATATCAATCTCCGAAGATGAGAGTGGATGACTGAATCATCCAGGGCACAACCGACCATTGATGGACGGAAAACAGTGGCCGGGTTAGAACCCGACGCTCTAAAAACAGGCGCCAGTATCGCGATGGTTTATTACAAAGCAGTGGCAATGTGATGGCATGTCGATGACGATACGAAGTCATCGTGAACCCTTGAGTTAGAGCGCCTTCGTCCAAATGCCCGTGTGCAACGGGGAGCGATAAGCGATACTCGCAAGGCTTTCGCACCATAAAAGAGTGAGGACGGTGATGCCGTTGCAACGCCTGCAAAGACTGTCAGAAATCGCCCCGCAGACGTGGGATACCCTGGTGCCCGAGACGCAGCCTTTTCTGCGTCATGCTTTTTTGAGCGCGCTCGAGGACAGTGGCAGCGTCGGTCCGCATTCCGGCTGGCAGCCTGAGCATCTGTTGCACATGGACGGTGATCGCCTGATCGCGGCGCTGCCCAGTTACCGTAAATGGCACTCTTACGGCGAGTACGTGTTTGATCACGCCTGGGCCGATGCCTGTGAGCGAGCCGGCATCGACTATTACCCCAAGTTGCTGACCGCCGTACCGTTCAGCCCGGTCAGTGGGCCACGTCTGTTGGCCGCCACGGTCGAGGACGGTTTTGAATTATTGAAAAGCTTGCCGGGCTACCTCGAAATCGAACAGCTCTCCAGTGCCCACATCAATTTCACCGACCCGTTCACCGATACCGCCTTGAGTGAGCAGCCCGGCTGGTTGCAACGCATCGGCTGTCAGTACCACTGGCAGAACCGCGGTTATCGGGATTTTCAGGATTTCCTCGATGCCTTGAGTTCGCGCAAGCGCAAGCAGATGCGCAAGGAACGTGAACAGGTGGTGGGGCAGGGTTTCGATTTTGAATGGCTCGAAGGGCGGGAACTGAGCGAGGCGCAGTGGGATTTTGTTTATGCCTGCTACGCCAATACGTACGCGGTGCGTCGGCAAACGCCTTATCTGACCCGGGAATTTTTTAGTCTGTTGGCCGTGCGTATGCCGGAATCGATTCGGGTAGTGCTGGCCAGGCAGGGCTCACGTCCGGTGGCGATGGCGTTCAGTCTGGTGGGGGGCGACAGCTTTTACGGACGCTACTGGGGATGCCTGGCGGAGTTCGATCGGCTGCATTTCGAGACCTGTTTCTACCAGGGCATGGACTATGCGATCGCCAACGGTTTCCAGCGTTTCGATGCCGGGGCGCAGGGTGAGCACAAGCTGATTCGCGGATTCGAACCGGTGATTACGCACTCCTGGCACTACTTGCGTCATCCGGGTTTGAAAGCGGCGGTGAAGGATTTTCTGGCGCAGGAGCGGCTTGGCGTACTGGGTTACGCAGAAGAAGCGAGATCAGCCCTGCCTTACCGGCAAGGCTGATCATGTTAGCGGTCAGTTCTCTTCTTTGCCCAACCAGCGATACAGCACACCGCCGACTACCGCACCGAGCAATGGGGCGATCCAGAACATCCAGAGTTGTTGAATCGCCCAGCCACCGACAATCAGCGCCGGACCGGTGCTGCGCGCCGGGTTGACCGAGGTGTTGGTCACCGGGATCGAGATCAGGTGGATCAGCGTCAGCCCCAGGCCGATGGCAATCGGTGCAAGGCCAGCCGGCGCACGTTTGTCGGTGGCACCGAGGATGATCAGGATGAACATCGCGGTCATCACCAATTCACAGACGAAGCCCGCCGCCATCGAGTAGCCGCCAGGGGAATGTTCGCCATAGCCGTTGGACGCCAGGCCGGAGGCCAGTTCAAAGCCTGGCTTGCCGCTGGCGATGAAGTACAGAAGGGCGGCTGCGATTACCCCGCCAATCACCTGGGCGATGATGTAGGCCGGCAGTTCCTTGGCCGGAAAGCGTCCGCCGACCACCAGGCCCAGCGACACCGCCGGGTTGAGGTGACAACCGGAAATATGGCCGATGGCAAACGCCATGGTCAGCACCGTCAGACCGAATGCGAAGGACACACCCAGCAGACCGATCCCCACGTCCGGAAAAGCTGCGGCCAGTACCGCACTGCCGCAACCACCCAACACCAGCCAGAACGTGCCTACCAACTCTGTAGCCGAACGTTTGAACAGAGACATGAGAGAGTGCCCTATCGAGATTATGCCGCCTTGTGCATCCAGCCGATGGACTGCAGAACCACCTCCAGAATGTTGAAGTGAGTACAGCACGGTTTTTTCAGAATTCCAGCGAGCATAAAAAAACGCCAGGGCCCGTTGTTGACAGGTTCTGGCGGTTCTAAAGGTTCCTCAGACATCACGCGACCTTTGTAGGAGCAAGCCTGCTCGCGATGGCGCAGTGTCAGTAAACAGCCAGGTCGTCGGGTCCATCGCTATCGCGAGCAGGCTCGCTCCTGCAGGTTTTGGGGCCACCGCAAACTCAATCGATCCCGACAAACCCACCGGTCTGGTGCTGCCACAACCGCGCATACAAACCGCCATGGGCGAGCAGTTCGGCGTGGCTGCCGGTCTCGGCGATCTTGCCGTTTTCCAGCACCACCAACCGGTCCATCCGGGCGATGGTCGAGAGCCGATGGGCGATGGCGATCACGGTTTTGCCCTGCATCAGGGTTTCGAGGCTTTCCTGGATCGCTGCTTCAACCTCTGAATCCAGTGCCGAGGTGGCCTCGTCCATGATCAGGATCGGCGCATCCTTGAGCAGCACCCGGGCGATGGCGATGCGCTGGCGCTGACCACCGGAAAGCTTCACCCCGCGCTCACCGACATGGGCATCGAAACCGCTACGGCCTTCGGCGTCCGAGAGCGACGGGATGAACCCGTCGGCTCGGGCCTTGTGTACCGCTTCCCAGAGTTCGGCATCAGTGGCGTCGGGTTTGCCATACAGCAAATTGTCGCGGATCGAACGGTGCAGCAACGACGTGTCCTGGGTGATCATGCCGATGCGTTCACGCAGGCTTTCCTGGCTGACGTCAGCGATGTTCTGGCCATCGATCAGGATGCGTCCGCCTTCGACGTCGTAGAGGCGCAGCAGCAGGTTTACCAGCGTCGACTTACCCGCACCGGATGGACCGATCAAGCCGATTTTTTCCCCGGGCTTGATGGTCAGATTGAGGTCGCCGATGATCCCGCTCTGCTTGCCATAGTGAAAATCGACGTGTTCGAAGCGTACTTCTCCACGGGCCACGGCCAGGGGTTTGGCCTGATCGCGATCGGTGACGGACACCGGTTGCGAAATGCTCTGCAAGCCGTCCTGAACCATGCCGATGTTTTCGAAAATGCCGGTCACCACCCACATGATCCAGCCGGACATGTTGACGATGCGGATCACCAGGCCAGTGGCCAGGGCAATTGCGCCCACAGTGATCAGCGACTGCGTCCACAGCCACAGGGCCAACCCCGTGGTGCTGACGATCAGCAAGCCGTTGATGCTGGTGATGACCACGTCCATGCTGGTGACGACGCGGCCCGCCAGTTGGGCTTTTTCGGTTTGTTCCTTGATCGCTTCGCGGGCGTATTGTTGCTCGAAGTTGGTGTGGGCGAACAGTTTCAGGGTGGTGATGTTGGTGTAGCCGTCGACAATCCGCCCCATCAGTTTGGAGCGTGCGTCGGACGCCAGCACCGAGCGGTCCTTGACCCGTGGCACGAAGTAATAGAGGGCACCGATGAAGGCGATGATCCAGGTCAGCAACGGGATCATCAGGCGCCAGTCGGCTTCGGCGAACAGCACCAGCGAGCTGATGGCGTAGATCAGCACATGCCACAGTGCGTCCACGGCCTGAACGGCGGAATCGCGGAGTGAGTTACCGGTTTGCATGATGCGCTGGGCGATGCGCCCGGCGAAGTCGTTCTGGAAAAAATTCAGGCTCTGTTTGAGCACGTAGCTGTGATTCTGCCAGCGAATCATGCTGGTCATGCTGGGGCTCAGGGTCTGGTGCACCAGCAGGTCATGAAGACCTACGAAAATGGGGCGCAGGACCAATGCAACGACCACCATCCAGGCCAGTTCCAGGCCGTGTTCCTTGAACAGGTTAACGTTCGGCTCGCCCTGCGCCAGGTCGATGATGCGGCTCAGGTAGCTGAACAGCGCCACTTCGATCAAGGCACCGAACAGTCCGACGATCAACAGGGCGGCAAAGCTTGGCCACACCTGCTTGAGGTAATAGGTATAAAAAGGGAAGACCCGGTCCGGCGGGGACGCCGTCGGTGCATCACGGAAAATATCGATCAGTTTTTCAAAACGGCGATAAAGCATCGGTTTTTCGCCCACAAAGGGGCTCTCCTTTAAACGGTTTGAGCGTTGCCGGCAGCACCGGCAACGGCTCGGACGTCCTTGTCCAGCTTAGTCTCAGTCGATGCGCTTGGCCGACTTGATGAATACCGGGTCTGCCGGTACGTCTTTCATGCCGCCACGCGTGGTGGTTGGCGAGTTGACGATGATGTCCACCACGTCCATGCCTTTGACCACTTTGCCGAATACCGCGTAGCCATCACCCTGGTCGAGGAAGTCGTTGTCCTTGACGTTGATGAAGAACTGGCTGGTGGCCGAATCAGGCACCGAAGTACGGGCCATGGACAAGGTGCCGCGCACATTGTGCAGGCCGTTTTTCGATTCGTTCTTGATCGGTGCGCTGGTGTCTTTTTGTTGCATCTGTTGAGTGAATCCGCCGCCCTGAACCATGAAGCCCGGGATTACTCGGTGGAAAATCGTGTTGTTGTAGAAGCCTTTGTCGACGTACTCAAGGAAGTTCTTGGTACTGATCGGGGCCTTGACCGCGTCCAGTTCGATTTCGATCTGGCCGTTGGTGGTCTCCAGCAGAACGTGCGGCGCTGTTGCAGGCGTCGCGGCCATCAGGTTGGCGGCAAACAGAACGGAGCCAGCGGCGAGGGCGATTTTTTTCAGCATGGGTCAATGATCCTGAGTGGTGGTGTCGACTGCGGTGAGGAACTCGAGCAGCGTCTGGTTGAATGCTTCAGGCTGATCCAATGGCGTGGCGTGGCGAGAATCGTCGATGACCACCAACCGCGCATCAGGCAGCAGTTTTACGTAGTTTTCCTTCAGCGAAACCGGTGTGTAATCACGGTCGGCGCTGACGATGAGCGTTGGACAGGATACCTTCGAAAGTCGTTCCTGAACCCCCCAGCCCACAATGGCATTGAAACTGGCGAGATAAGCATGTTTGTCGTTTTTTGCCCAGCGCTCGGCCATCTTTTGCCGCAAGTCGGCCTGATCGGGTTTCGGGAACAGTTTGCTTCCCAGTGCCTTGCCGATGGTGCCCAGGCTCAACACATGCATCAGGCTCCAGCGCTTGAACCACTGCCAGTAATCGTCGCGGGTACGCAGTTTGACCTGCGGCGCACTGTTGACGATGCACAGGCTCTTGAGCAGTTGTGGCTGATCCGCACCCAGTTGAAAGCCGATCATGCCGCCCATGGATAAGCCCACATAATGGATCGGACCCAGGTTCAGATGCTCCATCAGGGCAATCAGATCAGCGCTGAACCCGGCAATACTGTAGCGCTCCCGGGGTTTGTCCGAGCGACCGTGGCCGCGCACATCCGGGACGATGACCCGATAGCGGGTCGAAAGCGCCGGGATCTGCTTCTCCCAGTCCAGCGTGCTGGAACCGAGTCCATGGACCAGCAGCAGCGGCGCGCCGTGGCCATATTCCTCATAGTGCAGGTTGCAACCTTCGTGTTCGAAATAGGCCATGCATACACTCCGTGTCAGGCTTGTTCAGGGGCGGCGAACGGTGCATCCAGCGGCGCGGTGTCGAAGGTACGCAGCAGTTCGATGAGAATTTGCGTGGCCGGCCCCAGCGGTTTGTCCTTGTTCGAGTACAGGTAGAAGCTCGGGTTGCGGCTTGCGCCCTGATCCAACGGTAGCAGCTTGAGCGTCCCTTCCTTCAATTCCCGCTCGATCATGTGCCGGGGCAGCCAGGCAAAACCCAGACCGCTGCTGACGAACGTCGCGGCGGTGGCCAGGCTGCCGACCGTCCAGCGCTGCTCGGCGCCGAGCCAGCCAACGTCCCGAGGTTGCTGGCGGCCGGAGTCGCGGATCACCACTTGCATCTGGCTTTCCAGATCCTGGAAGTTCAGCTCGCGGTTGAGGCGGTGCAGGTGGTGCTCCGGGTGGGCCACCGCGACGAATTCGACGTCGCTCAATTCCGCCCCCAGGTAACCGGGAATGCTGAAGCCCGTGATGGCCAGGTCCGCCACACCTTCGAGCAGCACTTCCTCCACGCCCGACAGCACTTCTTCACGCAGGCGCACGCGGCAGCCACGGCTTTGCGGCATGAACGCAGTCAACGCACGCACGAGGCGGGCGCTCGGGTAAGCGGCATCAACCACCAGGCGCACTTCAGCCTCCCAGCCTTGCTCCATATGGTGGGCGAGGTCTTCCAGTTGGCTGGCCTGTTTCACTAATTGCCGCGAGCGACGCAACAACACGCCGCCGGCTTCGGTCAGTACTGCTTTGCGGCCATCAATGCGTAGCAATGGCACGCCGAGCTGGTCCTGCATGCGCGCCACGGTGTAGCTGACCGACGATTGCGAGCGATGCAAAGCCTCGGCGGCCTGGGCGAAGCCACCGTGATCGACCACGGCTTGAAGCGTTCGCCATTGATCAAGGGTCACGCGGGGCGCTTTCATGTTGAGCTCCTCTTGTCCTAAGCTGGCAGCCCTTATTGGAGCCTGCCGAATGAAGAAAGTCTGTTGCGTGCTGCTGGCGATGTTGCCGTTGATGGCGTTTGCTTATCCGATCGATGTGAACAAAAAACTCAACGACATGAAGATCGACTACGAAACCTTCGATACCGATAGCGATATCGGCTCGATTCGGGTGGCCAACTACGGCGATGTCGATGCGAGCTGCAAGGCGGTTTTCAGCAATGGCCCGGAAGCCCCGCGCACACGCAAATTCGATGTGGCGGCCGGCAAACATAAAACAGCAACCGCCAAATTCAGCCGCAACATTATCAAGCTGCGTATCGAACTGACCTGCACCCCGAAATAGCCCTTCTGCAGGAGCGAGCTTGCTCGCGATACGGTGGGTCAATCGATATCACGGTGTCTGTATACCCTCGCGAGAGCATGCTCGCTCTTACGAAGGGCATAGGACATGGGTTGCTTATAAACGAATTTATTGATGGGTTATAGCAGTTATTTGCGCTTTTTCATCGATATGACTCTGTTTAACCTTCACTCCATCGACCTACAGCATTCTCAGATGGAGGCTACATCCAATGTCCCGCGTTCTGATCATCGAAAGCAGTGCCCGTCAGCAAGACTCGGTTTCCCGTCAGCTGACCCAGACCTTCGTCAAACAGTGGCAAGCCGCGCACCCGAACGACCAGATCACCGTGCGTGACCTGGCCGTCAACCCGGTACCGCACCTGGATATCAACTTGTTGGGCGGCTGGATGAAACCCGCCGAGCAGCGCAATGACATAGAGCAGGTCGCTCTGGAACGCTCCAACCAGTTGACCGACGAATTGCTCGCCACCGACGTGCTTGTGATGGCTGCGCCGATGTACAACTTTGCGATTCCCAGCACCCTGAAAGCCTGGCTCGACCATGTACTGCGTGCCGGCGTGACCTTCAAATACACCGAAACCGGACCGCAAGGCCTGCTCAGCGGCAAGCGCGCCTACGTGCTGACTGCCCGCGGCGGGATCTACGCTGGCAGCACTGCCGATCATCAGGAACCGTACCTGCGTCAGGTGATGGGCTTCATCGGCATTCACGATGTGACGTTCATCCACGCTGAAGGCATGAACCTGGGGGGCGACTTCCAGGAGAAAGGCCTGAACCAGGCGAACGCCAAGCTTTCCCTGGTGGCCTGATCTGTTAATCGCCAGATAATCGCTCGATGGTCTAGTGACCTGGCGCAACCCTTCAAGCCTGTACGCGCATCGACCTCCCTTCGCACTTGTTGCTCCTGAGTGCTCCAGCCCGATTGAACGCTTTAGCGAGATCGGGCTTTTTTTTGCCTGCGATTGCGCAAAACACCACAGAACCCGTAGGAGCCGGCTTGCCGGCGATAGCGGGGTGTCAGGCAATATCATCGTTGGCTGACACGCCCTCAACGCCAGCAAGCCGGCTGCTACAGGGTTTGTATTGTTTGGGGGTTCGCGATCAGCAGCAAAACCCGCTATCGTCGCCGCCAATCGAAATGAGGCGAGCATGGGCTATCTACTTTTTGTCACGCTGATCCAGGCGTTTTCCTTCAGCTTGATCGGCGAATACCTGGCCGGTCATGTCGACAGTTACTTCGCCGTGCTGGTGCGCGTGCTGCTGGCGGGGCTGGTGTTCATTCCACTGACCCGCTGGCGTTCGGTGGAACCGGCGTTCATGCGCGGCATGTTGCTGATCGGTGCGTTACAGTTCGGCGTGACCTACGTCTGCCTGTACCTGAGCTTTCGCGTGCTGACGGTGCCGGAAGTCTTGCTGTTCACCATCCTCACGCCGTTGCACGTGACCTTGATCGAAGACGCACTCAATCGCCGTTTCAATCCCTGGGCCTTGATCGCGGCCCTGGTGGCAGTGGCGGGGGCGGCGGTGATTCGCTTTGACCGGATCAACCCGGACTTCTTCATGGGCTTCCTGTTGCTGCAACTGGCCAACTTCACCTATGCCGCCGGGCAGGTACTGTACAAACACCTGGTCGCGCGGCATCCGAGCGATCTGCCGCATTACCGGCGCTTCGGCTACTTTTACCTCGGTGCGCTGGCGGTGGCATTGCCGGCGTTTTTGCTGTTCGGCAAGCAGAACTTCCTGCCCGAAGCACCGCTGCAATGGGGCGTGTTGCTGTTCCTCGGCCTGGTTTCCACTGCGTTGGGGCTGTACTGGTGGAACAAGGGGGCGTGCCTGGTCAGCGGCGGCACGTTGGCGGTGATGAACAATTTGCATGTGCCGGTGGGGCTGTTGATCAATCTGCTGATCTGGAATCAGCATGAGGAGCTGGGGCGGTTGTTGCTGGGTGGTTCGGTGATTTTGATGGCGGTGTGGATCAGTCGGTTGGGCATCAGGCGAGAAGCAAGCCTGGTGTAGGAGCTGGCGCAGCCTGCGATCTTTTGATCTTGAACATCAATAGATCGCAGCCTTCGGCAGCTCCTAAAGGGGTGTGGATTACATCAAGCGTTTTTCCTGCTCGGGAATGTGGCTCGCGCCCAACAGCGCCGGCAGTAGCCCGGAACGCAAATCCGTTCCGCTCGGTTGCTGATACAGGCTCAAGCCGAACTCCGGCAGCACCGCCAGCAAGTAATCAAAAATATCCCCTTGAATGCGCTCGTAATCGGCCCATGCCGTGGTGCGGGTAAAGCAGTAGATTTCCAGTGGAATGCCTTGGGCCGTGGTCTGCATTTGTCGAACCATGCAGGTCATGTTCGGCTGGATGTCCGCATGGCTTTTCAGATAAGCCAGCGCATAGGCGCGGAAGGTGCCGATGTTGGTCATCCGGCGGCGGTTGGCCGACATCGCCGCGACGTTGCCCTGAGCTTCGTTCCAGGCCCGGAGTTCGGCCTGTTTGCGGGTCATGTAGTCGGTCAGCAGGTGGACCTGCGAGAGCTTGAATTCTTCTTCATCGCGTAAAAAGCGCACACCGCTGGCGTCGATGAACAGGCTGCGCTTGATCCGGCGTCCCCCGGAAGCCTGCATGCCGCGCCAGTTCTTGAACGACTCGGACATCAGGCGCCAAGTGGGGATGGACACGATGGTCTTGTCGAAATTCTGCACCTTGACCGTGTGCAGGGTGATGTCCACCACATCGCCATCGGCGCCGACCTGGGGCATTTCGATCCAGTCGCCCACCCGCAACATGTCGTTGCTGGTCAACTGCACGCTGGCCACGAACGACAGCAGGGTGTCCTTGTAGACCAACAGAATTACCGCCGACATCGCACCCAGGCCTGACAGCAGCAACAACGGTGAGCGGTCGATCAAGGTGGCGACGATGATGATTGAGCCGAAGATGTACAAGACCATTTTCGTCAGCTGCACATAGCCTTTGATCGAGCGGGTGCGGGCGTGTTCGGTACGCGCGTAGATGTCCAGCAAGGCATTGAGCAGGGCGCTGACCGCCAGCAGCAGAAACAGAAAGGTGAAGGCGAGGGCGACGTTGCCGAGGAAATTCAGGGTGGCCTTGTTCAGCTCGGGGATCAGGTTCAAACCGAACTGGATCACCAGCGAGGGCACAACCTGTGCCAGACGATGGAACACTTTGTTTTCGAGAAAGTCATTGAGCCAGAACATCGCCGGTTGGCGACCGAGCAATTTGACGCCGTGCAGAATGAGGTAACGCGCCACTCGTCCGAGTACCAGGGCGATGCTCAGCAGCACCAGCAGTGCCAGTGCGCAGTACACGCGCGGGTGGTTTTCCAGCGCACTCCAGAGTTCTTGGGCGTTGAGCCAGAGCTGTTTGATTTCCATGGGCAAGCACGATTCTTCTGTAAGGCAGAGAGGTGATTAGAGCATTTAAGACGCTTTGTATTACCGGTGGTGACAAAACAGGCAACAAAAAAACCACTGTTTACTGCCTTTTGCACAAAGAAACTCGGCCTAAGCGCTCGAAACCGTTACCCTATGCAGCTGTTTTTTTGTATTTCTTCGAGGTAGCACCCGTGTTTTCCCAATTCGCCCTGCACGAACGCCTGCTCAAAGCCGTGGCCGAGCTGAAATTTGTCGAGCCAACGCCTGTGCAAGCCGCGGCTATTCCGCTGGCGCTCCAAGGGCGTGACCTGCGGGTGACAGCGCAAACCGGTAGCGGCAAGACCGCTGCATTCGTTTTGCCGATCCTCAACCGCCTGATCGGCCCGGCCAAGGTTCGCGTCAGCATCAAGACCCTGATCCTGTTGCCGACCCGTGAGCTGGCCCAGCAGACCTTGAAAGAAGTTGAACGCTTCTCGCAGTTCACCTTCATCAAGTCCGGCCTGATCACTGGCGGCGAAGATTTCAAGGTCCAGGCCGCCATGCTGCGCAAGGTGCCGGACATCCTGATCGGTACGCCGGGCCGGATGATCGAGCAACTGAACGCCGGCAACCTCGACCTGAAGGAAGTTGAAGTACTGGTACTCGACGAAGCCGACCGCATGCTCGACATGGGCTTTGCCGATGACGTGCAGCGTCTGGTCGACGAGTGCACCAATCGTCAGCAGACCATGCTGTTCTCCGCCACCACCGGTGGTTCGGGTCTGCGCGAGATGATTGCCAAGGTCCTGAACAACCCTGAGCACTTGCAGCTCAATGCGGTCAGCCAGCTAAACGAAACCACTCGCCAGCAAATCATCACCGCTGACCACAACCAGCACAAAGAGCAGATTGTGAACTGGCTGCTGGCCAACGAGACCTACCAGAAGGCCATCGTCTTCACCAACACCCGGGCCATGGCTGACCGTATCTACGGACGTCTGGTGGCGCAGGAATACAAAGCGTTCGTGCTGCACGGCGAGAAAGACCAGAAAGATCGCAAGCTGGCGATCGATCGTCTGAAACAGGGCGGTGTGAAGATCCTGGTGGCCACCGACGTTGCCGCTCGCGGTCTGGACGTGGACGGCCTGGACCTGGTGATCAACTTCGACATGCCGCGCAGCGGCGACGAATACGTTCACCGCATCGGTCGTACCGGTCGCGCCGGTAACGATGGCCTGGCGATCTCGTTGATCTGCCATGGCGACTGGAACCTGATGTCGAGCATCGAGCGCTACCTCAAGCAAAGCTTCGAGCGTCGCACCATCAAGGAAGTCAAAGGCACCTACGGCGGACCGAAAAAGGTCAAAGCCTCGGGTAAAGCCGTCGGCGTGAAGAAGAAAAAGACCGACGCGAAGGGCGACAAGAAGAAAACCGCCGCCAAGACCCCGACCAAGCGCAAGAGCGCCAACCGGCCGAAAAGCGACTCCCTGGTGAGCAGCGACGGCATGGCCCCGCTCAAGCGCCGCAAGCCGGAAGCGCCGGCAGCCGAGTAACGCGCGGTACCTGCTGATAGAAAAACCGGACATTGTCCGGTTTTTTTATTTAAAAGATTGTAATCATCAGCTCTCGGTTTTTTTCTCCGCCGTATCCAACTCTTTCAAACGCTGATCGATCAACTGGCACTTGTCCGGCAAATCCTTGGCCGCGGTTCCCAAATCCATCTTCTGCAATTCATCGTTGATCTCTTTGGCCTTTGCCGGATTCTGTTCTGTCAGCTTGGTCACTTCCCGGGCCAGCTGTTCGCGTTTTTGCGTAGCCTCTTCGGGAGTGCAAGCCCAGGCAGGCAAGGCACAGATCAAGGTGGCGGCGAGGGTGAACTTCAATAGTGATTTCATGGGGCAGGCCTCAGTTCCGGTTAAGGCGGGTTAACCGGTTGAGCGCTAACGACGATGGAAAGTTCAGTCAAGGGGTTGAGGACCGCGCCGAAAGTCCGCCCACACACTTGTAGGAGCGAGCATGCTCGCGATCCGCCGCGACTCGGTTTCAAACCTGGCCGCCACCATGGCAGCAACCCGCCGACGCCTTGTCCTCATACTTGTCGTGATGCCGCACCCATTCCATGATCTCTTCTTCATTGCGCCCCTTCGGCGTCAGGTCGAGATAGTTGTAAGTACCGACCAGCATGTCCAAACCTCGGGCATAGGTTGAATAGGTGTGGAAGATATCCCCGGCTTCTTTGCGATAAAACACGCTGAGACCCGGGAGCTCTTCTTCGGCACCGTCAGTTTTTTCGTAGTTGTAGGTAGCCTTTCCCGCGGCGACGTCTTCGGCCCTTGCTGTTACGCCAAAGTCGTAGTTGAAATCGCAACCTTCTGACGAGAGCCAGTCGAATTTCCACCCCATGCGTCGCTTGAAGGCCTGGAACTCGGCGAACGGTGCGTGGGACACCGCCACCACGGCCACATCATGATGAGCCAGATGCTGATTGGCGCCGTCGATATGGTCCGAGAGGAAGGAACAGCCAGGGCAACCTTCGTCCCAGCCTTCGGCAAACATGAAGTGGTAAATGACCAACTGGCTGCGACCGCCGAAAAGATCAGCCAGTTTCAACTCTCCGTTCGGTCCCTGAAAGTGGTAGTCCTTGTCGATTTTTACCCAAGGCAGTGCTCGGCGTTCGGCGCTGAGTCTGTCCCTTTCCTTGGTGAAGGCTTTTTCGTGGGCCAGGTGCTGTTTGCGGGCGGCTAGCCATTCTTCCCGCGACACGACGGGATGATTCTGAATGTTCATGGTGTTGTTCTCCTGCGTGGGGCTGGGAGTGGACTTACACAGCCTAGTCGTTTGACCCGCGTTCAATTCGACAGACCGCCGGTCGGTCTCGGTAAAAACCTCGGCTGAACGGCTACGGGCTGCATCGGTCACAAGCTATGAAGGCCCTCACTCGTGGGCACCGGAGGTTGCAGGATGACGACTTATAACTGGGATTTGATCGAGCGCCTGCTGCATGAAGTGCAGCATGGTGAAGCCAGCTTTACCCCAAGGCCGTATGCCGAGCAGTATGTGGCGCAAAAAGCGACCGAAGGTGAGCAGACAGAGAACCTGGACCATCTCAAAGCGGTGGCAGGTGAATACGAAAAGCTGTTACTGGAGCGGGGCTACATTGAACCTCGGCCTGAAGAACAGGGCGGTACAGGTTCGAATTATATTTTGACGCCGCGCGGATCGAGCCTCTTGAGCCTGATCGACAGCAGCATTCCGGGCAATGATCATCCTCGCCAGGTGTTGGATGAGCAGGAGGATGCGCTGGATGAGGTGACATTTGATGAAGTGGCGTCGAGGGCGCAGATTGCCTAACACTTCAAACATCAGCAGATCGCAGCCTTTGGCAGCTCCTACGATTGATCCGTAGGAGCTGCCGAAGGCTGCGATCTGCTGATCTTTCAACTTTGTTTGGCCGCTTTCAGGCACTTCAAATCACTGAAATCCTTCTTCACACCCTCAATCTTCGTCAGTAACCGTTGCCGTTGCGTCGGCGTGCTCTCAGCCATCAAGTCGACGAACAGCGCCCGCGCCTGGGCTTCCGTGGTGGCAAAGGCCTCGCGGTAGGCCGGTGTCCATAAGCGTTCGCGATTGACCAGTAGCGTCTCGATTCTCTGTGGGAATTCCGGACTTTGGCGTTGCGCCACGGCCGCGCTGAACTGTTTCTGCCAGTGGACACGGTTGGCGATCCATTGGGTGTTTTGTTCGCCAAGTGCATTGGACCACGTCACGACACGCTGTTTCTGCGCTGAACCAAGCGGCCCCATCCAGTCGTCAAGGCGCTTCTCCATGCGTTCGGCTCGTTCCTTGATTTGCTGGGCGAGGGGCGGCTTGAGGTACTGCTCCTGGCGTTTGCGCTGGTCTTTGGCGAAGGCATCGTTCATTTCTGCAACTTGCTTGTCATCCAGCCCTTGCAATAGCTGTATGGCTGAAGGGGTAATTTCCAAAGCGGTTTCGGCAATCGCTTGCCGAGCTTCATTGGCTCGGGCTTGCAGCGCGGCATCAGTGACCTGGTTGTCGGCGACCATTGATTGCAACCGGTCCAGCCAATCGAGGTAACCCGGCAGTTGAGTGCTGCAGTGCCAACTCAGGTGTTCTTTCAGGCGCTCATCCAGCCAGCTCTTTTGCTCGCCGTTCATGTCCAGGTAATCGCTGAGTGTCCAGGGGATGATTACATCGAGGTTGCGGTAAGCCAGGCCCATGCGACTGCATGCGCCCAGCGCGAGGGTGACGGTGAGCGCAATTGCCATATGTGCGAGCCAGCGAGACATGGGCGAGTCCTTGCGAAAGCCTGCCTTCGGGAACTGATTCTCATGTGAACGCAGGATGAGCCCGGCAGTTCAGCCGATCAATAGAACGCGTGCACAGCCTTGAGGGTGACCAGTGCGTCGCACTGACTGTTGTGACCGGAGTAGGCCGGGCAATCGCTGCCCCGCAGGCTTGAATCACTGTAGATCAGGTCCAGATCGATGCCCATGAACGGGCGGGACAATTTCAGCGACCAATCGGTAAAACTGCCTACATACCCGCCATCCACCGCGACCGGTGCATTGAGTTGGTGAGTGGTGTATTTCATGCTGACACCGATGCCGAACGGTTGATTACCGCCCAGGTCCGCAAAAAGGGTGTTGTTTTGTTTGTCCGGGTCATTGCTGAACGCAACGCCAAAACGGCTGCCCAGCAAGGTCAGCCCACCGAAAAGCTCCTGGCTGTTCAGGGTTTCGACTTCAGGGTAGCTGTAGCGGATCATGCCGACTTCGTAACCCAGGGTTTGGTCGAAGGGCTGTTTAAAACCGACGTAGGAATCGATCTCAAGGTTTTTGCCAGGACTGATGCCCATGCTCGGCGCCCATTGGCCAACGTAAAAGCCGCTGTCGTGGCTCAGGTCCAGGCCACCGTGGAACGAGCCGACAGCATTGGGTTTGACCAGACCCTGGGCCATGCTGCGACTGGGGCTGGTGCCGAGCTTGAGGTCGAAATCACCCAGTTCGCGCTGAAAGATCTGGGCGTGCGCCAGTGAACTGGCCAGCAAGCCGACGAACAGAAGCGATAAACAGGAAAATTTGAGCATGCGTCACTCCTTGAGCAGCGGGTGCCGATGAAAAATCGGCTGAAACGCTTGATCCAGACGCGTGCAAGGATACCGGCGAATGATCGGCATAAAGGGCCGTTCGTCGATTTTTAAACGGTGGGTTGCAGCAAGAGGTGATGCAAGAGGGGTTCCAGTCCAAGCGCTTCGAGCTTCAAAGCGCTTGAGGACCAGGTGACGCGAGGGGTATTACTTTTTGCCCAAGGTGATCTGCTTGGACGGGCCGAACGTCTGGCCGCTGACGCCTTTGGCAATTTGCTGGATTTCACCGCCGGACTTGAGGAACGCAGCAATCTGGCTGTTGATCGATTCGCTGGTTTCGACGGCTGGAGCTGGCTTTGCTTTGCTGGTGGATGCTTTTACGCGCATGGCGGCCATTAACCTGTAGAAAATTAACTTGGCCATGCATCGTACAGGAAACACCGGATAATTGCTTGGCGAATATCCCCTGCATCGACTGATGGCCTATCTGGAATAAAGCGTTGGCCAATCTTCGAATTATTCTCCTAAGTCGCTGTTTTAACTAAATTCACTGCTAAAAAAATTGCAGTGTTGCGCCTGCCGGGGCTTGGCATAATCGCCCCAATCGGACTGACGAGCGGGCAGTCGCACAACCCAAACCCCGGAAAACCAAGGCTCGCAGAGGAATTTCGCGTGCCACCGGGCCGAGCGCCCAACGAAGCGGTTAAAACCGGGTAGAATGCCGCCCACGCAATGAGGGTATTGGACATGGCTTTAGTCGGGCGTTACAACAGTTTGCAAGTGGTTAAACACACTAACTTCGGTTTATATCTGGACGGTGGGGCGGATGGCGAAATTCTTTTGCCCAATCGTTATATCCCCAAAGATATTCCCAGCGAAGATGAAGACTGGCTCAACGTTTTTATTTATCTGGACAGCGATGACAAACTCATCGCAACGACGGAAAAACCGAAAGTTCAAGTCGGTGAATTTGCCAGTTTGAAAGTTGTTGAAGTCAACAGCATCGGGGTATTCCTGGATTGGGGGCTGCCCAAGGATTTGTTGCTGCCGTACTCCGAAGAGAAGCGTCAGATGACGGCCGGCGAGTACGTGGTGGTGCACGTCTACCTCGACAAGCACACCCGCCGCATCACCGCGACTGCGCGCCTGGACCGCTATCTGGACAAGACCCCGGCCAACTACACCGCGGGCCAGGAGGTCGATTTGCTGGTTGCCGAAGCCACTGACATGGGCTTCAAGGCGATCATCAATAACAAGCACTGGGGCTTGATTCACAAGAACGAAATCTTCAAGTTCATGCGTGCCGGCAAGGAAGAGAAGGGTTTCATCAAGGAAGTGCGTGCCGATGGCAAGATCAGCCTGAGCCTGCAACCGGTCGGCCAGGAAGCGGCGACCAGCCTTAACTCGAAGATCCTCGCCAAGTTGCGCGAAAACAACGGCAGCCTGGCGATCAGCGACAAGAGCGATCCGGTATTGATCAGCAGCATGTTCGGTGTCAGCAAGGGCAACTTCAAAAAGGCCATTGGTGCGCTGTACAAGAATGGCCAGATCGTCATTCATGCCGATCGCATCGAACTAAGCTGATCCCCGTAGGAGCTGCCGCAGGCTGCGATCGTTGCTGTTTAGTCATCAGAATCAAAAGATCGCAGCCTGCGGCAGCTCCTACGGTTGGCATCCTTGATTGTTGACCCCGGAATCAGAAGGCCGGGGTTTTTGTTTTTACTGCCGAGTCTCTGTCATGGATTGTGAAGTCGAGGTGTTTCAGTGACTGCCACCCGGCGTAGCGCCGATGGCTTTGCCCTGCAAGTGATGGTCGGGTTGTGCCTGGTCTGGGGCGTTCAGCAGGTGATGATCAAGTGGGCAGCTCCGGACATTGCACCGGTGATGCAGGCGGCAGCGCGGTCAGGCATGTCGGCTTTGCTCGTAGGATTGTTGATCTGTTGGAAGGGCGGTTGGGATCAGGTCGCTTCTACCTGGCGCGGTGGGCTGTTGGCTGGCGCGCTGTTCGGTGTGGAGTTCTTCTTCATTTCCGAAGGTCTGCAACTGACGACCGCGGCGCACATGTCGGTGTTTCTCTACACGGCGCCAATCTTCACTGCGCTAGGCGTGCATTGGCTGTTGCCCAGTGAGCGGTTGAGACCCTTGCAATGGTTGGGGATTATCCTCGCGTTCGTCGGGATTGCGATCGCCTTTGCCGGGGGTGTCTCCTGGGATAATCTCGATCGCCGCATGTTGATGGGCGATGCGCTGGGCGTGCTCGCAGGCGCCGCCTGGGGCGCTACGACAGTGGTTGTGCGTGCATCTCGGCTGTCGGAAGCACCTGTCACGTTGACGCTGTTTTACCAGTTGATCGTCGGCTTCGTCGGGCTGCTATTGATCGCATTGCTCAGTGGGCAGATTACCCACGTCAACTTGACCACCGTGGCGGTGGCCAGCGTGTTGTTTCAGGGCATCGTAGTGTCGTTTTTCAGTTATCTGGTGTGGTTCTGGCTGCTGCGTCGATATCTGGCGGCGAATCTTGCGGTGTTCTCGTTCATGACGCCGCTCTTCGGCGTCACGTTCGGTGTGGTGCTGCTCGGCGAGGACCTGAGCGTCAACTTCGTCGTCGGCGCCGTATTGGTACTGCTGGGCATTACCTTTGTCAGCGCTGAACAGTGGGTGCGCCGTCGTTTGCGCAAAGCCCTCGGGCAGCACTGACCGACGCCAGGGACAGACCACCGGCAATCAGCAAGCCGCTGCCGGCGAACATCAGCGCCGGCTGCAGACCACCGCTGAAATGACTGCTCAGTGCCGCCAGCAACGGCCCGCTGAGTTGGCCCACGGCGAAACACGCAGTCAACAGCCCGGCGTTGCGTTGGGTGGCGTGGGGCGCCAGCTCCCGGGAGCGCTGCATCACCAATTGCATGCAGGCCAGGAACGGTGTGCCACAGAGGATCACGCCCAGCGCCAGGCCCGGTCCATTGCCCAGCAGGCAGGCGAACACGCCCGCCGCTTGCAGCCACAATGTCGCCGTCAACCAGTGGCGTGTGGCACCTGGTTTTTGCCGCCGCAAACTGACCAGCAACACACCGCTCGCTGCCGCCAGGCCGAAGCAGGGCCAGAACAGGTCCGCCTGCCATTGTCCGTGAAACTGCGTGTTGGCCATCTGCGACAGGAAAGTGGCCGGAATGATGTAGCCCAAACCGTACAAGCCGTAGATCAGACCCAGGCGAGCGATGCCTGGGTGACTGCAACTGACGGGGTTGGGGGGAGGCGCCACATTAGCCTTCGGTTGCGGGAGGAACGGCAGGATCACCAGCAACATCACCAAGCCGACGGCCGCATAAATCAGCCACAACGTAGCGGAAGTCTGGCCCAGCAGGTTCGATCCCAGCGCCAACAAGCCAGTCAGCAAAATCCCCAGGCCCGGACCGGCAAAGACCAGAGCACCCAGTCGTGGACGCCCGGCAGCCGCCGCCAGCGGTTGGCTCAGTGCGGTAATCATAACCAGCACCCAAGCGCTGGCGACGCCTGTACCGAAACGCAGCAACAGATGCGACCAGAAACCGTTGGCCCAGAACGAAGCGAGGGTCAGCACTACACACAGCCATAGCCCGCCAAGCAATCGTCGGCGAACCTGCTCCGGGCGCCGCGAGAACATCGCGTCTACTGCGCCAATGAAGTAACCGAGGTAATTGGCGGCAGCGATCAAGCCGGCAGCGGTCAGGTCGATCTGGCCTTCGCTCAGCAGGTGAGGCAGCTGCGGCGTCAAGGCGAAGCGCCCAATGCCCATCGCCATCATCAGCGCGATAAAACTGGCGGATAAGCGAATCAGAGGAGACATGGTCTGGATTCCAGTTCAAGGATCAATGACCGTCAGGCTAGGACTGATTGACTTTCTTTAAAAATGAATAATATTGAGTAAGTTGTTCTGATTAGGAGAATGTCGTGGAATTCAGCCAATTGCGCATCTTCCAGGCCGTGGCGCAGGAGGGCTCGATCACCCGTGCTGCCGAACGGCTGCATCGGGTGCCGTCGAACCTGTCTACCCGGCTCAAGCAGCTGGAGGAGCAACTGGGTGTCGAACTGTTCCGGCGTGAGCGTCAGCGTTTGCAGTTGTCGCCTGCGGGAAAAGTCTTGCTGGATTACACCGTCAAACTGTTCGCCCTGCATGACGAAGCCAGTGCAGCGGTGCAGGGCGGTCAGCCAGCGGGCGATTTTGTACTCGGCACCATGTACAGCACGGCGGCGATTCACTTGCCGGCGCTGCTGGCGCGGTATCACCGGCTGTATCCGGCGGTGAACCTGCAAGTGCAGTCCGGACCCAGTGGCGAATTGCTTGAAGGCTTGCTGACCGGTCGGCTTGATGCGGCGCTGGTGGATGGTCCGCTGGAGTTTGCCGGACTTGACGGCGTGCCGTTGTGCGAAGAGCGGCTGGTGCTGATCAGCGAGGCCGATCATCCGCCCGTGCGCAGTGCGCTGGATGTGGAAGGGCGTTCGGTGTTCACCTTTCGCCAGGGCTGCTCTTACCGGATGCGCCTGGAAGCCTGGTTCGCCCATGACCATGCGGCGATGGGCCGGGCAATGGAGATAGAATCCTATCCGGGAATGCTGGCCTGTGTGATTGCCGGTTCAGGCGTGGCGTTGATGTCTGAGTCGATGCTTGCCAGCCTGCCGGGCCGTGAAAGCGTGGCCGTGCACCCCTTGGCCGAACCGTTTGCCAGTGCGACCACCTGGCTGATGTGGCGCAAGGGCATGCTGGGGGCCAACTTGAACGCATGGATCGAACAACAGCAGGCGGTTTTTCCGCCGGCAATGTCGCCGGCACAGGCCATTGCCTGAACGCCGGGTGATTGTGATGGATTCAGTAACAGATCATTGCGACGTTGGGCGAGCATTGCTTGGGACTTCGGACTATTATCAGTGCGAAGGGGCTACAGAATTTTGGCCGCTCGGCACTACCCTGAAGGGGGGCACCATGAAAGAGAAAATCCAAAACTGGCTGCACGACCTGGGTGTTGCACTCGGGTTGATCGAACCGCCTCTGCAACCTGTGCCTATTCGCACTGACGACGAACAGCGTCGGCGTCAGCAGCGACGTCGGTGATCGCGTCAGGGTTTGGGAAAGATCGCAACCTGCGGCGGCGCCTGCAGGGCGTTGTGCAAGTGTTGCGGTTGCGCGTGAATCCGTAGGAGCGCCGAAGGTTGCGATCCTGGCGCTCTGATATTTCACTGGGCGCGGCATTCAATGCCGCCCGATCTCCATCAAGAACTGACTCAAATCATTCGCCGTCCTGGCATTCTTCAGCATCCGGTCTTCTTCGGCAGTAAACGCCGTCACGCCCAGCTCATCTTCGAGATGGAAGATCAGCTCCTCGATATCTTCCTTATCCAGTCCCAACTGCGCCAGGTTGGCGTTGTCGTCGAAGTCTTGCTGATTTTCCAGCAGGCGGCTGATGTAGCGATGCACCACGGCACGGACGGCAGCTCTGTTCATGAGGGTTCTTCGAGGGCGTTGTTGTTCTCCCTGCCTTTTTTATCCTTGTGATGAGTACAGCAGGCTTTAGCCGCTGGAGGGTTTCTCCAGACGAAAAAAAACGGGTGTGGCAACCGACGCCACACCCGTCGAAGAAAGCATCAAGTTGTCAGGTCAGCTCACGCAGCGCTCGCCAATACAGCCGGGCGACGGGACATCAGGCTGACGACCACGAAGCTCACCAGACCTACGCCAAGGCTGTAGTAGATCGGGGTGTTGGCATCCAGACCGTCCTTGAACATGAACAGCAGCGCAGTGGCGAAGCCCATGCCCATGCTGGCGATAGCGCCGGCGGTGGTGGCGCGTTTCCAGAAGATGGCACCCATCAGCGGGATCAGCATGCCGCCCACCAGCAGGTTGTAGGCCAGGGTCAGGGCGCTGATCACGTCGTTCACGATCAGAGCGATGCCCAATACCACGATACCGGTCAACAGGGTGAACAGGCGGTTGATCGCCAGACTCGACTGTTTGCCGCCACGCAGTTTCGGCAGCAAGTCTTCGGTCAGGGTAGTGGCAGCGGCCAGCAGGCCGGCGCTGGCGGTGGACATCATGGCCGCCAGTGCGGCAGCGATCACCAGGCCACGAATACCGTCTGGCAGGGACAGTTTGACGATGGCGGCGAAGGCGTTGTTGACGTTGTCCAGATCCGGGATCAGAACGTGCGCCGCCATGCCGATCAGGGCGCAGGCCAGGCCGTAGATGATGCAGTAGATACCGGCAGCGGTTCCGGCAACCTGAGCCACTTTGGCGGTCTTGACGGTGAATACCCGTTGCCAGATGTCCTGGCCGATCAGGATCCCGAAGAAGTAGATCATGAAGTAGGTGATGATGGTGTCCCAGCCGATGGTGGTGAAGCTGAAGCTTGCCGCCGGCAGTTTCAGAACCAACTCATCCCAGCCGCCGACGCGGTACAGGCAGATTGGCAACAGGATAAACATCAGGCCAACGGTCTTGATGATGAACTGGACGATGTCGGTCAGGGTCAGGGACCACATACCGCCAATTGCCGAGTAGATCACGACCACGCCGCCACCGAGCAGCACCGAAATCCAGAACGGCAGACCAAACAGCACTTGCAGCACAGTGCCGATTGCCAGAATCGACGTCACGCCGATCATCAGCGCGTACGCCAGCATGATGATCGCGCTCGCGGAGCGGGCCATCGGGTTGTAGCGTTTTTCCAGGACCTGGGTAACGGTATAGATCTTCAGCTTCAGCAGCGGTTTGGCGAGGAACAGGTTCAGTGCCACGATCCCGCAACCGAGGGCCGCGCACAGCCAGAAACCGGAGATGCCATGCACGTAGCCCAGACGCACGGTGCCCACAGTGGACGCGCCGCCCAGAACGGTGGCGGCCATGGTGCCCATGTACAGGCTAGGGCCGAGGTTGCGACCGGCAACTAAAAAGTCTTCGTTGGTCTTGGCCTTGCGCATGCCGTAGTAGCCGAGTATCAGCATCGCGGCGGCGTAGATGAGTACGACGAATAAATCCAAAGCCATGATGGCGTGTCTCCGATTGTCTTTTTTATGGTGAAACAAAGTTGCGTTATGGCTATGGGGTAGTTCTTGTGGCGAGGGAGCAAGCTCCCTCGCCACAGAGGTCACCTCATGGCCCTGTCTTCAAAAAATCAGGCGGCTTGGCGCATCGCCGGTTTAGCGAGCGAATCCGTGCTCTTGCTGCGTGCATCGTTCGGGCCGAACACTGCGCTCGATTCCGGGAACAGGCTCAGCAGCGCCAGGTACACCAGCGAAGCCAGGCCCAGAGTCACCGGCAGGCTGATGTCGATGCCGCCGGCCATTTCGCCCAGTGGTCCGACAAACTGCCCCGGCAGATTCACGAAGCACAGGCCGACGGCCGCGCTTGGGATCCAGGCGCCGAGGCCACGCCAGTTCCAGCCGTGGGTGAACCAGTAACGGCCACCCTTTTCGCCGCGGGTGAACACTTGCAGGTCATCCGGGCAGTAGAAGCCGCGACGCACCAGCAGGCCGATGATCATGATCACCATCCACGGAGTGGTGCAGGTGATGATCAGCACGGCGAAGGTGGACACGCTCTGCACCAGGTTCGCCGCGAAGCGCCCGATGAAGATGAAGGCAATCGACATCACACCGATCAGCAGCGTGGCCTTGACCCGCGACAGCACCCGTGGGAACACGCTGGACATGTCCAGCCCGGTGCCGTACAGCGAGGTGGTGCCGGTGGACATGCCACCAATCACCGCAATCAGGCACACCGGCAGGAAAAACCAGCTCGGCGAAACGGCCAGCAGCCCGCCAACATAGTTGTTGGCCGCGATGTAGTCCGGTGCCTTGACCGCAACGATCGTGGCGGTGACCAGACCGAACAGGAACGGAATCAGCGTGGCCAGTTGTGCTGCGATCACCGATACCATGATCCGGCCTTTCGGCGTTTCACGCGGGATGTAACGGGACCAGTCGCCGAGGAACGCGCCGAAGGAGATCGGGTTGCTCATCGCGACCAGTGCGGCACCGATAAAGGCTGCCCAGAAACCGGCCTGACCCATGGCCACGGTGCCGGCGTACTGGCTGTCGAATGCAGGAGCGAAAGCGAAAACACCCAGCAGGAACAGCAGGCTGGCCGCCCACACCGCAATGCGGTTGACCCACAACATGAAGCGAAAGCCATAGATGCATACAGTCAGTACCAGCAACGCGAACAAACCGTAGGCCAGGCCCAGGGTCAGGTCGGTTTCCGGCAGGTCGATCAGGCGTTTGGCACCGCCCACCAGCGCATCGCCCGAACTCCATACAGAGAGCGAGAAGAACGCGATAGCAGTCAACAGCGACAGGAAGGACCCGACGATTCGCCCGTGCACGCCGAAGTGTGCACCGGAAGACACGGCGTTGTTGGTGCCGTTGATCGGCCCGAACAGGCCCATCGGTGCCAGGATCAACGAACCGAGCACCACGCCCAGCACAATCGCCCAGACCCCGGCCTGAAAAGACAGGCCGAACAGCACCGGGAAACTGCCGAGCACGGCGGTGGCAAAGGTGTTGGCGCCGCCGAAGATCAGGCGAAACAAGTCACCGGGACGGGCGGTACGTTCATGGTCCGGGATCTGTTCGACCCCGTTTGTTTCGATGCTGCTAAGGCTTTTTTCGTTGTTTTTGTTATTCATGATCTGCTCCGATCATAAAGGCGCGCCCATCGTGTGTGAGCGTCACCTGTTTGGCTAAGGGGGTGGCAGCCCTTCCGGCATGGCGGACAAATGTTCGTGGCAGGCCAGCCATAGGCCTTGTTGTTCTTGGCCAGACGCTTGTTTCTTGAAAACAATCGTCTCGCGCTCCTGGCTAAAGTGCCGCTCCCCTTGCATGCGCAGCTCGGTGGCCACGTCATGGATGAAAATCGCCACGTCACCCTGAAGGCTCACGAAGGCGTTGCTTGAGGTGCACGAAAGCACCTCGAAGCCATCCTCGGAGCGCCAGCCGTCCCACATCGCCTGATAGGCGTCGCGCGATAGCAGGGGCTGATCGAGGGTGTAGAAAACGAAGCTGGCATCGGCGCTGAATGCGCCGAAGTAGGCTTCGCGATCGTTACGGGCAAACGCCGCCACCAGGTCGGCGGCGGCTTTCAGAACCTGATCACGTTCGTTCATGACCGATCCTCAGCGGTGGACCACACCAGGCAGTACGCAGAGCATTTCGTACAGCAGGTTGGCGGCCAGCAGCGAGGTGTTGCCGGTGGTGTCATAAGCGGGCGAGACTTCTACCAGATCGCAACCGACCAGGTCGAGGCCTTGGCAGCCACGAACGATCTCGATCGCCTGAATGGTCGTCAGACCACCGATTTCCGGGGTTCCCGTGCCAGGGGCCCAGGCCGGGTCGATGCCGTCGATGTCGAAGCTCAGGTACACCGGGCCGCCGCCGACTTTCTCGCGAACTTCGGCCATCAGTGGCGCCAGGGATTTGTGCCAGCACTCTTCGGCCTGAACGACGCGGAAACCCTGGTTGCGGCTCCAGTTGAAGTCGTCGGCGGTGTAGCCCTGGGCGCGCAGGCCGATCTGTACGACACGGTCCGGGTCCAACAGGCCTTCTTCAACGGCGCGGCGGAAAGTGGTGCCGTGGGCGATTTTCTCGCCGAACATGTGATCGTTAACATCGGCGTGGGCGTCGATGTGCACCAGGCCGACCTTGCCATGCTTTTTATGGATGGCACGCAGGATCGGCAAAGTGATGGTGTGGTCGCCGCCCAGGGTCAGCGGAATCACATCGTGTTCGAGGATATTGTCGTAGGATTCTTCGATGATCCGTACGGCATCCAGCAGGTTGAAGGTGTTGATCGCGATGTCGCCGATGTCGGCAACCGACAGCGAGTCGAACGGAGCAGCGCCGGTGGCCATGTTGTACGGGCGGATCATCACCGACTCGGCGCGGATTTCGCGAGGTCCGAAACGGGTGCCGGGGCGCAGCGAAGTACCGATGTCCAGTGGCACGCCTACAAAGGCAGCGTCCAGACCGGCAGCGGTGTTCAAGTGGGGGAGTCGCATCATGGTGGCGATGCCGCCGAAGCGCGGCATTTCGTTGCCGCCCAGTGGTTGGTGAAGAATCTTGTCCACGGGTAGGGCCTCATCGTCGTTGTTTTATTTATTGGTTGCGCCGTTAACGGAAGGTACGGGCACCGATTTGTGCGGATTCTGCGAAATGTAGTGGCCGGGAAGAATCGCTACGGGCAAATACTTAGTTCAGATTTTTCTAAACTAATGGTGAGGGCCGGGATAGACTTCTCGGCTTGAGCGATGCGTTGCACGGGTGGACCGATCGCCAGCAAGCCGGCTCCTACAGGTCGGCGTCGGCCCGAGGTATTGGTTATTACTGTAGGAGCCGGCTTGCTGGTGATCGGTTGCGCAGCAACCGCCCATCCCACAGCGCGGACTCACTGAACAGGTTACGGAGCCACCGATGGCCAACGCTTTACCCGACCTCAAACTATTGCGCATCTTCGTCAGCGTGGTACGCCATCAGGGATTCGCTAACGCCCAGCATGAGCTCAACCTATCGACATCGGCGATCAGCACCTACATGAGCCAGCTCGAATCGGCCCTCGGCCTGGTGCTCTGCCATCGCGGTCGTGGCGGTTTCAGCCTGACCAGCAAGGGTGAGCTGTTCCATCAGGAGACCCTGCGTCTGTTGGGTGAACTCGAAGGCTTCGAGCAATACGCCGCCGCCCTCAAGGGCGAATTGCGCGGGACGTTGAACCTGGGCGTGATCGACTCGACCGTCAGCGACAAGGCCTTGCCGTTCGCCGAAGCCATCGGCGCCTACAGCCAGGAGCACCCAGCCGTGCATTTGCACCTGTCGGTCATGAGCCCTTACGAATTGCAGCTTGGCGTGCAGGACAACCGCCTGGACCTTGCCATCGGTGCGTTCTCCACCCGCATGAGCGGTCTGGTGTACATGCCGCTGTACCGTGAACAACACTGGTTGTATTGCAGCACGCGGCATCCGCTGTTCAACGAGCGGCGCATTCCCGAGCAGGTTATTACTCAGCAACGCATGGTCGGTCGCGGCTATTGGAGCCAGGCCGAACTGGCACGCCACGGTTTCAAGCACAGCGCCGCGACCGTGGAGAGTATGGAGGCGCAGTTGATTCTGGTGCTGTCCGGCGCCTACATTGGCTATTTGCCTGAGCACTACGCCCAGGCCTGGGCTGACAAGGGGGACTTGCGGGTGTTGCTGCCGGCGACCTTCGGTTATCAGGCGCCATTCTCGATGATTGTGCGCCGGGGCCGTAGCCGCGAGCCGTTGATCCAGACCTTTCGCGATCTGCTTAAAGCTCAACTGAATCAGGCCTGAAGACGATGTCCAGAATCCAATGTCCACGCTGCCTGCGCCCGCAAACCCACTGTCTGTGCCCGTTGATTCCAAGCCTCGACAGCCGCACCCGAGTACTGCTGTTGCAGCATCCGGGTGAAGTGAACCATGCGTTGAATACGGCGCGTCTGGCGGCGCTTGGATTGAAGAATGCCGAGTTGATCGTGGGGGAGGTGTTCGAGGATTTGCCCGCGTTGTTGAATCAGCCAGGGTATCGGGCGCGGTTGTTGTTTCCCGGCGAGGACGCTCAACCGATGCAGGGTTATGCCGGGACTGAAGATCCGCTGTTGCTGGTGGTCCCCGACGGCACGTGGCGCAAGGCGCGCAAAATGCTGCACCTCAATCCGCTGTTGGCGGCGTTGCCGAGGGTGACGCTGGCCGAGGGTGGTGTGTCCCGTTATCGGCTGCGCAAGGCACCGGGGCCAGGGGCCTTGTCGACGGTGGAGGCGATTGTGCAGGCGTTGGAAACCCTCGAGGTTCCGACCACGTTTGCACCGTTGTTGAAACCGTTCGAGGCGTTGATCGAGGGGCAGATTGCGGCGATGGGGGAGGAGGTTTACCGCAAGAATCACAAGCAATGAAGTTCTTTGTGGCGAGGGAGCAAGCTCCCTCGCCACAACAGCCTTGCAAGTCAGGATTGAGTCAGGCCTACCTTTCCCGCATCGCCTCGGTCCGCGCCTTCAGTACCGGTTTGAGCAAGTAATCGAGCACCGTCTTCTCCCCGGTAATGATGTCCACCGTCGCCACCATCCCTGGAATGATCAGCAGCGGTTTCACGTCCCCGCCCAAGTGGTTTTTATCGGTGCGCACCTGGATCAGGTAGAAGCTGTTGCCCTTGTCATCGGTGATGGTGTCGGCGCCGATCAATTCCAGTTTGGCGCTCAAGCCGCCGTAGATCGTGTAGTCGTAGGCGCTGAACTTGACCATGGCTTTCTGGCCCGGGTGCAGGAACGCCACGTCCTGTGGTCGAACCTTGGCCTCGATCAGCAGGTTGTCTTCGAGCGGCACGATTTCCACCATGTCACTGCCCGGCTGGACCACACCACCGATGGTATTGACCTTCAGCACTTTGATGATGCCCTTGACCGGTGAGACCACGGTGGTCCGGGTTACTCGGTCGTCGATGGCGATGCTGGTTGCCGTGATTTTTGACAGGTCGGTACGTTTCTCATTGAGCTCTTTGGCCGCTTCCGAGCGGAAGGTTTGTTCCGACTCGTCGATCTTGCTGCGGATCTCGGCAATCGCCGATTCCGCCCGGGGAATGGCCAGCGTCGTTGCATTCAGCGAGCCGCGAATTTCCACGGCGCTGCGTTTGAGTCGCAGGATCTCCACCGGCGACACAGCGCCGGTCTTTACCAGTGGCTCGGACATGTTCATCTCTTGATTGACCAGCGACAGGCTCGAACTGAATTGCCCGGCCTTGGAACGAAACTCCGCAAGCTCCTGGGTTTTCTGCCGCAATTGTTCGCTCAAAGTGCGCTGTTCGCTGGCCAGTCGACGTTGCCGTTGCTCGTACAGCGAACGCTCGTCTTCGGCCACTTGCGGGGCCTTGGCGATCACTTCTTCTGACAGCTTGAAGGGTCGGCCTTCGGCTTCGGCAGACAGGCGTTCAACCTGCGCGGTGAGGGCATAACGATCGGCTTCGCTTTCGCCTTTGTTTGACAGGTAGCGCGTGTCATCAAGACGCAGCAGGGTGTCGCCCTTGCTCACCATTTGCCCTTCGCGCACGAAAATCTCGCTGACGATCCCGCCTTCAAGGTTCTGGATCACCTGGACCTTGCTCGACGGTATCGCCTTGCCTTCGCCCATGGTCACTTCCTGAAGCACCGCGAATTTGGCCCAGACCACGGCACTGACAATCAACCCGGCAGCCAGCCATACGGTGATCCGCGACCAGCGCGGGGAGTCTTGCAATGCGGCGCCGGCGGTTTCCGGCATGAACTCGGTCTCGGCACTTTTGTTGAAACTGTCGAAGTAGCCGCGATCGTTCGACGGTACAGGCTGATCGGCAGACATGGGCGACTCCTAGACAGCTGAAGAGCCGACACGGCCCTTGCGCAGTGCATCGATGACCGCTTCTTTTGGACCATCGGCCACGATCCGTCCGTTGTCCAGGACGATCAGCCGATCCACCAGGCTGAGCATCGACGTGCGGTGAGTCACCAGCAAGATGGTTTTACCCTGGACCCAGCTGTGGAGTTTTTGCCGAAGAGCGTCTTCGCTGCTGTTGTCCATGGCACTGGTGGGTTCGTCGAGCAGCATGATCGGCGGATCGAGCAGCAAAGCACGCGCGAGCAACACGGCCTGACGCTGGCCGCCCGATAACAGTTGCCCACGTTCACCCACCGGCCGGTCGAAGCCTTGCGGATGTTGGCGAGCCAGTTCGGTGACACCGGTCAGTTCTGCCACTTCCAGCATGCGGGCGTCGCTGATGTAGCGTGCGCCGAGGGTCAGGTTGTCGCGCAGGCTGCCGGCCAGCAGCGGCAGGTCGTGGGCGACGTAGCCGATCTGATGGCGCAGGTCGGCGACGTCCAGTTGTCGCAGGTCCAGGCCATCGAGCAGCAGTTGACCCTCTTCCGGTTCGTAGAAACCCATCACCAGACGCGCCAGGGTGCTTTTGCCCGAACCGCTGCGCCCGATGATGCCGATGCGTTCACCGGGTTTGACGCTGAAGCTGACATTGGCCAGCGCCGGGGCGCTTTGGCCGTTGTAGTGAAAGGTCACGCCCACGACATCCAGCGCACCTTGCAGTTGGGTGCGTTCAAGCGGCCGTTGCCGGGCATCGCGCTCCTGAGGCAGGCTCATCAGCGCATCGGTGCTTTTCATGGTCAGTTGTGCTTGCTGATAACGGGTGATCAGACCGGCGATTTGCCCCAGTGGCGCGAGTACTCGACTGCCGAGCATGTAGGTCGCCACCAGTGCACCGACACTGAGGTTGCCGGCGATGATGCTGTAGACCCCGGCAACGATCGTCGCCATGCCGCAGAACTGCTGGATGAACAACGTACCGTTGGTGGCCAGGGCGGAGAGGTTGCGCGCGTGGCTGTCGAGGCGGGTGAGGGCGCCGTGGGTGCTTTCCCATTTGTGCTGACGCTCGCTTTCGGCGCTGCAGGCCTTGAGGGTTTCCAGGCCGCTGAGGGTTTCGATCAGCAATGCCTGGCGCTCAGCGCCCAGGCTCAGGCTTTTTTGCACGGTATCGCGCAGGCGTGTCTGAATCACCATGGCAAAGATGATGGTGATGGGAAATGCCAAGACCGGAATCACCACCAGCCAACCGCCAAGCAGGCCGATCACCACCAGCATCAAAAGGGCAAACGGCAGGTCGATCAGGCTGGTCAGGGTCACGGCGGTGAGAAACTCGCGCAGGCCCTGGAAGTCATGGATGCTTTGGGCAAATCCGCCGATGGTTGCCGGTCGCGCTTTCATCGCCATGCCGGTGATGCGCTCGAACAGGGTTGCCGAGAGAATCACGTCGGTTTTCTTGCCGGCGGTATCGAGCAAATGCGCTCGCACTACCCGCAACACCAGTTCAAAACCGGTGCCGATCAACAGACCGATGGACAGCACCCACAGCGTTGATGTCGCCTGGTTCGGCACCACGCGGTCGTAGGTTTGCATCACGAACAGCGGCACCATCAAGCCCAGCAGGTTGATCAGGAAACTCGCCAGAATCGCGTCGCTGTACAGCCATTTCGACAGTTTCAGGGTGTCGCGAAACCAGGCCTGGACCCGCGGCACCAGTGGCGAACGCAGGTCTTCAAGTTCGTGCCGCGGCCGGGCGAACAACGCCTGGCCTGCGTAATGTTCCTCCAGCTCTTGCGGGCTGATCCATTGTTCCCCGCCGTCCGCTTCACTGGGCAGGATCAGCACCCGACCGTCCTCGCCATAACGGCGCAGGACGGCTGTGCGGCCATTGTTGAGCAGCAGCATCACGGGCAGGTTGAGCGGGGAGATGTTTTTGAGTTCGCGGCGCAGCAAGCGCGCCTGCAGGCCGGCCCGGGCCGCTGCGCGGGGCAGCAGGTCCAGGCTCAGGCGTTGGTGTGCCATTGGCAGCCCGGCACTGAGGCTGGCACGACTGACGGTCGCGCCATGGAGTTTGCAGAGGATCAACAGACCGTCGAGGAGCGGGTCATCGAAACTCAGGCGCGGATCGACACCAGTATTGCCGGGTTCCATGCTGGTCACATTGGTCGCTCCGGGGCACTACTTCATTTCGGGTAAACGGGCTTCGTTCTTCACTTCGGTCTGGGCAATCGCGTCGGCGGGCAATACCACCCGTTGCTTGCTCAACAACTGGCCCATGTTCGCCAGCACGCGGTACATCGAATACTCCTCGGTGTAGCGCACTTCTGTGTAGCGACGGTTGGCATTATAGAGCTCGTTTTCACTGTCCAGCAGGTCGAGCAGAGTGCGCTGGCCGAGGCCGAACTGATCCTGATAAGCCATGCGTACCCGTTTGCTGGTGTCGGCGTATTCGCGGGCGGTCGGGGTTTGTTTCTTGGCGTTGACCATGGCGTTCCAGGCCAGGTGAATGTTCTCGTTGAGCTGGCGCAGGGCGTTGTTACGGATGTCCATCGCCTGGTTGATCTTGTGCGCGTCGGACTGCAGGCGCGCCTTGTCGCTGCCGCCGCGGAACAGGTTGTAGTTCATCACCACACCGACCCGCCATTCGTTGTCGTGGCCTTCTTCGCCGGCAATGTTGTTGTTCGCGCCCACAGCGGCTTCGGCGTCGAAGCGCGGGTAGAACGGCGACTTGGCGACTTCGTACTGACTTTCGGCCGATTGCACATCCGCCTGGGCGGATTTCAGGTAAGGGTTGTTTTCCACCATGCTCTGCTGGGCGTCCGGCAGGGAGGTGGGCACTTCGCCGCGGATCGATGGCGGGGCTTCCAGCTCATCGGGCAAACGCCCGACCACGGCGTAGAAGTTCGACTCGGCATCGGCCAGATCGACTTCGGCGGTGTCGAGGTTGTTTTCTGCCAGTGCCCGGCGAGCGGTGGACTGATCGGCATCAGCGGTACTGCCGATGCCGCGCTGGGTGCGCAGGCCGATCTGATCGTTGACCCGCAAGTGCGCTTGCAGGTTGTTCTTGGCCAGACTCACCAGTTCACGGCGCTTGAGTACTTCAAGGTAAACCTCGGTGGTACGCAGCGCCAGATCCTGAGCAGTGCCTTGAGCGTAATAGGCCCGAGAGTTGACTACACCTTTGGTACGTTCCACTTCATTGGCGGTGTTGAACCCGTCGAAAAGCATTTGCCGCAGGCGCAGCTCTGACTGGGTGTAATTGAGGATTTCCGTGTGGTGATTGCCGAAGGCGCGGGTGTTGGTGTTGTCGCTGTACCCGCGCCCGTACGCCGCATTTAGATCAACGGATGGATAAAACCCCCCTTTGGCGACTTTGACGTCTTCATCAGCCGACAGACGGCTGTCCACGCGCGACGCCAATTCCGGGTGGGTCGCGATGGTGCTCTGGATCGCTTCGGTCAGCGACATCGCCTGCGCCTGGGATGTGCAGGCCATCGCCAGAAGAACCGCGCTGCAGAGGGGGGTTAATAGGCGCATGGTGCATCTCCCTGATTCCTGATGGTGCTTATCAGTCGCCAAATATTTGACGACATTTATAGGTAAAACCGTTTCAAGCTTGTAACAACAGAGCTAAGAACATTCTGGAGCTTAGCTAAGAAATTTTTTTCATAGCGGTTATGCCAAAAAAAACTTATGAGACTTGCGAAATCCAGCACATTGTTCACTCCGAAAGCCCCTGAATTGCGAGCTTTAGGGCGCTCGTCAGAACTGGAAAATAGTTCCAGTCCACTTATCGATACAGGGCGGGGAAGTGCTGAAAGGGGAGGGGCGCGAGCGATCTGGATGTGACGGTTTTTTGTCATTTGGGTGTTTCAGGATCGTTACGCATCACTTACAGCAGGTTGTTACGGAACAGGGATCCAATGCCATTGATTGCATAGGCTTTTTCCCGAACCATAAACATCGCGGTGAGTGAAATGGTTGGTCGAGATTGTCGCCGGGGCCACGGCTTGCTTTGTGTACGTAAACGGCACCGGCAGACAATTCGTCAGGCTACCCGCTGAGCCATAGCACGTTCTTCGCACAAACCAGGGTGCCGACAGCAGTTGGCAGCGGAGGAAGTGCAGATGGCTACGCTCATCGGAATCGTCAGTAAGGTTATTGGTCAGGTGTCCGCGGTGGCGAGTGACGGCACCCGGCGCACCGTGGTCGAGGGCGATCGCTTGTTCGCCGGCGATCAGTTGATCACTGGCGCTGAAGGCGCGGTGGCGGTGCAGCTGCAAAATGGCCAGGAGCTGACGCTCGGGCGCGGCAGCAGCCAGCAGATGACGAGTCAAATGCTGGAGAATCAGATATCCCATGTCGATACCTCTGAGCCGGTGGCGCCGAGTCAGGCGCAACTGACCGATGTCGAACAGCTGCAAAAAGCCATTGCGGCCGGCGATGACCCGACCCAAACCGCTGAGGCCACCGCTGCCGGTCCAACGACGACCGCGCCGGGTGGGGCGCAGGGCGGAGGGCACAGTTTTGTCTTGCTCGAAGAAGTGGGCGGGCGGGTCGATCCCGTCATCGGTTTTCCCACGGCCGGTTTCAACGGCATTCCGCAATTCCCCGAAGAACGTCATGACGGTGATCCAGACAACGCGATCGCGGCGGCCGATGCGCCTGTGATCCTGCCACCTGTCGTGGTGCCTGAGGGGCCGAACAATCCCGTCACCCTCGACGGTCTGTCGCTGGCGGGCGGGGAGGTGACCGTCAACGAGGCCAATCTGGACGACGGCTCGGCCAGAAATGTCGGTGCACTGACCCAATCCGGTACCTTCACCATTTCGGCGCCGGATGGGCTGAACAGTCTGAGCATCGGAGGAATCAATGTAATCAGCGGTGGTGTTGCCGCCGGTTTCCCGCAGTCGATCACCACGCCGCTGGGCAGCACGCTGACCATCACCGGTTACAATCCGGCGACGGGCGTTGTCAGCTACAGCTATACCCTCAACGGCAGCGAAACCCACGCGAGCGGTGATGGCGCCAACAGCGTCGGTGAACAATTCACCGTGGTGGCCGGCGACAGCAATGGCGACACCGCCACCGGTTCCCTGGACATCAACATCACCGACGACGTGCCCAAAGCGGTGGATGATGGCAATGGTGTCGCCTCGGAGACGCTGCTGACCCTCAACGGCAACGTATTGACCAACGACACCCAGGGCGCCGACCGTGTACCGGTTGGCGAAAACTCCGGTCCGATCACGCCCGGCACCTTCGTCGGCACTTACGGCACATTGGTCCTGAATGCCAATGGCACGTACACCTACACCCTCAACACCAGTGATGCGGACTTCAAGGCCTTGCACGGCGGTGGCGATGGCACGGAAACATTCACCTACACGCTGACGGATGCCGATGGCGATTCCAGCACCGCGAATCTGGTGCTGCAAATTCACAATAACGATGATTCGGTCACCCTTGGTGGCTTGAACGCGGGCGGCGGCGAACTCACCGTCTACGAGAAAAACCTCAGTGACGGCAGCAGCCCCGACGCACCAGCCCTGACCCAAAACGGTACCTTCACCATCACCGCACTGGATGGTGTGCAGACCTTGACCATCGGTGGCATCGCCGTGGTCACCGCTGGCGTGAGCGCCGGATTCCCGCAATCGATCACCACACCTTTGGGCAGCACCCTGACCATCACCGGGTTCGACGCCACGACCGGTGTCGTCAGTTACAGCTACACCCTCGTCGACAATGAAGCACACGCGACGGCCAATGGTACAAACACTCTCTCCGAGCAGTTCGCAGTCACCGTGGTCGATGACAACGGCACCACCGCCAATGGCAGCATTGGTGTGAACATCGTCGACGACCTGCCGCAAGGCGTGAACGACAGCAACGCCAGTACGGCCTCGGAAACCCTGCTGACCCTCAACGGCAACGTGTTGACCAACGATGTGCAAGGCGCTGACCGTGTCACCGTCGGAGAAAACACCGGCCCGATCACGGCGGGAACCTTCACCGGCACCTACGGCACCCTGGTGCTGAATGCCAACGGTACCTACACCTACACGCTCAACACCACTGACGCCGACTTCGAAAACCTGCATGGCGGTGGTAACGGCACCGAAAGTTTCACCTACACCATCACTGATGCCGATGGCGACACCAGCACGGCGAACCTGGTGTTGAACATCCATAACAATGACGACGTCGTAACCATCGATGGCCTGAGCACCAACGGCGGCGAACTGAACGTCTACGAGAAAAACCTCAGTGACGGCACCAGCCCCAACACGCCAGCGCTGACCCAAAGCGGCACCTTCACCATCACCGCACTGGACGGCGTGCAGACCTTGACTGTCGGCGGCATCGCCGTGGTTACCGGTGGCGTGAGCGTGGGCTTCCCACAATCGATCACCACGCCGCTGGGCAGTACGCTGACCATCACCGGATTTGATCCAGTCACCGGGGTGGTGAGCTACAGCTACACCCTGGCCGATAACGAGACTCACCCGACTGCCGACGGTACCAACAGCATTTCCGAGCCTTTCGCCGTGACCGTCGTCGATGACAACGGCACCACCGCCAATGGCACACTTGACGTCAACATCGTCGACGACGTGCCCACCGCCAAAGCGGACGCTGATTCGGTAAGGGAGGGCGGTACGGTCAGCGGCAATGTGCTGGACAATGACATCGGCGGTGCGGATGGCCCGGCAGCCAGCGGTGCGGTCGTCGGCGTGCGCTTCGGCAGCGACACATCGACCTCGGCCATCGGCGGCCTCAACAGCCAGATCAACGGCACTTACGGTTACCTGACCCTCGATGCCAATGGCAACGCGGTCTATCACAGCACTCCGAACGCGGTGAGCGGCCCCGGCGCGGTGGATGTGTTCACTTACACCGTGCGCGATGCCGACGGCGATGAAAGCACCACCACCATCACCATCGACGTGTACAACAGTTGCCTGAAAGCGCTCAGCGACACCGACGTCACGGTCTACGAAAAAGCCCTCGACCTGGTCAAGGATGGCCAGGACCTGGCCGCCGGTACGGTCGTCGGCAGTCAGCCGGGCAACACCGGGGAAACCGCCAGCGGCACGTTGGTCGGCTCGGTCAGTGGCGCCGTGGGCGCACTCACCTACGCGCTGGTCGGCAGCGGCGCCG
>NZ_LHVM01000009.1:0-256721 GCF_001269805.1 Pseudomonas sp. P1.8
GCGATGCCGACGGCGATGAAAGCACCACCACCATCACCATCGACGTGTACAACAGTTGCCTGAAAGCGCTCAGCGACACCGACGTCACGGTCTACGAAAAAGCCCTCGACCTGGTCAAGGATGGCCAGGACCTGGCCGCCGGTACGGTCGTCGGCAGTCAGCCGGGCAACACCGGGGAAACCGCCAGCGGCACGTTGGTCGGCTCGGTCAGTGGCGCCGTGGGCGCACTCACCTACGCGCTGGTCGGCAGCGGCGCCGGGGCTCATGGGCAAATCGTGCTCAGCTCCAACGGCACTTACACCTACACCCTGACGTCCCCGTCGAGCACCACGCCGAACGCCAATGACGGGCCGAACGTCACCCACGAAACCTTCACCTATCAGGCCACCGACTCGCTGGGCAACATCGTCACCAGCACCATCGTGGTCAACATCGTCGACGACGTGCCCACCGCCAGACCGGACGTGGACTCGGTGGTGGAGGGCGGTACCGTCAGCGGCAATGTGCTGGATAACGACACCGGCGGTGCAGATGGTCTGGGCGCGGTGATCGGCGTGCGCTTCGGCAGCAATACCTCGACGGCGGCCGTGGGCGGGCTCAACAGCCAGATCGACGGCAACTACGGTTACCTGACCCTCGATGCCAACGGCAACGCGGTCTATCACAGTAATCCGAACTCGGTCGGCGCTGCGGGCGCTACCGACACCTTTACCTACACCGTGCGCGATGGTGATGGCGATCTGAGCACCACCACCATCACCATTGATGTCTGCAACAGCAACATCAAAGCGCTCAGCGACACCGACGTCACGGTCTACGAAAAAGCCCTCGACCTGACCAAGGACGGCCAGGATCTGGCGGCGGGCTCTGTCGTCGGAAGCGATCCGGGCAATACCGGGGAAACCGGATCGGGCACTCTGGTCGGTTCGGTCACCGGAGCTGCGGGCGCCATCACTTATACGCTGGTCGGCAGCGGCACCGGGGCTTACGGGCAAATCGTGCTCAACTCGGACGGCACCTATACCTACACACTGACCTCGGCACCGAAAACCGCACCGGGCGCCAACGATGGTCCTAACACCCTGAGCGAAACTTTCACCTACAAAGCCACCGATGCAGGTGGAAACAGCACCACCAGCACCATCGTGGTCAACATCGTCGATGACGTGCCCAAGGCGGCGGCGGCAGAACGCTCCGTGGCGGCGGTGGAAATCGATTCGAACCTGCTGATCGTGCTCGACATCTCCGGCAGCATGGTCGACAACTCCGGTGTGCAAGGCCTGTCGCGTCTGGCATTGGCCAAGCAGGCAATCAGTGCCTTGCTGGACAAGTACGACGATCTGGGCGACGTCAAAGTACAGCTCGTCACCTTCAGCAGCAATGCGACCGACAGGACCTCGGTGTGGGTCGATGTGGCGACAGCGAAGACCCTGCTTGCCGGCCTCAGCGCGGGCGGCGGCACCAACTACGATGCTGCTGTGGCGACCATGAAAACTGCGTTCGCCACCTCCGGCAAGTTGACCGGGGCACAAAACATCGGCTACTTCTTTTCCGATGGCAAACCCAACGAAGGTGACATTGGCGCGGCGGATGAAGCTGCACTCAAAGCCTTCCTCGAGGCCAACAACATCAAGAACTATGCGATCGGACTGGGCAGCGGTGTGAGTAACGCCAACCTCGATCCGCTGGCGTATGACGGCAGTTCCCATACCGATACCAACGCGGTCCTGGTGACCGATCTCAATCAGCTCAACTCAGTGCTCTCGGGCACCGTGATCGGTGCGCCAGTCACCGGCACGCTGATGGAGGGCGGCACTTTTGGCGCCGACGGCGGCTTCATCAAATCCGTCGTGGTGGACGGCATCACCTACACCTATGACCCTAAAGGCAACAACAATCAGGGTTCGCTGACCGCCAGTAGCGTCACCAACCACGGCACGTTCAACACGGTGAACAACAGCATCAGTATTGCCACCAGCAATGGCGGCACCCTGGTGGTAAACCTCGATACTGGTGAGTACAGCTACACCTCGCAGAAAACCACTTCAACGGTCATCACTGAAAACATCGGCTTCACCGCCAGCGACAATGACGGCGACCTGGCCAGCTCAACGCTGACGGTCAAAGTCATTCCGAACGCGGCGCCGGTCGCGGTGGATGACCACATCATCACCAACGTGCTGTCGGGCACTATCGTGGTACCGGGCGAGTTGTTGTTGGCCAACGACACCGATTCCAACGACGATCAACTCTCGGCAGGTCCAATCTCGTTCAACACCGGCTGGGTATCGAAGGGTGCGGACTTTACCGGGACCAACTCGAACTTCAGCTTTACCGGCGGCAATGTCCGGGCCGTCACGATCGATCGCAGCGCCTTCGTCGCCAATACCGCGGCCATGACCGCCATGCTGGTGGTCAGTGGAACGCTGGGGTCGGTCAGCAGCAACAGCACCAATGACGAGGACCGTATCACCGTCAACCTCAAGCAGGGCGAAACCCTGAACCTGGACCACAACCTGGCCAGCGGTCATATCACGATGGAGTACTCGGTCAATGGCGGGGCCTATACGTCTGTCGCTGATGGCGAGACCATTACGGCGACTTCAGGCGGGGCTTACCAGATCCACATCGTCAACATTCCCAACGGCGGTAGCGGCGGCAATGGCTCCGAGAACTACCAGCTGACCATGACCCTCAACTACGCCGGAGGCCATGACAGCACCCCGGACTACCAAGGCACCTACAGCGCCAGCGACAACCACGGCGGTAGCGACACGGCCAACGTGAACATCAGCTATCAGGACGGCCACACCCTCACTGGCACAATCGGGCACGACACGTTGGTAGCCGGGACTGGCGACAATATCCTTAATGCCGGCGACGGCAACGACGTGCTCACCGCAGGCTCAGGCAATAACGAGATGCACGGCGAAGCTGGCAACGACTTGCTCTACAGCGGCACGGGCAACGACCTGCTCGACGGCGGCACCGGCATCGACACTGCGAGCTACGCCCACGCCACTGCCGGGGTCACCGTCAATCTTGGTTTGACCGGCGCGCAGAACACCGTTGGCGCGGGTTCGGACACCCTGAGCGGTATCGAAAACCTCGCCGGTTCGAACTTCAACGACACCCTGACCGGCGACAACAACAGCAATATCATCACTGGCGGCCTGGGCAACGACATACTCAGGGGCGAGGGTGGAGACGACTTCCTGATCGGCGGCCTGGGCACCAACACCCTCACCGGCGGCAGCGGCGCCGACACCTTCCAATGGCTCAAGGGCAACAGCGGTCACGACCTGATCACGGACTTCACCCCCGGTACCGACAAGCTCGACCTGTCGCAACTGCTGCAAGGTGAAAACGGCACCACGGCGTCGCTCGACGACTACCTGCACTTCACCGTCACCGGCAGTGGTGCCTCGGTCCTGACCAGCATCGACGTCAGCGCCATGGCCGGCGCTGCGCCAAACCAGACCATCGACCTCGCGGGCGTGGACCTGGCCAGCCACTACGGGGTGACGCCGGGTGCCGGCGGACTGGTAGCCGGGCCTGACACGGCGACCATCATCACCGGCATGCTCAACGATCATTCTTTGAAGGTCGATACCGTGTAATCCGAGATTCCGGGGGGAGCGAGCCTGCTCGTGATGGCGGTGGTTCAATCAACGACAGTGTTGAATGTGAAACCGCTTTCGCGAGCAGGCTCGCCACCCTATAGGGTCACCTACTTTCGATCACATGGGTTCGGGTGGCCCTATCAGTCGTCCCATGGCGCCGAACACACCCAATTCCTTGATTACCGCCAGTTCCCCACTGGTCTCGACCATTTCGGCAATCAACGGCAGATCAATGCTGTTGGTTGCGCGGAACATGGCGTCGATGAACAGGCGTTTGTCCGGTTGCTCGTCGATGCTGCGAACATAGGTGCCGTCGATTTTCAGATAGGCCAGTCCCAACTGGGTGAGATTGCCGATCTGGCTGAAGCGGCCGCCAAAATGCTGCAGGCCGAGGCGGTAACCGGTTTTGAGCAGGCTATGGCTCAGACTCTCCAGTTGTTCGGGGGAGGGCAGTTGGCGCTCGTCGATTTCCAGGGTCAGCAGCGGTGCAAGCTCGGGGAGGGAATCGAGCAGGTCGAGGATTTCCCTGAACTGTGTCTGATCACTCAGGGTGCTCCCGGACAGGCTCAATGCCAGCGGCCAGCGGTTGATCACCAGGTAATCCAGCGTAGCTTCGAGCATCGCCATGTCGAACCTTGCCGACCAGCCGAAGCGTTCGATCCACGGCAGGAAATGCCCGGCCGCAATCGCCTCCCCCTGTGGGTCGAGCAAGCGCGCCAGCACTTTGTGATGCAATACCTGGCTGGTGTCGGCGCATTGCACGACCGGTTGGAAGTACAGCTTTAACTTACCGTGTGTCAGCGCGTCGTCGATCCAGGTGCGCCAGTCGTGTTGAGTGTGATTGATCGCCGAGTCGCCCCGGCTCAGATGTATCCAGGGTCGTTCGGGGTGCTGCCGTGCTTCGGTCAATGCCTGATCAAGCCGTAGCCATACGTCACTCGCCGGCTCGCCGGGCCGGTAGGTGACGATGCCCAGATGGGCGACGGGCGTGCAGTCACTGGCAGCGGTCAGGCGCAGGTTTTCCAGGGAGGCGCTGACCTCAGCGGCGAGGTGTGCGGCCTCGTCGTTGTTCAGCCCGGGGGCCAACAGGCTGAATTCACCTCCGCGATTGCGTGCTGCCAGCCAGGTCCGCCGTTCCGGTAATTGCGTCAAACGGGTGAGCAACTCAGCGACGGCACCGATCAGTGCATCGGTGCGCTGACCGCCAAGGCGTTGGTTGAGTCCGACCAAATCGTTGATGCGCAACATCAGCAAATGACCGTCGCGACTTTGTTCGCCCGGCAGCAAGCGAACTGCCAGTTGTTCATCGAGCAAACGCCGGTTTGCCAGCCCCGTCAGGCTATCCAGATACGCTTGGGCCTGAAGTTTTTCACTGCGCGCAGCCTCTTCGGTGAACAGGGCCTTGAGCTTTTCGACCATCTGGTTCATGGCCAACACCACCCGTTTCAATTCCGGCGTGCGGGGCAGCTTCGGCAGGCTGAGAAATTCGCGTTTGCTGATGGCTTCGGCTTGCTTGACCATATTGTCGAGCGGCCGCAGCTGCCGGCGCAACAGCCATCCTCCGAACACGGCACTGAGCAATCCGCACAACAGCAACCAGATCAGGCTGCCGAGGGTGCTGTCCCAAAGTTTGGCCAGGGCAAACTGCGGATTGCTCAGGACTTCAACCCGCGCCACTTGTTCCCAGCCGCGCATGATCAGCGCATCGCCACCTTCGGGGCGCAGATGGACCAGCCTGACGAACCAGCGCGGAACACCGTCGATTGGCGTGGACGTGCTGCGCTCCACCAACGCTTGGTCATTCTTGATGTCGACAATGCGGATGGTGCTGAAATAACCGCTGTCGAAAATCGAGCTGACCATCAGCTCGACCATTGCCGGGTCATCGATTTGCGTCGTCAGGGACAACCCCAGGGCAGTGGCCGCATCCTGAGCGTGGGCGCGCAGCTGGCTGAGCGTCTGCTCACGCGAGGTTTCCAGGCTGACAAAAAAACTGCCACTGAACGCCACCAGCAGGAACAGGCAGATGGCCAGAAACAACTGTTTGCGCAATGTCATGAAATTGCTCCTTGCTGTTGCGGCTAGCCATCGCCGACATCGAACCCTTCGGCCTGCATCTTTTTCAGCACGTCCTGCCAGCGCGACAGTTTTTTCGAATCGCTGCTGCGCTGGCCGCCGTTCTTGCCCGGCAGGTACAGGCCTTCGGCGTTGAAGGCATATACCGGCAACAGGTCTTTGCGCTGGGAGGCGGGGCGGATTTCGCCGATCAGGTTGTCCAGCACCAGCGGTTCGGACGTCGGGCTGCTGTAATAGGTCAGCACCATGTGTGCCTGGTTCTGGTTCAAGGCTTTGACATAAGTAATGCGCAGTTTTTCGCTGGGGACGCCGAGTTGGCGCAGGCTGAAATATTTGGCCAGGGCATAGTCCTCGCAGTCGGCAGCACCCTTGTTCAGGGCTTCGACGGGGGTGGCCCAGTAGTCGGTCTGATGCCAGATGCGCGTGTCGTCTTGAAAGGTCAACTGCTGATTGAAGAAACGATTGACCGCAGTCAGTTGCTCGCGCTCAGGTGCGCCTCGTTCGCCTTGGAGCATTTGGCCCCACGCCTCGATCCGACCACGGGCGGGGCCGAGAGGGCCGTAGCGTTTTTCGACGGAACGCAGGATTTGCGCGAAATCCCAGTCGGCCTGGACAGTTTGCAGGGCAGTGAAAAAGCAACTGGCCAGCAGCAGCCACCCGCCGAACCGGAGTCGGAGCGCTGGCCATCCTTGACTACGCGGACTGCGGGGCATGTCGGGCTGCTCAAATGCAGATTGGTGAAGTCTAGGTGGAGTTTGTAGCTAGCGCTCGGTCTGTTGAGTAATGGGTGTGCGTGTGAACATCGACCCAGAAACTCAGGACTTGCGCAAAGTCTTCTGCCGCAAGATATAAATCGTCACCAACAGTGCACTGGTCAGCATAAACCCCCGCGCCCATGGCATCGGCACCAGATAGCAGGAAAACAGAATGCTCACCCACATCAGGCCGATGGCGTAGACCTTGCCCTTGAGCGGAATACCGTTGCCGTCGAGGTAGTCGCGAATCCATGGCCCGAGCCGCGGATGTTCCACCAGCCAATGATAGAAACGCGGTGAACTGCGGGCGAAACAGGCGGCCGCGAGCAACAGGAAGGGGGTGGTGGGCAGTACGGGCAGGAAAATACCAATCACCCCCAACGCTACGCTCAGCCAGCCGATGGCCAGCAGCACGTAGCGCAACATCAGGGGGCGGTTGCCTATGGGGTTGTCCATAGGCAGGACCTTAATGGTGGCGTGGCTTGAGGATCGCCGGTTTTTCGTCTGGTGCGTTGCACAGCAGGTACAGCGCAGTCAGGGCTTCCGGGATCTGCACGATCATGTCGTCCATCAGGTTGGCATCCTTGGCGATGTCTTCGAACTCTGGCTGTTCGTCGAACAGGCCCGAGCCGACCATGATCGGCAGCAGCATTTCGCTGACTTCTTCTTCGGCGCTCTCGAACCAGGCTGCTTCGCGCAGGAACACGCCTTCCATGAAACCGATGCACCAGCCGCGCAGGTCGGAATCATCCGGCTCTTCGCCCAGGTCCAGGTCGCATGGCAACTCGAACTCTTCATCGGAGGCCAGTTGACGGGCGATGTGGGCCTTGAGGCCGATCAGGGTGGCTTCGATCTCTTCGCGTTGAGCTTCGCTGCTGTAATGCGGCTCTTCGGCGAAGAGCGCATCGATCCATTCGCGATCAGGAACGTCTTCGGAACAGATCGAAAGCGCGGTGAGATAGCCGTGTGCGGCCACGTAGTCCAGCGCCTCGTCATGCAGTTCGTCGGCGTCGAGGAAGACTTGCAGGCGGGTTAGTTGCTCAGCGAAGGACATTAAAGGACTACCTTGGGGAATGTTCGATGCGGGAATTCTAGGCCTTCTTGAGCGCTTGGGCCAGCCGCGCGGCATATTTGCCTCCCTATTAATGTAGGAGCTGCCGAAGGCTGCGATCTTTTGATCTTGAAAAACAAAATCAAAAGATTGCAGCCTTCGCCAGCTCCTGCCGGATCAGGTTTGACTTATCAGCGGCACCCTTTGCCGGACAGCGCTCGGGTATACTCGCGCGTTTTGTGATGCCCTGCTGGCGTCATGGCTCAGATGTGAAGCGTCATGCAACGCGCCCTTACTCTTTTTTGGTGCAGCGTTGCGGGTTCTGAACCAGCCTTGCAGGGATGTTTCGGTGATTTTTGGAGTTTTTATGCTCGAACAGGCTCAACGCGTCCTCAAGGACATCTTCGGCTACGACAGTTTCCGTGGCCGCCAGGGTGCAATCATTGAGCGCGTGGCCAGCGGCGGCGATGCCCTGGTTTTGATGCCTACCGGTGGCGGCAAGTCCCTGTGCTTCCAGGTCCCGGCGCTGCTGCGAGAAGGCCTGGCGGTGGTGGTGTCGCCGCTGATTGCGTTGATGGACGATCAGGTTGCCACTCTCGAAGAGCTGGGTGTAGCTGCTGCGGCATTGAACTCCACGCTCAGCGCCGAGCAGCAGCGCGACCTCGCGGCCCGCATCAAGCGCGGTGAGGTGAAAATGCTCTACCTCGCCCCCGAACGCCTGGTCCAGCCGCGCATGTTGTCGTTCCTGCAAGGGCTGAACATCGCCTTGTTCGCCATCGACGAAGCCCACTGCGTATCGCAATGGGGTCACGACTTCCGCCCGGAATACCTGCAATTGGGCCAGTTGGCGGAAATATTCCCCGACGTACCGCGCATCGCCCTGACCGCCACTGCCGACAAGCGCACCCGGGAAGAAATCGTCACCCGTCTGCATTTGCAGGATGCCGAGCGCTTTCTTTCGAGTTTCGACCGCCCCAATATTTTCTATCGCATCGTGCCCAAGGAACAGCCGCGCAAGCAGTTGCTGGCGTTCCTCGCCGAACGGCGCAGCGATGCGGGCATCGTTTACTGCCTGTCTCGGAAAAAGGTCGAGGAAGTCGCAGCTTTCCTCAGCGAACAAGGCTTTCCGGCGCTGCCGTACCACGCCGGCCTGCCGAACGATTTGCGCGCCTATCACCAGAAGCGCTTCCTCAACGAGGAAGGCCTGATCATGGTCGCCACCGTCGCGTTCGGCATGGGCATCGATAAACCCAACGTGCGGTTTGTCGCGCACCTCGATTTGCCGAAATCCCTTGAGGCCTATTACCAGGAAACCGGTCGCGGCGGCCGTGACGGCTTGCCGGCGGACGCGTGGATGGCCTACGGCCTGCAAGACGTGGTGATGCTCAAACAGATGTTGCAGAACTCCGAAGGCGACGAGCGTCACAAGCGCCTGGAGCAGCACAAGCTCGACGCGATGCTGTCGCTGTGCGAGGAAACCCGCTGCCGCCGCCAGACCTTGCTGGCCTACTTCGACGAGGACATGCCCGAACCTTGCGGTCACTGCGATAACTGTGTCGATGGCGTGCAGACCTGGGACGCCACCGAGCCGGCGCGTCAGGCGCTCTCGGCGATTTACCGCACCGGCCAGCGCTATGGCGTCGGGCATCTGGTGGACGTGTTGTTGGGCAAGGACAACGAGAAGGTCCGCAGCTTCGGTCATCAGCACCTGTCGGTGTTCGGGGTCGGCAAGGCGAGGGCCGAGAGCGAATGGCGCTCGTTGTTCCGACAGTTGGTGGCGCGCGGTCTGGCTGACGTCGACCATGAAGGGTATGGCGGCCTGCGCTTGAGCGATACCTGTCGGCCGCTACTCAAGGGCGAAGTGACCCTGGAATTGCGTCGCGACCTCAAGGTGCAAACCACCGCTAAAAGCAGCAAGAGCCAGGCCAGTCAACTGGTCCGTGGGGAGGAACGCGAGCAATGGGAGGCCTTGCGTGCCTTGCGTCGCAAACTCGCCGAGGAGCATGGCGTACCGCCGTACGTCATCTTCCCTGACTCGACCCTGCTGGAAATGCTGCGCAGCCAGCCGACTTCCCTGGCAGAAATGGCCACGGTCAGCGGCGTTGGCGCGCGCAAACTGGAACGCTATGGCGAGGCCTTCCTCGAAGTCCTCGGTGGTCAGGTCGAGGCCCCGAAGGTCGTGGCCGACGTGCGCCACGAACTGATCACACTGGCCCGGGCCGGCATGACGCCGTTGCAGATTGCCGGTCAGTTGCAGTGCTCGGAGAAGAACGTCTACACCATGCTGGCCGAAGCGATCGGCAAGCAGCAGTTGTCGCTGGAGCAGGCGCTGGATCTGCCTGAAGACCTCATGGGTGAAGTCCAGGACGCTTTCCTTGATGGCGAGGGCGAGTTGCCGCCGGTTTCCGAGATTGCGGCGCTGTTTGCCGGCAGGGTGCCGGAAGGGGTTTTGTATTGCGTTCGTGCAGCCTTGCAGTCTGAATTCGAAATTTGAGTGATTAGTACAGCTGATGTAACGATTCACTAACGATCAAGCCTTGCTTCGTGCCAAGGCTCATGCTTAGCTGACTAATAATTAGTATTTCTCTATTTTAGTCTGATCATGAGTCTTTTATGCCGTTAACCGAACCCCACCGATTTGGTATGCAACTGGCCCAGATGTCTCGCGGCTGGCGTGCCGAACTGGACCGTCGCCTGGCTGGCCTGGGGCTGTCCCAGGCGCGTTGGCTGGTGCTGCTGCATCTGGCCCGTTTCAACGACGCACCGACCCAACGTGAGCTGGCGCAAAGTGTCGGTGTCGAAGGACCGACTCTGGCCCGGTTGCTCGATAGCCTCGAAGGGCAGGGACTGGTGCAACGGCAGGCGGTTCTGGAAGATCGTCGGGCAAAAAAAATCGTCCTCTGCGCGCCGGCGCGTCCCCTGATCGAACAAATTGAAACCATCGCCAATCAGCTTCGTCACGAATTGTTCGAAGGCGTGGAAGAAGCGGATCTCAAGGTGTGCATGCGGGTTCACGGCCACATACTGGCCAACCTTGAAAAATCTTGAGGCATAACTGACCGTCAGGCTTGAGAGAAGCAGCGTCACGCGGACTATAAGAACTACTTGGCAATATCGTGTTCGTACCGGATGTGCGAATACGTGCGGGTCGGTTCTCGTTTTCCAAAGGATGCTCATGCTCAAGCGCTGGCGATTGGTTTTATGCAGTTGTTCCCGAGTAATGCTTGCTCTCGCCGCTGTCACTTACCCGGCGTTGGCGCCCGCGTTGGGCTTGGGTGATATCGCCCTTCATTCGGCGTTGAATCAACCATTGCGTGCCGAGATTACGCTCGTGGATGTCGCCGGGCTTGAAGAGGGCGAGCTTTCGGCCACGCTGGCGACGGCCGACGAGTTCAGGCGCGCAGGGGTCGATCGGGCAGTGTTTCTCGACAACCTGACATTCACTCCGGTCTTGCGGGGCAATCGCAGGCTGATCCAGGTGACGTCCAGCAAACCGGTGAATGAGCCGTTCCTGAACTTCCTCGTGCAGGTCAATCAGACCAATGGCCGATTGGTGCGCGAGTACACGCTGTTGATCGATCCGCCGGGTTCACCGGAGATTGTGCCCGCGACGGATGAGCCGGTTTTCAGTCCTTCCTCTGCCTTCCCCAGCGTGCAACCGGCCGTCGTGGCTCCGCCGGCGCCAGTCCAGCCGTCGCTGAAATCCGAGTCCGTTCAATCAGCTTCAGCACCCGACACAGTCCCCGCTGCCGAGCAATTAGCGGCCAGTATCCTGCAAAACCGTCAGCTGCAAATCACTGTCGATGAGCTCAATGCAAAGCTTCGGGGCCAGGACAAGGAGATTTCGGTTCAGCAAAAACAGCTGGCGCAGCTGCAGTCCCGGCTGGTGGCGCTCAAGAGTGCGCAGGCTGAGCCGGTTTCCCCCGCTTTGGAAGTTGTTGAAGAATCCGACACTGACTGGTTGCAGGCTGCCAGGTTGCCACTGCTGGCGGTGTTGCTGGTACTGGGCTGGTTGTTGCTTCGTCAGCGTCGTTTATCTCGATCCGAGCCCTCGACCGAGCAGCCATCAGAAGCTGAGTCGATGGTTGATCTGCGGGGGGCCGATCGCGCGATGCAATCGGCTTGCGCGCAGCATGGCGAGATTCCAGTGGATCAGGAGCACATGCTTCAGGACGCCCCTGCGCGTTATCCGCAGCTCGCGTATTTCGCTCCCGTCGTTGATACAACGATGGCCTCTGCGGCCCCGCCCGAAGATGTGCCTGAGGAACCATACCGGCTTGAGCCTGAGGACCTGTCCATGAACTCAAGTTGGGAGCTGATCAATCCGTATGAAAGTGCCAGGCCTGCCGCCTTGAACGAGATCGAAGCAACAATGGAATGGGTATTGGAGCCTGATTCGCAGCCACGGGACGACCCCAAGCGTACAGCCCGGAACCAGCAAGCCGGGCTATCATGACGGCGTCCTCAGATCCTGGAGTTTCGCCTCGTCATGACCACCAGCAAACCGGAAATCATCATCACCTATTGCACCCAATGCCAATGGCTGTTGCGCGCGGCATGGCTGGCCCAGGAACTGCTCAGTACCTTTGGTGATGATTTGGGCAAAGTCTCCCTGGTGCCGGGCACGGGCGGGGTCTTTCATATTTTCTGCGGCGATGTGCAGATCTGGGAGCGTAAGGCGGACGGTGGTTTTCCTGAAGCCAAGGTCCTCAAGCAGCGGGTCCGTGATCAGATCGATCCGGACCGCGACCTGGGGCACAGCGACCGGACTCAGTGAGACGAAGCCTGAGTGGCAGTGGCTTGGTTGGGGGAGCCACTTGAGAGCCTGCTGGACACTACGATCGCCACGATAATCAAACCACCGCCGAGCAGCATGCGCAGGGTCGGGTTTTCATCGAACAACAGCCACGCCACGGTAATGCCGTAAACCGGCTCCAGGGCAAACACCACGGCGGCGGTGCGAGCCTTGATCACGGCGAGACTGGCGACAAACAGGCTGTGGGCGACACCGGTGCAGAATACGCCGAGCAGACCGATCCACAGCCAGTCGAGGGCACGCACTTCGCTCAATTGCGGTGCTGCCACTGGTAGCAGGCACAGGGCAACCACCACGTTCTGACACAAGGCGGCTTGCACGGGCGGTACTCGCCCGGAGCTGGCGCGGTTGGTCAGCGACAGCAGTGAGAAGAGCAAGCCGGAAGCCACCGCCCAAAGCAGGCCCGTGGTGGCGCCGCTGGCCAGATCGAAGTCCGGCGTGACCAGCACCAGGCCAATGCTGACAAGCACCACCAGCAGGATTTCATTGGCACGGATGCGCTCGCGGAAAATCAGTCCTTCGAGAATTACGGTAAACGCCGGGAAACTGGCAAAACCCAATGTTGCGATTGCAACGCCCGCAACTTTCACCGCAATGAAGAAACTCACCCAGTGCCCGGCCAGCAACAGACCGCTGAGCAACAGGCGGCGCCAGTCCACGGCTTCGAGTTTTTGCCAGCGTGTCTGGCTGGCAAACCGGGCAAAAAATGCCAGGGCCAATACGGCGAATGCAGCACGACCAAAAACGATGATCGCCGGTGAAGCGGCAGCGAGTTTGCCGAACACGCCGGTCAGGCCAAACATCAGTGCACCAATATGCAGGGCGCCAAGGGCGGTACGGGGAGTCATTGCAATCCTTAACAGTAAAATCATGTAGGCGCTGACGGAGGTTGCGATTTTTTGATCTTGATCTTGAAAAAAACAACGTCAAAAGATCGCCCGAGCGCGGACCGAGCCTCCGGCAGCTCCTACATTGAACCGTGCGGCCCCGTGGTGTCTGTCGGCAAACTAGCGTTTTTTGTCGCCAGCCTCGCGCCGCAGTTTCCCGGGCGAGGCGCCGAACTCCCGTAGCACCGCCGCCGCAAACGCACTCTGCGAGCTATACCCGACCCGACAGGCAATTTCGCCAATGGGCAGCGCTGAGGTGCGCAGTAAGTCCACGGCGATGTGCAGGCGGCGGCTGCGAATGTAGTCCATCGGTGTCTGCCCGCATTCGGCCACGAATCGCGCGTGCAAGCGAGCATTGGACAGCCCGGCCACACGCGCCAGGTCGGCGACTTGCAAAGGATAGGCTGCGTACTGATCGATGTGCGCATTCAGCGCGGCGTAGGGCAGGCGCCGACCGCCGATGGCTTCAGGCCCGACCTTGTTGAGACTGGCCAGCAGCAAGACCGCGCCCTGTTGCGCAATCAGCGGATCATCGACCGGGCTGTTCGCCAGCCAATGCACCAATTGGCTTTGCCCGGCATCCAGTGCCAGCCGACCGGCATTGTCGAGCAGGCGTCGGCTCGAATCGGCGTGATCACCCAGCGACTGCGCCACCCATTGCTCGCTGGGCACGTCCAACACCAGGCAACGGCTGCCATTGGCGCTACCGCAAGCATGATGGGCGCCGGACGGTATCACCACGAAGCTCTGCTGAACCACCTGACTGCCATGGCCGCCGACCTCGAAATCCAGCGCGCCCGACAGCCCGAACACCAGTTGCGCGTGTTCGTGGCTGTGAACGATCAGGTCGTGGCTGTACTGGCGTAGCGTGAGGATCGGTCTCATCGCAGTTCTCCCGGGTCAGGCCGCCAGTCTACACCGAGTGAGCATGCAAACGCCGTCACAGGACTGACTTGGCGCTGTCATGGACCATTAACCGCTCCGGCGCAGACTGGCCAAAAATTGCCAGAGGGTTGCCCATGACCAGCGCCGAGCTCGCCAAACCCACCCGTAAGCAACGCGTGCGGACTTTGTGGATTTCCGACGTGCATCTGGGTACGCGGGATTGTCAGGCTGAACACCTTTCGCAATTTCTCAAGGGCTACCACGCGGACAAGGTTTACCTGGTCGGCGACATCATCGATGGCTGGAAACTGCGCGGTGGCATGTACTGGCCCCAGGCGCACACCAATGTGATCCGACGCTTGCTGACCATGAGCAAGCGCGGCACCGAGGTGATTTATGTCACCGGCAACCACGACGAATTCCTGCGCCGTTATTCGAAGCTGATACTGGGCAATATCCAGCTGGTCGACGAGGCCGTGCATGTCACCGCCGATGGCCGGCATCTGCTGGTGATTCACGGCGACCAGTTCGATGTGATCACCCGTTACCACCGCTGGCTGGCGTTCCTCGGCGACTGGGCCTACGAGTTCACCCTGACCCTCAATCGCTGGCTAAACCACTGGCGGGCGCATTATGGCTACGGTTACTGGTCGCTGTCGGCGTACCTCAAGCACAAGGTCAAAACCGCGGTCAGTTTTATCAGCGACTTCGAAGAAGCCATCGCCCATGAGTGCGTCAAACGCGAACTGCATGGCGTGGTGTGTGGGCACATTCACCATGCGGAGATCCGCAAGGTGGGCGGGGTGGATTACCTCAATTGCGGGGATTGGGTGGAATCGTGCACGGCGTTGATCGAGCACTGGGATGGCACGATCGAGTTGTATCGGTTGGCCGATGCCCAGGTGCGGGAGGTGCAGTTGAAGGCTTCGAAAGTCGAAGAACTGGCTTGAAAAGATCGCAGCCTGCGGCAACTCCTACAGAGAGTCGTGATTGTAGAAGCTGCCGCAGGCTGCGATCTTTTAACTTCAGGCTGGCGATTGTTCTTCCATCGCAGCCTTGTAGATGGAATTCTTCGGCTGCGCAAACAACCGCTCCATCATCGGCTCGAAGAAGCTCAGCGGCAGCGTATCGTATTCTGGATCAAACGCCGCGGCATCGTACTTTGCGCAGAATTCGGCCGTCGCCTGATATTGCGGATGGTCCTTGAATTGCTCGCGTAGGTGCCGGTCCATGCCCAGGTGATGGAAGAAATAGTAACCCTGGAAAATCCCGTGTTTCTCCACCATCCACAAGTTTTCGGCGCTGACGAATGGCTTGAGGATCGCCGCAGCAATGTCCGGGTGGTTAAAGGAACCCAGGGTGTCGCCGATATCGTGAAGAAGGGCGCAAACCACGTACTCTTCGTCGCGGCCATCGCGCCAGGCGCGGGTGGCGGTTTGCAGGGAGTGTGTGAGGCGATCCACCGGGAACCCGCCAAAGTCACCCTCCAGCAACTTCAGGTGCGCCACAATCCGGGTCGGCAATTGTCGGGCGTAAGCACTGAAGTCTTCCGCGATGATCGCCCAGTCTTCCTCCGTGCCATCCTTCATGTGGGTGAAACGGGCATTGGCATTCATCGGCAGGTCTCCCGCGGCGTATGACTAGAACGGAACGCGCCCCAGAATCATGTCCCGGTACATCACGAAGTCACCGAGCAGGCTATAGAGGGGATGTTGAAAGGTGGCCGGGCGGTTCTTCTCGAAGAAAAAGTGCCCGACCCAGGCGAAGCTGTAACCCGCCAGCGGCAGGGCCCACAACAGCATCCACGCACCACGACCGATGGTCAGCGCCAGAATGAAAATGACCAGGGTTGTGCCGATAAAATGCAATCGTCGACAAGTACTGTCGCTGTGTTCGCTGAGGTAGTACGGATAGAACTCAGCGAAGCTGTTGAAACGCTTGATGTTATCCACGACTGCGATCTCTGTGGTTATTGTTCTGACGGCAACTTGTTCTGCGGGTAGCTTATTTGAGTCTAGAGTGATCATTGGTATCAGCCAGTGACAATAGGCGCCACTTTAGTATCCTTTCGGAAATCAGCCGCGACGAGACGGCTCACCAAGACAGAAAACGCCATGAGCGAACGAACGACTTCTGCAAGCTGGGCGATGGGAATTGTCAAAGCACTGGAAATGGACGGCCTGGATTGTCGGGTTTTGTTCAAGCAGCTAGGGCTCGACTACGCGGCACTGGATGATCCGGATGCGCGCTTCCCGCAGGATTCCATGACGCGGCTGTGGCAGCGCGCGGTCGATTTGTCGGGTAACCCGGCGATCGGCCTGAACATGGGCAAGGTGGTGCGGCCTGCGCAATTCCACGTGGCAGGCTACGCCTTGATGTCCAGTCAGACCCTGGCCGAGGGCTTCCGGCGTCTGGTGCGTTTTCAGCGCATTATCGCCGAAAGTGCCGACCTGAGTTTCAAACTGCTTGATGATGGCTACGCGCTGATTCTGACGGTGCATGGTGATCATCTACCGCCTACCCGACAAAGTGCAGAAGCTTCGCTGGCCTGCGCGCTGGCCCTGTGCGGCTGGCTAACGGGGCGGACATTGCAGCCGCGCAAAGTGTTGGTTCAGGGTGATCAACCGGCCAATCTGGAACCTTACAAGCAGGCCTTTCATGCGCCTCTGGTGTTCAACGCACCGTACGATGCGCTGATCTTCGAGCGTTCGGACATGGAAGCACCGTTACCGACGGCCAACGAGGCCATGGCGTTACTGCATGACCGTTTTGCCGGTGAATACCTGGCGCGCTTCTCGGAAACCCGCGTGACCCACAAGGCGCGGCAGGTGTTGTGTCGTCTGTTGCCTCAAGGGGAACCCAAGCGCGACGCCGTGGCGCAGACGCTGCATTTGTCCCAGCGAACCTTGCAGCGTCGTTTGCAGGAAGAGGGCACGAGCTTCCAGGTGTTGCTCGACGATACCCGACGCGAATTGGCCGAGCAGTATCTGGCGCAACCGAACATGACCTTGCTGGAAATTGCCTATCTGCTGGGTTTCGCCGATCCGAGCAATTTCTTCCGCGCCTTCCGCCGCTGGTTCGACGCCACGCCCGGCGAGTACCGGATGCGGCTATTGCAGGCACCTGCGGCGATCAATGACGCCAAAATGCCGGAATACACAGCACAAACACAGTAATGATCTCCAGTCGGCCCAGCAGCATGCCGAACGAGAGAATCCATTTGGCGGCGTCCGGCAGGGTGGCGAAGTTGCCTGCCGGGCCGATGGTTTCGCCCAAGCCCGGGCCGACGCCGGATACGGTGCTGGCCGCGCCGGTCAAAGCGGTCATCCAGTCCACGCCGAGCAGCGACAGCAGCAGTGCGATCACGCAGATGGTGATGGCGAAAAAGAACGAAAAGGTCAGGATCGACCGCACGATCTCTTCATCGAGCCGGTGGCCGTTGTACTTTTGCTTGATCACCGCCCTCGGGTGAATCAGCTGGTTAAGGTTGGCCTTGAGCAGGATATAGGCGACCTGGAAGCGGAAAATCTTGATCCCGCCAGCGGTCGATCCCGAGCAACCGCCGACAAAGCCTAGATAAAAGAACAGCATCAACGAGAAATTACCCCACAGGCTGTAGTCCCCCAGCGCAAAGCCGGTCGTGGTTACGACTGACGTCACGTTCAGCGCCACATGCCGCAGCGCGTCCAGCCAATGCATCTGGGTGGTCCACCAGTACCAGGTGCCGAGCACCAGCCAGGTCACCAGCAACATACCGAGCAAACCCTGCACCTGTTGGTCCTTGATCAGAGCCCGACGGTTGCCCCGCAACATGGCGACGTACAGGGTGAACGGCAGGGCACCGAGAATCATGATGACGATCGCCACCCAATGCACCGCAGGCTCCGGCCACTTGGCCAAAGACTGGTCGGAGGTGGAGAAACCGCCGGTGGAAATCGCCGACATCGCGTGGTTGATCGCATCGAACGGGCTCATCCCGGCCCACCAGAACGCCAGGCTGCCGAAAATGGTAATGCCGACATAGGCTGCCACGATCAGGCGCGCCACCATGTGCGAACGGGGCATGACTTTTTCCGAACGGTCCGACGATTCGGTCTGGAACAGCCGCATGCCACCGATACGCAACAGCGGCAGAATCGCGACCGCCATGCCGATAAAGCCGATGCCGCCGATCCAGTGCAGCAACGAGCGCCACATCAGGATGCCGGGGGACATGGTGTCCAGGCCGTTGAGCACGGTCGCACCGGTGGCGGTAATGCCGGACATGCTTTCAAAGAAGGAGTCGGTGTAGCTGATGTGCTGAGTCAATAGAAACGGCAGCGCAGCAAAGATGCACACCACCAGCCAACTGCTCACGGTCAGCAGGTACATGTCGCGCGGGCGTAAATGTATGTGTTCGGGGCGCCCCGGAATCACCAGCGCCAAACCGGCGACAAAGGTGATCATGCTGGCCCAGAGAAACGAGGGCAGGTCGCTGGTGCGATCAAAGATGACCAGCGTGGCCATGGGTACGACCATGGCGATTGCCAGCGTAATCAGGAAGATGCCGATGATGAAACCAATGATCCGTAAGGTCGGCAACGCCATGAGGTCCGCTCGGCTGAAATGAGGAAGGGCGCCATTCTACCCGCGGGGCAGGCCATGTAAACCGCACTGCGATGGTAGTTACAGCTAGAATAGCCGCACAAATTTTTCAGGAGGTGGCCGATGCAGGCTCTCGACGCTTTGCTCAACCGTGTTTCCGTTCCACGATTGCTTGATCCGGCACCGACCGCCGAGCAGCGTGAAGTGCTGTTTGCCGCCGCCATGCGGGCACCGGACCACGGCCATTTGCAACCCTGGCGCTTCCTGACGGTGGAGGGTGCGGCGCGTGAGCAGATGGGCGAGTTGCTTGCTGAAGCGGCGAAACTGCAGGACAGCGAAGTCTCCGAAGCGGCCATCGACAAAGCGCGCAACGGTCCGTTGCGGGCGCCATTGGTGGTGGTGGTGATTGCTCGCGTGCAGGATCACGTCAAATACCCGAAGTCCGAGCAACTGTTGGCGGCGGGTTGTGCGGCGCACGGGATTTTGCTGGCGGCGTACGCACAGGGTATAGGGGCGGTATGGCGTACCGGTGACCTGGCCTATTCGCCGCATGTGGCCAAAGGTTTGGGATTGGCAGAAGGGGAGGAGGTGATTGCTTTCCTGTATCTCGGTACACCGCAGAAAGAACCGCGAGTGGCCGAGAAGGTCGACTTGGCCGAGTTCGTCAGCGCCTGGCCCGGTAATAAAGCCTAAAGATCAACAGATCTTTTTTGCATCGCCACGGCGCTTACAACGCAGCGATGGCTCCGGGCACTAACGGCAACTCCAGGCTCGCAATAAACCCGCCCTCAGGGTGATTGGCCAGCACCAGGGTGCCGCCATGCCGTTCCGCAGCACGGCGCGCAATGGCCAGCCCCAGGCCATGGCCACCCGCCGTCTGGCCCGGAGCGCGGTAGAACGGCTCACCGAGCTGATTCAGGTGCTCGGCGTTAACCCCTGGCCCATGGTCGCGCACGGTTACCACAATGCGATCGCCATGGCGCAACGCCTGCATCTCAATCGGTAGCCCCCCCACCGGGTTGAAGCGCAATGCATTGCGCAAAAGATTGTCCACCGCCCGTTCGATCATGGTCGGCCAACCCTTGAGGTTCAGTTGCTGCTCGGCTTCGAGATGAACCAACTGATCTGGCGAGCCCAGTTGCGCATCCTTTTGCAGCGTATTGAGCAAGGCATTGAGGTCCACCTCTTCCGCACTCGCGTTGTCGGAATCGACCCGCGCCAACACCAGGATTTCGCTGATCAGCGCTTCGAGGCGATCGCATTCGCGGGTCAGGCGGGGCCAGAGTTGTTCGCGTTCCTGTGGGTTGGCCCGTTCGGCTAACGCCAGGGCGATGCGCAGGCGGGCGAGGGGAGAACGCAGTTCGTGGGACACATCGCGCAGTAATTGCCGCTGGCTGCCGATCAGGCTTTGCAGGCGTGCACCCATGCGGTTGAAGTCGTTGGCCAGCACGCCAAATTCATCGCGGCGGTTGGCCAGTTTCACCAGGCTGTTTTGCTGATAGGTGGTTTGGCCAAGGTCATGCACCGCGCCACGCAGACGGCTCAGTGGGCGGGTGATGGAAAAGGTCACCAGCAGACTGAACAGGGTCAGTACCACCAACGCGATACCCAATGCGCTCAACGGCCAAAGCAGGCTCTCACGGTGCCAGGCGTCCAGTTCGGGGTGGGGGATGCGGTAGATCAGCAGGTAGGTGTCACCGGTTTTTTCGCTGGTGAATTCATCGGTCAGGCGCCGCCATGGCAGGCGTCGGTCTTCATTGTTTTGCCGCGCTTCGAACGCTGCGGCGCGACGCGGGAACGTACCGCGCACCACCGGGTCGCCACTTTCGTTGAGCACCTGAACGTCGATGTGGTACTGGCGTTTGCGTTGCTGAAGAAGGTCCTGAGCGGCTTCCTCACCCTGGGATTCGTAGGTTTGCGTCCACTGTTCGGCCAAGGTGTTGAGGCCCGGGTGGCGGCTGAGAATCCATGCGTCCTGATTGAGCATGTGCCCGAGCAGAATGGACAGCCCCGCGACCAGAGCGATGGCCAGCCAGAAGCTGGCCAGAATACGCCAGAACAATGAACGCACAGAAAATCCTCAAGCAAACACATTCCAATGCAGGAGCGAGCTTGCTCGCGATAGCGTCGGCACATTCAATATCGATGTGACTGAAAAAACGCCATCGCGAGCAAGCTCGCTCCTACAGTTCCTTTTTCTGAAGCTGTCAGACCCAACGGCGTGTAGCCGTCGGGTCCGGGTTTAACGCATTATTGCGCCTTTTGCGGTTGTTGCGCTTTCCACGCTTTGAATTCAGCCCATTCAGCGCGACGTTCAGCCTGCTTTTTCTGGATTTCGTCAAACTTCTTCTGTTGGTCCGGCTTCAGCAGGGCGCGCACATCCGCTTCTGCTTTCTTATGGTTCGCGGCCATCTCGTCTTTCAAGGCTTTCTGATCCGCTGGCGAGAGTTTCTCCAGGTATTTGTCGACCACTTGCTTACGCTCGTGCATCTGCTCGCCCATGATCTTGCGGATCTGCTCACGCTGTTCGCGGCTCAGGTCCAGCTGGCTGTACGGGCCTTTGCCGTGCATACCGTGCATCTGACCGCCATGGCGCGAACCGTCCATCGATCCATCCATCGGGCCTGCGCCTTCAGGCATGGCCATGGCAACAGTCGGCAGGGCGGCAGCGAACATCAGAGCGATAAGAGTCTTGCGCATGGTGTATCTCCTTGTTTCATTCCCGGTACGTTCCGGATGAGTACAGAATACGGAGATCAAGGTCAGCGGCGGTCAGCGGAGTGTAAGGCTTGGGTAAAGATGGTTTTCTATGTCCCTGACAAACAACCCTGTAGGAGCCGGCTTGCTGGCGAAGGGGCCTTGAGGCCACCGAAAGCTTCGCTGGCAAGCCAGCTCCTACAGGGGGCGTGTTTCGTCAGAGGCTGTAGTAGTAACCGCGACTGCGAAGGGCAACGATGCGCGGTCGGCCATCGGCGTGCGGGCCGATTTTTTTGCGCAGGTTGCTGACGTGCATGTCCAGGCTGCGGTCGTACAGGGTCAGCTTGCGGCCGAGGGCGATTTGCGCCAGCTCCTGTTTGTCCAGGGGCTCGCCGGGTTGCTTGAGCAAGGCTTCCAGCAGGCGGCTTTCGGAGACGGTGAGGGTGTATTCCTGTTGATCGATGCTGACCACGCCGCGCACCGGGCTGAAGCACAAATCTCCCAGTTCAATCTGGCTGGACACTGCCGCCGGATGGCTGCGGCGCAACACGGCACGCAAGCGGGCGGTCAGTTCTCGCGGGTCGCAGGGTTTGGCCAGGTAATCATCGGCGCCCAGTTCCAGTCCGAGGATACGGTCCAGCGGTTCACCCCGGGCCGAGAGCATGAGCACCGGCAAATCCGGGTGATCCCCGCGCAACTGCTTGAGCAGTTCCAGGCCGCTGCCGTCGGGCAACATCACATCCAGCACCACGGCCGCCGGGGAGGTTTGCGCCAGCGCACGTCGGGCACTTTGGCCATCGTGGCAGGCGCGAACCTGAAATCCTTCCTGGCTCAGCCAACTGCTCAGGAGCTCACACAGCTCCTGGTCATCATCAATCAGTAACAGCTCGCTCATGACTCACTCAATTTAGCCATTGTCGACGTTTTCGACTTGCCCCACTGGCGAAGATACCGCAGAGCAGCGCCAATAGCGCTACACCGGCGCCGATCACGAACCATTGTTGCTGATCGGTCAGCAAGCGCGGAATTGAACTGCCGGCCTGGGTTTCCTTGAGTTGCAGCTTCAGGCGCTGGTTCTCTTGGCGCATCCGGGCCAGTTGAGCGCTTTCGCGTTCGCCATCGGCATTTTGCAGTTGTTTGCTCAGTTCTTCCCGTTGCCGCTCGCTGTCTTTCAAGCGTTGCTGCAACTCATTGATCTGGCTGCCGGCGCTCAGGGACAGCGGCGTGGAATTGCCGCCCTCGGTGCTTTCTTCACCGTGGGCGGGTGCCACGATCGACAACGTGACCAACATCAGACACAACGGACCCTTGCGCATCGCGACTCCTGATTCCAATACGAGTATTGGGCAAGTTGTCGGCCGGCAAACGAGAATAATGAGCGATTGAGAACGCGATGAACCAATAAGGTTCACCGCGTAGAGGGGGGTTACGGCAGGACTTGCTTGAACGGCTTGACCAGAACGTTGGCGTAGACGCCTGCGGCGATGTACGGATCCGCGTCGGCCCAGGCTTGTGCGGCGCTCAGGGAATCGAATTCGGCGACGATCAGGCTGCCGGTAAAACCTGCTGCACCTGGATCATTGCTGTCGATCGCCGGGTGTGGACCGGCCAATACGATGCGACCTTCACCTTTGAGCGCCTGCAGGCGCTCCAGGTGTGCAGGCCGTGCGGCCAGGCGGGCTTCCAGGGAGTTGGCGACGTCTGTGGCAATGATTGCGTAAAGCATGTCAGTCCTCGGTTTTAGGCGTTGTGGTATCGGCATCGTGCAGATGGCGGGACAGGTAAATGCCCTGGCCGACCAGGAACAGCAAAGTCATGCCTAGGCTGCCGAAGACCTTGAAGTCGACCCAGTAGCTCTGGAAGGTGAACGCGACAAACAGGTTGGCGGCACCGCAAAACAGGAAGAATACGATCCAGGCGATGTTCAGGCGCGTCCAGACCGGCTCCGGCAGGGTCAGCGCGTGACCCATGATGCGCTTGATCAGCAGGCTGTCACCGATGAAGTGACTGCCGATGAACGCCAGCGCAAACAGCCAGTTGACCACCGGGGCTTTCCATTTCAGGAAGGTCTCGCTGTGGAAGGCCAGGGTCAGGCTGCCGAAGACCAGGCAGGCAATCAGCGTCAGCCATTGGCTCTTCTCCAGCTTGCGCTGTTTGATGAACAGCGTGCCATACACCACCAGCGAACTGATGATCAGCATTGCCGTGGCGCTGTAAATACCGCCTACAGTTACCTCGTGGCCGGCAATGTCGACGACCCGTGGATCGATTTTGAAGACGATGAAAAACAGCAGGAGCGGGATGAAATCGATGAATTGTTTCACAGTGGCAGCCAGAAGCAGGATGTGGCGGCATAATAACAAACATATGGGCGCGCGATAGCGCCAGCTGATTTGAGGTTACAAAGCCCTGTGAATGTTGATTTGCACTGCCATAGCACGGCCTCCGATGGCGCCCTGGCGCCTGCGGTTCTGGTTGCGCGTGCGTTCGAGAAAGGCGTGCGAGTCCTGGCCTTGACCGATCACGACACCCTCGAAGGCCTCGCCGAAGCCCGGGAAACGGCGAATGCGCTGGGGATGCAACTGGTCAACGGCGTCGAATTGTCCTGCACCTGGGGCGGCGCGACCATCCACGTGCTCGGCTATGGTTTCGACGTCAACGCCGCGCCGCTGGTCGAAGCGATCGCCAGATTGCACGATGGCCGCTGGTTGCGATCCGAAGAAATCAGCCGAAAACTAGCGCTCAAAGGCATGCCGGGGGCGCTGGAAGGTGCCCGGTCAATACAACAGGAACTGGGCGACAGCGGCAACGCACCGGCCCGCCCGCACTTTGCCGACTGGATGGTGCGCGAAGGTTACGTCAAGGATCGCGCCGAAGCATTTCGCAAATGGCTGGGCGCCGGCAAACTGGGCGACGTCAAGCAACACTGGCCGACGCTGGAAGACACTGTCGAAACCCTGCGCGCGGCCAAGGCCTGGGTCAGTCTTGCCCATCCTTGGCACTACGAATTCACCCGCAGCAAGCGTCGTCGCCTGATTGCCGACTATATTCAAGCAGGGGGCCATGCCATCGAAGTGGTCAATGGTTATCAGCCTGCCGAGCAAGTGGGCAGCCTGGCCATTCTGGCCCGTGAGTTCGGTCTGCTGGTCAGCGCCGGCAGTGATTTCCATGGCCCGGGGGGCTGGTCAGAGATCGGTGAATATCGCCCGCTCCCAGAGGATTTGCCGCCACTTTGGTGTCGATTCAAACATGACCCAGTTATTGCCGCCGTCTGAACAGGTAGAGAATGTGAGTCAATTTTTCCAGATTCATCCGGAAAACCCGCAAGCGCGCCTGATCAAACAGGCGGTCGAGATCATTCGCAGCGGCGGGGTGGTGGTTTATCCTACTGACTCGTCCTACGCCATTGGTTGCCAGATCGGCGATAAAGTCGCCGTCGAGCGCGTGCGCCGTTTGCGCGGGCTGGATGAAAAGCATAACTTTGCGCTGATTTGCTGCGATCTGTCACAACTCGGCCTGTTTGCCAAAATCGATACCGGCACATTCCGTCTGCTCAAGGCGCACCTGCCGGGGCCGTATACCTTCATTCTCAATGCCACCCGCGAAGTTCCGCGGCTGCTGCTGCATCCGAAAAAGCGCACCATCGGCCTGCGTGTCCCGAGCCATCCGATTGCCCTGGCGCTGCTTGAAGAGCTCGGTGAGCCGCTGATGAGCGTGACCCTGATCATGCCCGGTGATACCGACCCGTTGACCGACCCTTACGAAATGCGTCAGATCCTGGAACATCAGGTTGACCTGATCATCGACGGCGGTTTCGGTGGTATCAAGGCGTCTACCGTGATCAACCTTGCCGACGGCGAGCCTGAAGTCATTCGTGTCGGTTGCGGCGACCCTGCGCCTTTCATGGCCGAGGCGTAGATGTCTGCTGTAGAGCCCGTCGACAGTCAGGCCGGTGCCCAGCAAGAACTGCCCTTCGCCATGGTCTATGGCCAGGCGGTCCTGGAAATGCCGCTGGACCTGTACATCCCGCCGGATGCGCTGGAAGTCTTTCTCGAAGCTTTTGAAGGCCCGCTCGACCTGCTGCTGTACCTGATTCGCAAGCAGAACATCAACATCCTCGACATTCCGGTGGCGGAAATCACCCGCCAGTACATGGGCTATGTCGAGTTGATGCAGTCGGTGCGCCTCGAACTGGCGGCTGAGTACCTGGTGATGGCCGCGATGCTGGCCGAAATCAAGTCGCGAATGCTGTTGCCACGGGCTGAAACCATTGAGGAAGAAGAAGACGATCCGCGCGCCGAACTGATCCGCCGCTTGCAGGAATACGAACGCTTCAAGGCGGCAGCCGAAGGCATCGATGGCCTCAGTCGAGTCGGTCGTGATGTGGTGGTGCCCAGGCTCGACGCCCCTGAAGCCCGGGCACGCAAGCTGTTGCCCGATGTGCGCCTGTCGGAGCTGTTGCTGTCCATGGCCGAGGTCCTGCGCCGTGGCGACATGTTCGAAAGCCATCAGGTCAGCCGCGAGGCGCTGTCGACGCGCGAACGCATGAGCGATGTTCTGGAGCGGCTCAAGGGCGGCGGTTTCGTGCCGTTTGTCGAGCTGTTCACCGCTGAAGAGGGACGCTTGGGGGTGGTCGTGACCTTTATGGCGATTCTCGAACTGGTCAAGGAATCTTTGGTCGAGCTGGTGCAGAATGAGCCGTTCGCAGCGATCCACGTGCGGGCCCGAGCCGAATAACGAGTTGAATCATGAACCTGAGTGAACCCCGCGAGCTGGCGCCATTGCTTGAAGCCTTTCTGTTGGCCTCGGGAAAGCCGCAATCCCTGGAAAGCCTGTTCGAACTCTTTGAAGAAGCCGAGCGGCCGGAGCCACCGGTGTTCAAGAAGGCCCTGACGATTTTGGCCAAGTCCTGCGACGGCCGTGCTTTCGAACTCAAGGAAGTGGCCTCGGGGTATCGCCTGCAAATCCGCGAAAAATTCTCGCCGTGGGTCGGGCGTCTGTGGGAAGAACGTCCGCAACGCTACTCCCGGGCCATGCTCGAAACCATGGCGCTGATTGCCTATCGCCAGCCGATCACCCGGGGTGAAATCGAAGACGTGCGGGGCGTGGCGGTCAACAGCAACATCGTCAAGACGCTCATGGAGCGCGAGTGGATCCGCATCGTCGGTTACCGAGACGTGCCCGGCAAACCGGCAATGTTCGCCACCACCAAAGCGTTTCTCGATCACTTCAACCTGAAGAACCTCGACGACCTGCCGCCGCTGGCCGAACTGCGCGAACTGGAACCCGATCCGGTGCTCGATTTCGACGACGCGCCGGTGCCCGCCGCTCTGCAAGCGCTGGCCGATGCCAGCCCCGAGCCTGGAGAGCCAAAGGAAGAAACCAGTTTCCATACGCTGCTTCAGGAACTGGACAGTATGGAGGAGGGGATCAAGACCGACTTCGATGATTTGTTGCGTGACAGTGTGTCGCCTGAATTCGATTCGGAAACTTCGGATGTCGAACCAGACGTCGAAGTGGCACAGCCCAAGCCTGAACCGGAAGGCGAGCCAGCCCCGGAAATTGAACCGGAGCAGGAAGACGACATCCTCGGCGTTGCCGAGGCCCGGGAAAAACTCCTGGCCGCCGTTGCCGCCCTCGAACAACCGAAACCCGAGCCAGAGCTTTCGGACGAAGAGGCCGAAGCCCGGGCACTGGCCGAAGCCATCGAAGCCGAACGCCGCGAATTCGAAGACTGACCACAACCCTGTAGGAGCCGGCTTGCTGGCGATGCGGCCAACGCGGTGTCTGTGAAGGACCGCGGTGATGCCATCGCCAGCAAGCCGGCTCCTACAAAGGCTCGCGATCACCGACCGGCGGAAAAACAAATAACCTTGCCTCGATCAGCTAGTCTCTGATGCGCAAACGCCCTCATGCGCGTATGATTCGCGACCCTTCGGCGATCCCTCGCCCAGGAACCCAGATTTACATCGCTTCAGGCAACGCCTGAACAGACCACACCGGGAGGTGCCCAGATGAGTATCAAAGACCAGAAAGACGACCAGGAAATCGGCCCAGCAGGCGAAAAACTGCAGAAAGTCCTCGCCCGTATCGGCGTCGGCTCGCGCCGTGACGTGGAAGCTTGGATCAGTCATGGCCGCATCAAGGTCAACGGCAAAGACGCCACCCTTGGTCAACGTGTCGACATGCACGACGCCATCACCATCGATGGCAAGGTGATCAAGCGCGAAGAGGCCGCCGAGTCGGTCCGCCGCGTGATCATGTACAACAAGCCCGATGGCGAAATCTGCACCCGCGTCGACCCGGAAGGCCGTCCGACCGTGTTCGACAAGATGCCGCGCCCTAAAGAGGGTCGCTGGATCAACATCGGTCGTCTGGACATCAACACCACCGGTCTGCTGATGTTCACCACCGACGGTGAGCTGGCCAACCGCCTGATGCACCCTTCCTACGAAATGGACCGTGAATACGCGGTACGTGTGCGTGGCGAAGTCGATGACGAGATGATCGAGCGTTTGAAGGCTGGTGTAGTCCTTGAAGACGGCCCGGCCAAGTTCACCGACATCAAGCAGGCGCCAGGCGGCGAAGGTTTCAACCACTGGTATCACTGCGTGGTGATGGAAGGTCGTAACCGCGAAGTGCGTCGCCTGTGGGAATCCCAGGGCCTGGTGGTGAGCCGTCTGAAGCGTGTGCGTTTCGGTCCGGTGTTCCTCAACTCTGACCTGCCGATGGGTCGCTGGCGCGAAATGAGCCAGTACGAAGTCGACATTCTGAGTGCCGAGGTCGGCCTGACGCCGGTCGCGATGCCGCAGATGAACGCCAAGAGCAAAGACAAGCTGGACCGGATGCAGCGTAAATCGTCGCGTCCAATGGGCAAGACCGAGCGCGTGCGTACCTTGCGTCCCGCTGCTGGTGGCCCGGCTGCTCCAGTTGCGCCACGTGCAAATCGTGAGCCGCAGATCGAAGGCGAGCGTCCAGCCCGCAAACCAGCCGCCCGTCAGGACGGCGAGCGCGGCCCACGCACACCGCGTCCGGCCAATGGCCGCACCGAGCGTGGTGAGAGCCGTGGTACGCCGGTGGCGGATCGTCCGGCCGATACCAAGCGCCCGGCCAAGCCGGCGTCGAAGCGTCCGGGCATCAGCCTGGTCGACGGTGACAAGCCTTCGGGCAAACGCCGTGGCGCACCGGCCGGCTCCGGTCAGCGTCCGGGCTTTGGTCGTCGCAAGCCGGAGTAATCGGCTGAGCGCTTCATGAAAACGCCAACCTTCGGGTTGGCTTTTTTTTGGACCGGCTTTTATGACTGTGTTGTTATTGAGGGCGCCTTTGCGATCAGGCTCGCTCCTGCAAGGCATCATATTTCCATCAAGCACTTCGGTCCGCTGTAGGAGCGAGCTTGCTCGCGATGGCGTCAGTGGCCTCGCCGCGCAATCCAGTGTGGAAACAAGAATTTACGCCGCGTAAAGAAATCCTGACAAAATCTCCGGGGTAACCCCGTAAATTGGCCAATGGCTTAGCTCCGTAAGAAAACTCTTACATGTCAAAGCCTTCAAACCTCCTTCCAGCCCTCTAGCCCGCTTGTTTCACCGCTCCAGTCAGGGTGTCATGCGCGCCATGCCTGTCGTGCAGGTGCATAACAAAAAGGAGGCGCAATGAACGCCGCAATCCGTTTCCCGTTCTCCGCGAGGTGCATTTTTTCTGCCGCCTGCGTCAATGATCCGCAAGGGTCAGACCCCGTATTTGCAGCCGCCCGAGCCTCTCGGGGCGGACACAGGCAATCCCGGCCATAGACACGCTTGTCCAGCGGGTCTGGCAGCAGGGGGTTACAGGTGTACAATGCGCCGCGTTTTACCTGTGACCTCCTGCGCATCTGCGCAAACCTCAAGGCTATCCGCCTTGTTCACTCCGCTGCGCCACAAGCGTATCGGGTTCGATTTCGTCACAGATAAAAACAAACAGGTGACGTATGACCGTTGTAAATACGCTGAACTCCTGGTGCCTGCGCTGGGGTTTGATCGGTGCCGCTTGATGTCTTTGCCAAGCAGCAACGTTTTCTGAACATCATCAAACCTTGCGTGAGACCCTTTTCATGAGTGGACAAAACCCGCAATCAGGCGAGCTGAAACGCGGCCTGAAAAATCGCCACATTCAACTGATCGCCCTCGGTGGCGCGATTGGTACCGGTTTGTTTCTCGGCTCGGCCGGGGTACTGAAATCCGCCGGTCCTTCGATGATCCTTGGTTACGCCATCTGCGGCTTTATCGCCTTCATGATCATGCGCCAGCTGGGCGAAATGATCGTCGAAGATCCAGTGGCCGGTTCCTTCAGCCACTTCGCGCACAAGTACTGGGGCGGCTTTGCCGGTTTCCTGTCTGGCTGGAACTGCTGGATTCTGTACATTCTGGTGGGCATGTCCGAGCTGACAGCCGTCGGCAAGTACATCCACTACTGGGCGCCGGACATTCCGACCTGGGTCTCGGCAGCGGGCTTCTTCGTGCTGATCAACGCCATCAACCTGGCCAACGTCAAAGTGTTTGGCGAGGCCGAGTTCTGGTTCGCGATCATCAAGGTCGTGGCGATCGTCGGCATGATTGCCCTGGGCAGCTACCTGCTGGTCAGCGGTAATGGCGGCCCGCAAGCAGCGGTCAGCAACCTGTGGGCCCACGGTGGCTTCTTCCCGAACGGTGTCAGCGGTCTGGTGATGGCCATGGCGTTCATCATGTTTTCCTTCGGTGGCCTGGAAATGCTCGGTTTCACCGCAGCCGAAGCCGACAAACCGAAAACCGTGATCCCGAAAGCCATCAACCAGGTGATCTATCGGATCCTGATTTTCTACATCGGTGCCCTGGTGATCCTGCTGTCGTTGACGCCATGGGACAGCCTGCTGACCACCCTCAACGCCTCGGGTGATTCCTACAGCGGCAGCCCGTTCGTGCAAGTATTCTCGATGCTGGGCAGCAATACTGCCGCGCACATCCTCAACTTCGTGGTCCTGACCGCGGCGCTGTCGGTGTACAACAGCGGCACCTACTGCAACAGCCGCATGCTGCTGGGCATGGCCGAGCAGGGTGATGCGCCGAAGGGCCTGGCGAAGATCGACAAGCGCGGCGTGCCGGTGCGTTCGATCCTGGCCTCGGCCGCCGTGACCCTGATCGCGGTACTGCTGAACTACCTGATCCCGCAAAACGCTCTGGAACTGCTGATGTCGCTGGTGGTAGCCACCCTGGTGATCAACTGGGCGATGATCAGCTTCTCGCACTTCAAGTTCCGCCAGCACATGAACAAGACCAAACAGACGCCGCTGTTCAAGGCCCTGTGGTACCCGTACGGCAACTATGTCTGCCTGGCGTTCGTGGTGTTCATCCTCGGCGTGATGCTGTTGATTCCGGGGATCCAGACATCGGTGTACGCGATTCCGGTGTGGCTGGTGTTCATGTGGGTCTGCTACGGCATCAAGAACAAGCGCAGTGCGCAACGCGTGTTGAATAGCGCTGCCCCTGCTGTGAAGTAAGCGTCTCGCTTCGACAAACAACCCGGCCATGCGCCGGGTTGATTGTTTCTGGGTTCATACAGCAAATTCAGAAACAGCCTACAACCGATATTTCACTTTTTGTCTTAGGCTGCCTCTCCGAACACAAAGGAGGGGTGTATGGCCAGCCACAGCTATATGAGCATTACCGGAAAGCGCCAAGGTTTGATTTCTGCCGGTTGCTCCGGTCTTGATTCTCTCGGTAACAAATTCCAGATCGGACACCAGGATGAAATCCTGGTGCTGGCTTATTCACGTGAAATGCTTGCGGGTAATGACGGCAGCGTGACAGGTGGGCGCGGCAAGCACCTTCCTATCATGATTACCAAAGGCATCGACAAGTCGTCACCCTTGCTGGCCAGTGCGCTGCATGAGGGAGAAGAGGTTGATTGCAAGATCAATTTTATCGAACCTCTTCGGTGGGCGGTCGGGAACGGTATTACTCAATACACCTGACCGGGGCGCGTATCGCTCATATCAGCTTGCAGGTTCCCCACGCGATTCGCATGAATGACGCTGAGCCGCAAGAGCTAGTGTCCATTCGTTATAGGGACATTGCCTGGGCGCATGTTCCAGGCGCCACAAGTGCTTATAGTACTTGGGGGGAATGAGGGTGAATGAAGGGGCTTGCGATATTCACGACGTCACCAGGTCGGCTTCCGATCTGGTTGCACTTGGATGCAGCATAGGCCTGGCGCATATTCCTGATGGCTTTGCGCGACTTCGATTTGGTTCGATGGTTTCTGCCTATGTTGATGAAGTTATTCAGGCGGTTGATGAGGGGGTTATTAGCGCTTGGCAAGCGTTGGAGGAAATAAGAGCCGAATACGAGGGCTTGTCATCTAAGGCGCGCTTTTATCTTCAAAATGGTGTTGGGGTTGTGGCTGGGGCGATGCAGATCAGGACGGGTGTTTTGGTCATTGGCAGCCCAGGAGCACTAGGTGCTGTTCCGGGGGGGCTGATGGTGGGGCATGGTGTTAATAATATCTATGAAGGTTTGGGGAATATTTATCGCGGACCGGATGCTCCAAGCACGGTTGGGCCTGTTAGGGGGGCTATAGGGCCATATTCGATGATAGCGAGGGGGACATGTTTTACTTCTCCGTGGACTTGCTTCTTTCTGCTATCGGTGTGTTTAGACCGGTTTCAAAGCCAGGATCGGTTGAGTTGTTCAGGCGTGATCCAATTAATTATGAGAGGGCTTATCATCAGATGGGGAAATTGGCTTTATCTTTTGAGGTTTTGGTTGATGCTCTTACGATGAAATCGATGCTGTCAGAGTAGGTTCTGTAAACAGGAGGCTGCTGTTTTAACTAAATCTCAGTACTAATTATATCACGCCCCGCATTCTTGGAGTGTAGAGCTTTAAACCGATAATTACAAGGAGTGTGTATGTTGTTGCGTGGATGATGTTTAGGTGGCTTTTATCTAAATGAATTATTTCTTTTATCCCGAGCATGATAATTCCAGAAGGAAGGACGGAGCAGGCCAGAACTAAAAGTGTAACCGAGATGTAATATCGAATGTTTTCAAGATTCATTAGCTATCATATCCTTCTGATAAAGTCCCAAAGATTAGTACGGTTACTCAAGACAAATCAACTTTTCATCAGTAGACGCAAGAGCAGTTATTGTAAACGAATTTAACTGTTGGCGATGCCTGGTTGCCCGGTTTTCCATGACAAGCCGTTATCTGTGGTCCCACGGTGATTTCTCCCCGAATGGTGTCATGGGTCTGGTAATGGTCATGGCTTTCATCATGTTTTCCTCCTGACCTCAGCTGCCGTGACCCTGATCGCGCTACTGCTGAACTACCTGATTCCGCAAAACGTGTCGCTGGGTGTATGCGATTCCGGTTTGGCTGGTGTTCATGTGGATCTGCTACGGCATCAGGAACAAGCGCACTGCGCAACGCGAATTGAATAGCGCTGCCCCTGCTGTGAAGTAAGCGTCTCGCTTCGACAAACAACCCGGCCATGCGTCGGGTTGATTGTTTCTGGGTTCATACAGCAAATTCAGAAACAGCCTACAACCGATATTTCACTTTTTGTCTTAGGCTGCCTCTCCGAACACAAAGGAGGGGTGTATGGCCAGCCACAGCTATATGAGCATTACCGGAAAGCGCCAAGGTTTGATTTCTGCCGGTTGCTCCGGTCTTGATTCTCTCGGCAACAAATGCCAGATCGGACACCAGGATGAAATCCTGGTGCTGGCTTATTCACGTGAAATGCTTGCGGGTAATGACGGCAGCGTGACAGGTGGGCGTGGCAAGCACATGCCGATCATGATAACCAAAGGTATCGATAAGTCATCACCATTGCTGGCAAGTGCGCTGCATGAGGGTGAAGAAGTTGATTGCAAGATCAATTTTTATCGAACCTCTTCGGTTGGCGGCCAGGAACGGTACTATTCAATACACCTGTCAGGTGCGCGTATCGCTCATATCAGCTTGCAGGTTCCCCACGCAATTCGCATGAATGACGCTGAGCCGCAAGAGCTAGTGTCCATTCGTTATAGGGACATTGCCTGGGCGCATGTTCCAGGGGCTACCAGTGCCTATAGTTCTTGGGGGAATGAAGGTGAATGAGGACCCTTGCGATATTCATGATGTAACCAGATCGGCTTCCGATCTGGTTGCAGTTGGTTGCAGTTGGTTGCAGCATAGGCATGGCGCATATTCCTGATGGCTTTGCGCGACTTCGATTTGGCTCGATTGTCTCTGCCTATGTTGATGAAATAATTCAGGCGGTTGATGAAGGGGCTATTAGTGCGTGGCAAGCCGTGCAGGAAATAACAGCTGAATATGAGGACTTATCGGCGAAGGCGCGTTTCTATCTACAAAATGGTGTTGGGGTTGTGGCAGGGGTGATGCAGGTGAGGACAGGGGGCGCGATTTTCGTAGGCTCGACAGGGTTTGGTTCGATACCGGGCGGACTCATGGTTGGGCATGGAGTTAATAATATCTACGAAGGTTTGGGGAATATTTATCGCGGGCCGAATGCTCTAGGCACGGTTGGGCCTATTAGATATTTTTATAGGGATATGTTGGATGAAGAACGGGGGGGGCATGGTTTACTACTCAACGGACTTGTTTCTTTCTGTAGTTGGGGTGTTTAGGTCGGTGTCAAAGCCCGGTTCGGTGGAGTTGTTCAGGCGTGATCCAATTAATTACGAGCGAGCTTGTCATCAAATGGGGAGGTTGGCTTTGTCTTTTGAAGTGATGGTTGATGCTTTTACGATAGATTCGATACTTTCAGAGTAGGCTTCTTATGTGTGTCGTGAAGTGGTGTGATAGGGTGTGAGTTTCGCTTATATTACGCCACGCATTCTTGGGGTGTAGATTATCAAACCAGGAATGACGAGGATTATATATGTTGTCAGGTAGGTGGCGTCTAGGTGGTTTTCATCTATGTGAATTATTTTTCTTATTCCGAATGCAATAATTCCAGCTGGTAGTCCAGAGCAGCCTAAAACTAAAAACGTCACTGAGATGTAGTATCGAATGTTTTCAAAGTTCATTGATCATCATGTCCTGCTGATGTGAGCCACTAGATTAGTATGGCTATTCGAAACAATTAAACGTTTCTTCACTAGGCTAAGAGCAATATTTGTAAATGAATTTGACTGGCAGCGAGGCCCGATGTTAGCGATTCGCCATGATGACCGCTATTGCGAACGTCATTCGCGGTATCCTGAACGCCCTCGAACACGGACGCTTTTCCATGCTGGTGATTTCCAACAACGTGCATCTGCCGGATGCCGAGATCGAGTTGACGGCCATTCGCGCCCAAGGCGCCGGTGGGCAGAACGTCAACAAGGTCTCCAGCGCGGTGCACCTGCGCTTCGACATTCCGGCGTCGTCCTTGCCCGAGTTCTACAAGGAGCGGCTGCTGGCGCTGCGCGATAGTCGCATCACCAGCGACGGTGTGTTGATCATCAAGGCCCAGCAGTACCGGACGCAGGAGCAGAACCGCGCCGATGCGTTGTTGCGGCTGACCGAGTTGATCCTCAGTGCCACCAAGGTCGAGAAGAAGCGCCGTCCGACCAAGCCGACCCTCGGCTCGAAGACCCGTCGTCTCGAATCCAAATCCAAGCGCGGTAACATCAAGGCCGGGCGCGGCAAGGTCGATTTCTAACGGACATCCCGCGTTTCGCGTTGCTTTGGCGCCTGCCGGTACAGGTAAAGGCTCAGCATCAATCCGCTCAAGGCGGCGAAGGCAGCGAACAGGAAGATCGAAGCGAACCCGAACCCGGCCGCAATCGCCCCGGCCAGCGGCCCGGTGATCCCCAGCGACAAGTCGATGAACAGCGAATAGGCGCCGACGGCTGCGCCACGGCTGGACGCCGGCACCAGGTTGACCGCCTCCACGCCCAGTGCCGGAAACACCAGCGAAAAGCCGAAGCCGCTCAGCGCCGCACCCGCCAGTGCCCAATGGGCATCCGGTGCCAGCCACAGCAACAGCAATCCCAGGGTTTCCACCGACAGGCAGGCAATGGCGACGCGAAAGCCGCCGAGGCGGTTGATCAGGTTGCCGAACAGCAAGCGCGCGCCGATGAAGCTGGCACCGAACAGGCTCAGGCACAGCACCGCGTTGTCCCAGTGTTGCGTGGCGTAATACAGGGTGATGAAGGTGGCGATGGTGCCGAAGCCGATCGAACCCAGCGCCAGGCCGCAGCCATGGGGCAATACGCGGCCGAGCACATGCATGAACGGCAAACGTTCACCGACAACGATCGGCGCGGCGGTTTTCGGCCAGGCCAGCAGCAGGCCAATAACGGCCAACAGTACAATGCTCACGCCCATGCTCCACAAGCCCAACTGACTGACCAGCCACACGCCGAGCGGCGCGCCGATTGCCAGTGCGCCGTAACTGGCGATGCCATTCCAGGAAATCACCTTGGCGGTGTTCGCCGCGCCCACCCGGCCGATGCCCCAGCCAATCGAACCGGAACCCACCAGGCTCTCCGCGCTACCGAGTACCAGACGGCCGATCAACAAGCAGATCAGGCTGAGCATCGGCAGGCTTTGCGTCCATGCCGAAATCAACATGAACACACCGCTCAGTCCGCAACCGGCCAAGCCATACATCACTGCGAGTTTGCTGCCCTTGTTGTCGATGATTTTCCCGGCATACGGGCGGCTGAGCAGGGTGGCCAGGTATTGCACACTGATCACCAGCCCCGCGATCACGGCACCGAAGCCCAGGTCGCTATGGACGTAACCGGGCAATACGGCCAGGGGGATGCCGATGTTCAAATAGCCGATAAAGGTAAACAGGACGATGGATACAACTTGCAGCGTGACCGCCAGGGGGCGCTGGTTTTCAGACATGGGTAAAGGTCCACGGGAAAGCAGGATTAGATAGGCTGCTTATGATAACGGTGCCAGCGTTCGTGGGTTGGGAAAAAGTAAAACTATTTGCCGGGCGGTGTCACTCGGACTTGGCGGGCGCGACCAGTTGCGTAGTGACCAGGGCGGCCAACGCGTTTTCCTGGGTACCAAATCGGGCGAGCAAAGCGGCTTGTTTCTCGGGGGAAAGGCGATTCCAGATCTCGATCATTTTCTCGGCGGTGCCGATCAGGACGCTGGCCTGGGCTTCGCTAAATTCATCGGTCATGGACAGGGTCTCGGTTCAGGCAGTGTGGAAAGCGCATGTTAGCGCTTTCCACACGGTCTGTACGGCGGGTGTTTCAGTCTTCTCTGTCAGCCTGGCGGCTGTCAGTGGCTTCTTTCGGCTCGGGCTGTTGGGCGCCGGCTTGCTGCGTGGTCGTCTGCTCAGGTTCGTGCAGGCTTGGGAAGGGGAGATTAGGAATCTCGTGCATGGTTGCGCTCCTCGCTAAGTCTGTTGATAGATCTGGTAGATCCGCGCTTTTAAAAAGCCTGGGCAGGATACAGCAAGAGAAATGACAAACAGACTTTTATATCTATTTGTTTCGACGGAAGGGGTTGTCTAGACAGGTCTGAAGGATCAACACAACACCTTCTGTGGGAGCCAGCAGGCTGGCTCCCACAGAAGGTGTTGCAGTGTTTGTAGGTTATTTGCAAACCTTGGCAATCGCCTCGGCCAGCAGATCCAGGCGCGTGGCATCAATCCCCGCGACGTTGGCGCGACCGGAGCTGACCATGTACACGCTGTGGTGGTCGCGCAGGTTTTTCACCTGCTCCGTCGACAGGCCGGTATATGAAAACATTCCGCGCTGTACCCCGATGTGCGCAAAACGCTCGCGTAGGCCATGCGGCTCAAGCGCTTCCACCAGGCCGCTGCGCAGTTGAGCGATGCGCAAGCGCATGCTTTCCACTTCGTCGGCCCAGAGGCTTTTCAGCTCCGGGGCGCCAAGGATGGTCGCCACGACGGCGGCGCCATGATCCGGCGGGGTCGACCACAAGTTGCGGGCGATGTTGGCCAGTTGGCTGCGGATGTCGGTGAGTTTGTCGGCGTTTTTCGCGCAGACAATCAGCGCACCAGTACGGTCGCGGTACAGGCCGAAGTTCTTCGAGCAGGAACTGGTAATCAGCACTTCCGGCAACTCGGCGGCGAACAACCGGGTCGACCAGGCATCCTGTTCCAGGCCATCGCCGAAGCCTTGGTAGGCGAAGTCGATCAGCGGCAGCAGTTCGCGTTTGCGCACCACTTCCAGCACCCGGCGCCAATCCTCATGGGACAGATCGAACCCGGTCGGGTTGTGGCAGCAGGCGTGCAGCAATACCACGTCGCCTTTGGGGATTTCGTTGAGTACCGCCAGCATTCCCTCAACGTCGAGCCGGTTATCGCTGCCCACGTACGGGTAATGACTGACCTTGACCTTGGCCGCTGCGAAAATGGTTTCGTGGATCGGCCAGGTCGGATTGCTCAGCCACACGCCGCGGCCCGGGAGGCATTGGGCGATAAAGTCTGCGCTCAGGCGCAAGGCCCCGGTGCCGCCCGGTGTCTGGGTAGCGCCGGCACGTTGCTCGGCGATCAAGGTCGAGTCGGCGCCGAGCACCAGTTCGTTGATCGCCTTGCCGAACGCCGGTTCGCCGTGACCGCCGATGTAGGTTTTGGTGGTCTGACGCTCGACCAGCCGTGCTTCGGCCAGTTTCACTGACTGAGGAATCGGCGTCAGGCCCTGGGCATCCTTATAGACACCCACGCCAAGGTCAAACTTGCGTGGGTTCGGATCCTGCGCGTAGGCCTCCATCAGACCCAGAATCGGGTCGCCGGGCACGCGGCCGATGGCGTCGAAGTGCATTACTTGCGGCCCTCGGCGTCCTTGGCAACGATGTCAGTGCGCGCGGCCATGATGAAGTCGTTGCGGTGCAGACCCTTGATCGAGTGGCTCCACCAGGTCACGGTGACTTTGCCCCACTCGGTCAGCAGGCCCGGGTGGTGACCTTCGGCCTCGGAGATTTCACCGACGGCGTTGGTGAATGCCAGAGCGTGTTTGAAGTTCTTGAACAGGAAGATTTTTTCCAGCTGCATGATGCCGTCGCGAACTTCGATGTTCCAATCCGGGATCTGCTTGATCAATACCGGCAGTTCTTCGTCGCTGACTTGTGGAGCATCGGCGCGGCAGGCTTCGCAATGGGCTTGAGTGAGTGCGGTCATGGTGTGTTCCTGAAATCGAATGTTGGGAAATCGGCCCTCAGTGCTACCACGCTAATGCAAAGCGATGGTTTCTGACAGGCTCACTTGATTCTAAAAGCGGCGGATCACGCGGCTTTTGGTTTTGGCGGAAATTTCGGTGCGCGCAGACCCATCTGCATCGCTTGCTTGACCATGCCCATGATGTCTTCGTGAGCGAGGTCGAACAGGCGCTTGAGATTGGGCAGCGCGAAATACAGAGGCTGCAAGATGTCGATGCGGTAAGGCGTACGCATGCATTCAAGCGGATCGAAGGCCTGATGTTCAGGCTCATCCGACAGGCAATACACGGTCTCTTTTGGTGAGGACAGAATGCCGCCGCCGTAGATGCGTTGGCCTTGCGGAGTGTCGACCAGACCGAATTCGATGGTCATCCAGTACAGGCGCGCCAGGTACACGCGCTCTTCCTTGGTCGCTTGCAGCCCCAGCTTGCCGTAGGTGTGAGTGAATTCGGCGAACCACGGGTTGGTCAGCAGCGGGCAGTGGCCAAAGATCTCGTGGAAAATGTCCGGCTCTTGCAGGTAATCCAGTTCCTCGCGGGTACGAATAAAGGTCGCGACTGGAAACTGCTTGCTGGCGAGCAATTCAAAAAAGGTCTGGAAAGGGATCAGCGCTGGCACACGGGCAACTTGCCAGCCGGTGGTTTCACCGAGGACTTTGTTGATTTCGCCCAGTTGTGGAATGCGGTCGTGGGGCAGACCGAGTTTTTCGATACCGTCCAGGTACTCCTGGCACGCACGCCCTTCAATCACTTTCAGTTGGCGAGTGATCAGCGTGTTCCACACCGCGTGTTCTTCGGCGGGGTAGTCGATAAAACCTTGCGCATCGGGCTCGCGGGCCACGTATTGCGTCTGCTTCATGCTGCTCTCCTGCTAGGGGATTCGTTCTTGTTATGTGCTGCTATGGACCTAGAAATACCCCAAGGATTGCGTCGATGCAGCAGGTGGTCGGCGAACTGTGTGGGAAAAATCCTCAAAAATCGTAAAGTTTTCGTTACGAATCGGTGGTCGTCGCGTAGTTGCTGAGATTTTCGGGTTTGAAAAGCGCTGTACCTGTCACATAATCTTGACGACTATCTGAGCGCCCCGACAGAAAAATGCTTGCCTGGGGGCTTTGTAGGAGCCGGCTTGCTGGCGATAGCGTCCTTGGGGGTGTCATCGCCAGCAAGCCGGCTCCTACAGGTTCAATGCCACCCCTTTCATTCAGATCCAGGTCTTTTACATGCGTATCAAAGTCCACTGCCAAAACCGCATCGGCATCCTGCGCGACATTCTCAACCTGCTGGTGGAGTACGGAATCAACGTGGCCCGCGGTGAAGTGGGCGGCGAGCACGGCAACGCTATCTATCTGCATTGTCCGAACCTGATCAACATTCAATTCCAGGCACTGCGTCCGAAGTTCGAGTCGATTGCCGGAGTGTTTGGCGTCAAGCGTGTAGGGCTGATGCCCAGCGAGCGTCGGCACATGGAACTCAATGCGTTGCTCGGGGCGCTGGAGTTTCCGGTGCTGTCGATCGACATGGGCGGCTCTATCGTTGCGGCCAACCGTGCGGCCGCGCAGCTACTGGGTGTCAGGGTCGACGAGGTGCCGGGGATTCCGCTGTCGCGCTACGCCGAAGACTTCGACTTGCCGGAACTGGTGCGCGCCAACAAATCGCGGATCAACGGGCTGCGGGTCAAGGTCAAGGGTGACGTGTTTCTGGCCGACATCGCGCCACTGCAATCAGAGCACGACGACAGCGAAGCCATGGCCGGCGCGGTGCTCACGCTGCACCGAGCCGACCGCGTGGGCGAGCGCATCTACAACGTGCGCAAGCAGGAATTGCGAGGCTTCGACAGTATCTTTCAAAGTTCGAAAGTAATGGCCGCCGTGGTCCGAGAAGCTAGGCGTATGGCGCCGCTGGATGCGCCGCTGTTGATAGAAGGCGAAACCGGCACGGGCAAAGAACTGCTGGCGCGAGCCTGCCATCTGGCCAGCCCCCGTGGGCAATCGCCATTGATGGCGCTCAACTGCGCAGGCCTGCCGGAGTCGATGGCCGAGACCGAACTGTTCGGCTACGGCCCCGGTGCCTTTGAAGGTGCGCGAGCCGAGGGCAAGCTCGGGCTGTTGGAGCTGACGGCGGGCGGTACGCTTTTTCTCGACGGAGTAGGGGAAATGAGCCCGCGCTTGCAGGTGAAATTGCTGCGCTTCCTGCAGGACGGGTGCTTCCGGCGTGTAGGCAGTGATGAAGAGGTTTATCTGGATGTGCGGGTGATCTGCGCGACCCAGGTCGATTTGTCCGAACTGTGTGCTCGCGGCGAGTTCCGCCAGGACCTGTACCATCGCTTGAACGTGCTGTCGCTGCACATCCCGCCGCTGCGTGAATGCCTGGACGGGTTGACGCCCTTGGTGGAGCACTTCCTCGATCAGGCCAGTCGGCAGATCGGTTGCCCATTACCCAAACTGGCGCCGGCGGCCATGGATCGACTCAGTCATTACCATTGGCCGGGCAACGTGCGCCAACTGGAAAACGTGCTGTTCCAGGCGGTTTCCCTGTGCGAGGGCGGCACGGTCAAGGCTGAACATATCCGTCTGCCGGATTACGGCGTGCGTCAACCGTTGGGTGACTTCTCGCTCGAAGGCGGGCTGGATGAAATAGTCGGGCGTTTTGAAAAAGCGGTGCTGGAACGGCTTTATTCAGAACATGCCAGTAGTCGATTGCTCGGCAAGCGCTTGGGTGTATCTCACACAACGATTGCCAACAAGTTGCGTGAATATGAGATCGGCAAACTTGATCGTTTAAAAGATTCTTGAACAAGAATATTTATCCGGCGCTTTAACTTCTCATTTAAAGTGCCAAAACTTCTGCCATTGATCTGAATCATGGAACTTGTCGATTTAGCCATCTATGCTTCTCCTCACAGTTTGGCAGGAGTGCTGACCATGCCATCAATGGATGACTCTACCCAGCGACTTCGCAAAGAAACTCGCCTGTTCTATTTCCTGATCATTGTTCTATTTCCACTGTTGTCAGTGGCGATCGTCGGTGGATACGGTTTTTTTGTCTGGTTTCTGCAAATGCTCCTCGGCCCGCCAGGCCCTCCTAACTGATCGGCATTCCAATCTCTATCTCAACAGGGAGTACGGGTCATGGAAAAGTCGCTGCACATCGCCAGTCTGGTCGTTCATGCCCGTCCTGCCTTGTTCGAGGCAGTTAAAGCCAACCTGCGTTTGCTCAAGGGCGTTGAACTTCATCAGGAAAGTCCCGCTGGCAAACTGGTGGTTGTGTTGGAAACCGAACACGAAAGCCAGATTCTGCAGCGAATCGATCAGATCAACCGCTTGCCAGGCGTGCTCAATGCCGCACTGGTCTATCACGAGATTCTCGATGTAACGGGAGAAAGCCCATGCCTATGACTCGGCGCGAGTTTGTCAAAGCCCAGGCGGCCGGGATCGCGGCAGCGGCGGCGGGCCTCCCGGTGTTTACCTCTGCCACTAACCTGATTACCGAACAGGACATGATTTCCCTGGAGTGGAACAAGGCGCCCTGTCGTTTTTGCGGTACCGGATGCAGCGTCATGGTCGCGACCAAGGACAACAAGGTGGTGGCAACCCATGGCGATGTAAAAGCCGAGGTCAATCGCGGGTTGAATTGTGTCAAAGGCTACTTTTTATCCAAGATCATGTACGGCGTCGATCGTTTGACACAGCCGCTGTTGCGCATGACCAACGGGCAATATGACAAGCAGGGCGAGTTTCAGCCGGTGTCCTGGAAGCAGGCGTTCGATGTAATGGAGTTGAAGTACAAGGAGGCACTGAAGAACAAAGGCGGGGAATCGGTCGCCATGTTCGGGTCCGGACAATGGACTGTTTGGGAAGGGTATGCGGCCAACAAGTTGATGAAGGCCGGATTCCGCTCCAACAACATCGACCCCAATGCGCGTCATTGCATGGCTTCGGCGGTCATGGGTTTTATGCGCACCTTTGGTATCGATGAACCGATGGGCTGCTATGACGATATCGAAGTCACCGATGCATTCGTCCTGTGGGGTTCCAACATGGCGGAAATGCACCCGATTCTTTGGAGTCGGGTCACCGATCGCCGTTTGAGCCAGCCGAATGTCAAAGTGGCCGTGCTCTCCACGTTCGAACATCGCAGTTTTGAACTGGCCGACATTCCGATGGTGTTCAAACCGCAGACGGACTTGCTGATTCTCAACTACATCGCCAACCACATCATTGAAAGCGGTTCGGTCAACCAGGACTTCGTCAGCAGACACACCAAGTTCGCCAAAGGCACGGATGACATCGGCTACGGTTTGCGCCCTGATAATCCGCTGGAGATGAAGGCCAAGAACGCCGACAAGGCGAACACCTGGACCGACATCGACTTCGAGCAGTTCGCCGCGTTCGTCAAACCCTACACCCTGGAGCGCACCGCGAAGGAAACCGGGGTGCCGGCCGAGCGCCTCAAGGCATTGGCCGAACTGTATGCCGACCCCAAACGCAAGGTGGTTTCGTTCTGGACCATGGGCTTCAACCAACACACCCGGGGCGTGTGGGCCAACAACCTGATCTACAACATTCACCTGCTGACCGGGAAAATCAGCGAACCGGGCAACAGTCCTTTCTCGCTGACGGGCCAGCCTTCGGCTTGCGGGACGGCGCGGGAAGTGGGCACGTTCTCCCATCGGCTGCCGGCCGACCTGGTGGTCACCAACCCGGCGCACCGCGCCACCGCGGAGAAAATCTGGAAACTGCCGGCGGGCACCATCAAGGAAAAGGTCGGGTTCCATGCCGTGCAGCAGAGCCGCATGCTTAAAGACGGTGTGCTCAATGTGTACTGGACCATGGCCAGCAACAACATGCAGGCCGGGCCCAACATCATGCAGGAAGTGTTGCCGGGGTGGCGCAACCCCGAGAACTTCGTGGTGGTGTCGGATGTGTACCCCACCGTTTCGGCGCAGGCAGCGGATCTGATATTGCCCACGGCCATGTGGGTGGAGAAGGAGGGTGCTTACGGCAACGCGGAGCGGCGTACGCAGTTCTGGCATCAGCTGGTTTCGGCACCGGGCGACGCCAAGTCAGACCTCTGGCAACTGGTCGAGTTTTCCAAGCGCTTTAAAACCGACGAAGTCTGGCCGGCGGAGTTGCTGGATAGCTCGCCGCAATTCAAGGGCAAGACCCTGTACGAGGTGCTGTTCAAGAACGGCCAGGTCGATCAGTTCCCCGTGGAGCAAATGGCGGCGGGCTATCAGAACGACGAAGCCAAGGACTTCGGTTTCTACCTGCAAAAAGGCCTGTTCGAGGAATATGCCCAGTTCGGCCGAGGGCATGGTCATGACCTTGCACCCTTTGATCGTTATCACTCCGAGCGAGGCTTGCGCTGGCCTGTCGTCGAAGGCAAGGAAACGCTGTGGCGCTTTCGCGAAGGCTACGACCCCTATGTCGAGAAGGGCAGTGGCGTGCAGTTCTACGGCTACCCCGACAAGAGAGCAATTATCTTCGCGCTGCCTTACGAGCCGCCTGCGGAAGCCCCGGACGCGGACTTCCCGTTCTGGTTGAGCACCGGACGGGTGCTTGAGCATTGGCACACCGGGACCATGACCCAGCGTGTCGAAGAACTCTACAAAGCGGTACCCGATGCGCTGGTCTACATGCACCCGGCCGATGCCAAGGCCTTGAATGCCCGGCGTGGCAGCGAAGTGAAGCTGATCAGTCGGCGCGGCGAGATGCGTGCCCGAATTGAAACCCGTGGGCGCAACAAACCGCCACAGGGCCTGGTGTTCGTGCCGTTCTTCGACGCCAACAGGCTGATCAACAAAGTTACGCTCGATGCGACGGACCCTATCTCCAAGCAGACCGATTACAAAAAATGCGCGATCAGGATTGAGTTGATCAAGACGGCATAAGGAGCGCTTTGATGAATGTTCGTTCGCTGTCCCTGCTTGCCGCGCTGCTGATCTGGCTGCCCGCGACATTTGCGGCCGACCCCGGTTACCCGCTGGATGCACCGGCGCCGGATGGCCGGCGAGTCGGTGGGACCCTGACCCAGGAGCTGCCGGCACCGCCCATTGCCGAAGACGAGAACAAGGACCTCAAGCGAGAGCGCAATTACCCCGAGCAACCGCCCACCATCCCCCACAGCATTCGCGGCTATGCCATCGACATGAACAGCAACAAGTGCCTGACCTGCCACAGTCGCGCCAACAGTGCGCGCACCCAGGCGCCGATGATCAGCATCACGCACTACATGGACCGTGACGGCCAGGCACTGGCGGCGGTGTCGCCGCGCCGGTACTTCTGCAACCAGTGTCACGTACCGCAGAAAGACGTGAAGCCACTGGTGAACAACAGTTTCAAGAATATCGACCAGGTGCTGCAAGACGAAATCAATCGCCAGCCGAAACCTTGAGGAGAGGCCATGAAATCGTTGCTTGCCTTGCTCAAGGATTATTGGGGTGTATTGCGTCGGCCCAGCGTGCATTACAGCCTGGGCTTCCTGACCCTTGGCGGGTTTATCGCCGGGGTGATTTTCTGGGGTGGGTTCAACACTGCGCTGGAAGCGACCAACACCGAGAAGTTCTGCACGTCCTGCCACGAAATGCGCGACAACGTGTTTGTCGAGTTGCAGGAAACCATTCACTACACCAATCGCTCGGGCGTGCGCGCCACGTGTCCGGACTGTCACGTCCCCCACGAGTGGACGCACAAGATCGCGCGCAAGATGCAGGCGTCCAAGGAAGTCTGGGGCAAGCTGTTCGGCACGATCAGCACCCGGGACAAGTTTCTCGGCATGCGCCGGGAACTGGCCGAACATGAGTGGGCGCGGCTCAAGGCCAACGACTCCCGAGAGTGTCGCAACTGCCATAACTTCGAGTTCATGGACTTCACTCGCCAGAGCAAACGTGCGGCCAACATGCATTCCACGTCATTGGCCAGCGGCCAGGCAACGTGTATCGATTGTCACAAGGGCATTGCCCACAAGTTGCCCGATATGAGTGGCGTAAAAGGCTGGTAGCCAGCGTTTATTGGTGTTGCCACCAAACGGCAGAAGCGCGCCGGTTTTTCGTCTTCGATACCGTGTTCATTTTTCCTCTGATTAGCCTCAAACCCCGTGTTTCAAAGGGGTTTGAGTCGCTGCGCGAAAGTTGGTCTGCAAATTGCTACAACCTGCGCAACACAGGTTGGGGCGGCAACCGTCCGGCATGCAGAGGAAAGAGTGTGGACAAGTACCTTTATGTGGCAATGACCGGCGCCAGCCAGAATGCACTGGCGCAAAAGGCGCATGCCAACAACCTCGCGAACATCTCCACCAACGGCTTCCAGAAAGACCTGGAACAGGCGCGTTCGATGCCGGTGTTCGGTGACAGCTTTCCGGCGCGTGCGTTTGCCCTGTCTGAACGCCCGGCCACGGATTTCTCCCCCGGTGCGTTGGTGGAGACCGGCCGCGACCTCGACGTTGCCGTGCAAGGCAATGGCTGGATCGCCGTGCAGAATCCAGACGGTGGCGAAAGCTACGTGCGCACCGGCAGCCTGAACGTTGATGCCCTGGGCGTGCTGCGCGCCGGCAACGGCATGCCGGTCATGGGCAATGGCGGGCCGATTGCCGTGCCGCCCGAGCAGCAGATCGAAGTGGGCGAAGACGGCACCATCAGCATCCGTGCGATGGGCGAAGGCCCTCGCGTGATGGCGGAAGTCGACCGCATCAAGCTGGTCAACCCGGACTTCAAGAACATGACCAAAGGCCTGGACGGTTCAATCCACACCAGGGACGGACAGCCGGCGCAAGCCGATGCCAACGTCAAGCTGGTGTCCGGGTTCCTCGAGGCGAGCAACGTCAATGCCGTGGAAGAGATGACCTCGGTGCTGGCCCTGGCCAAGCAGTTCGAGCTGCATATCAAGATGATGAACACCGCCAAAGAAGATGACCAGGCCATGGCTCGGGTCTTGCAGATCAGCTAATTACCAGAACGTCGCGCCGTAAAACAGGCGCACGAGGAGAATCGAATGCTTCCGGCTCTATGGGTTGCCAAAACAGGTCTGTCTGCCCAGGACACCAACCTGACTACCATTTCCAACAACCTGGCCAACGTGTCGACCACGGGTTTCAAACGTGACCGCGCCGAGTTCCAGGACTTGCTCTACCAGATCAAGCGTCAGCCAGGCGCCCAGTCGACCCAGGACAGCGAACTGCCGTCGGGTCTGCAACTGGGTACCGGTGTGCGCATCGTCGGCACCCAGAAAAACTTCACCGCCGGCAGCCTGCAAACCACCGAGCAGCCGCTGGACATGGCCATCGACGGTCGTGGTTTCTTCCAGATCCTGCAACCGGACGGCACCACGTCCTATACCCGTGACGGTACCTTCCACCTGGACTCCAACGGCCAGATCGTCAACGCCAGTGGCTTTGCCCTGGAACCGGCGATTGTGATTCCGAACGATGCCCAGACTTTCACGGTCGGTCGCGACGGCACCGTGTCCGTCACCGTACCTGGCAACGCTGCGTCCCAAGTGATCGGCAACCTGCAAACCGCCGACTTCATCAACCCGGCCGGCCTGCAAGCGGTGGGTAACAACCTGTTCCTGGAAACCGCCGCCAGTGGCGCACCACAAGTCGGCACGCCGGGCCTGGCCGGTTTCGGCACCACGCTGCAGAACACCCTGGAAACATCGAACGTCAGCACCGTTGAGGAGATGGTCAACATGATTACCACCCAGCGCGCCTACGAGATGAATTCCAAGGTGATCTCCACCGCCGACCAGATGCTCTCGTTCGTAACGCAGAATCTGTAATCAAGTCTATGAGGCGGCCATGAGGTCGCCTGCAGCACCGTGAGGTAGGGTCATGAATCGCTATGCATTTGTTCTGGCACTGAGTGGGATCACCGCGCTCGCAGGCTGCGTGCCTGTGCCGCCCAAGCCCAATGACCCTTATTACGCTCCGGTGTTGCCGCGCACGCCGTTGCCGTCTGCGGCGAACAATGGTTCGATCTATCAGGCCGGTTTTGAACAGAACCTGTACAGCGACCGCAAGGCGTACCGGGTGGGCGACATCATCACCATTACGCTCAACGAAAAAACCCAGGCCAGCAAAAACGCGAACTCGCAGATCGGCAAGAACAGCAAGACCGACATCGGCCTGACCTCGTTCTTTGGCGGTGGCCTGAGCACCAACGATCCGATCGGCAGTGGCGACCTGAGCCTCGATGTGGGCTACAGCGGCGACCGCGCGACCAAGGGCGACAGCAAGGCCGCGCAGGGCAACACCCTGACCGGTTCGATCACCGTGACCGTCGCCGATGTGCTGCCCAACGGCATCATCGCGGTACGCGGCGAGAAGTGGATGACCCTCAACACCGGTGACGAACTGGTGCGGATTGCCGGTCTCGTTCGTGCTGACGATATCGCCACCGACAACACTGTGTCGTCGACCCGTGTCGCCGATGCGCGCATCACCTACTCGGGCACCGGTTCGTTTGCCGATGCGAGTCAGCCAGGCTGGTTCGACCGTTTCTTCCTCAGCCCGCTGTTTCCTTTCTAGGTGGCTTTCCAGTTGAGCACGTTGAACTTTAAACACCTTCTGGTGGCCGCCCTGATGCTGTCCGCAGCTTTCAACGCTCAAGCCGAGCGCCTGAAGGACATCGCCAGCATTTCCGGCGTGCGTTCCAACCAATTGATCGGTTACGGCCTGGTGGTCGGGCTTAACGGCACCGGTGACCAGACGACGCAAACCCCGTTCACCCTGCAGACCTTCAACAACATGCTCTCGCAGTTCGGCATCAAGGTGCCGCCGGGTTCGGGCAACGTGCAGTTGAAGAACGTCGCGGCGGTGTCGATCAGCGCTGATCTGCCGGCGTTCGCCAAGCCGGGGCAGCAGGTCGACATCACCGTGTCGTCCATCGGTAACTCCAAGAGCCTGCGCGGTGGCACCTTGCTGCTGACGCCACTCAAGGGTATCGACGGCAATGTCTACGCAGTGGCCCAGGGCAACCTGGTGGTTGGCGGTTTCGATGCCGAAGGTCGCGACGGCTCGAAGATCACCGTCAACGTTCCGTCGGCCGGTCGCATCCCTGGCGGTGCGTCGGTTGAACGTGCGGTACCGAGCGGGTTCAACCAGGGCAACAGCCTGACCTTGAACCTCAACCGTTCCGACTTCACCACGGCCAAGCGCATCGTCGACAAGATCAACGACATGCTCGGCCCTGGCGTGGCCCAGGCCATCGACGGTGGTTCGGTGCGTGTTACGGCGCCGCTCGATCCAAGCCAGCGCGTTGACTACCTGTCGATCCTGGAAAACCTGGAAATCGATCCGGGCCAGGCGGTGGCGAAAGTCATCATCAACTCCCGTACCGGCACCATCGTGATCGGCCAGAACGTCAAGGTGTCCCCGGCCGCCGTGACCCACGGCAGCCTGACCGTGACCATCACCGAAGACCCGATCGTCAGCCAGCCCGGCCCTCTGTCCAATGGCACCACGGCCGTGGTTCCGCGTTCGAAGGTCAACGCCCAGCAGGAAGCCAAGCCGATGTTCAAGTTCGGCCCGGGCACCACCCTCGACGAAATCGTGCGTGCGGTGAACCAGGTCGGCGCGGCGCCGGGTGACTTGATGGCGATCCTTGAAGCCCTGAAACAGGCTGGCGCGCTGCAAGCCGACCTGATCGTGATCTGAGGACGGCGCGCATGGACATGCACAAGAGCGGTCTGGTCAGCAGCAGTGATTCGGGCGCTTACTCGGACCTTAATCGACTGAACCAGCTCAAGGTCGGCGACAAGAACAGCGACGGCAACCTGCGCAAGGTGGCGCAGGAGTTTGAGTCGCTGTTCCTCGGGGAAATGCTCAAATCCATGCGCTCGGCGACCGAAGCGCTGGGCCAGGACAATCCGCTCAACACGCCAGCCGCCAAGCAATACCAGGAAATGTACGACCAGCAACTGGCCGTTTCCATGTCCCGCGAGGGCGGCGGTATTGGTCTGGCGGACGTGCTGATGCGCCAGATGTCGAAGAACAAACCGCTGGCCCCGGGCGAGGCTGCCGCCGCGTCGGCTGCCAAGCAAGAGGCCGCGAAAGCGGCAGCGGTAACGCCGGTGGCTGCCGGCACGGTCGCGCTCAACGGGCCGTTGTCGCGGGTCAACGGCCAGCGTCCGTTGTGGGCGTCGCGCTCGCTGCATACGCCGCAGGAAGCGGGCGAGGGCGCCCATCGCAATGACATGGCACTGATCAATCAGCGACGCCTGGCGCTGCCGCCGAAATTGGCCGATCGCTTGCTCGCCGGGCTGGTGCCTTCTGCGACAACTGCCGCAGCACCGGTCAACGCAACCCGGCTGCCACAACGCACCACCCCTACTGGCGGAACCGGTCCGTTGTACAACGGCGACTGGCTGGCCAATGCGCAGCAAGCCTCCGGCGGCGGCATGCAGATCTACGGTCGCGCCATGGCGCAGATTCCTTTGGCGCCGGCGAAGAAAGCCTTCAGCTCCGCCGACCAGTTCGTCAACACCATGTTGCCGATGGCCAAGGAAGCCGCCGCCCGCATTGGTGTCGATCCTCGTTATCTGGTCGCCCAGGCCGCTCTCGAAACTGGCTGGGGCAAGTCGGTCATGCGTGCTCAGGACGGCAGCAGCAGCCACAACCTTTTCGGCATCAAGGCCGGCAACAGTTGGCAGGGCAATTCGGCGCGGGCGATCACCAGCGAATTCAGAAATGGCGAGATGGTCAAGGAGACGGCGCAGTTCCGTTCCTATGACTCTTACAAGGACAGTTTCCACGACCTTGTGACGCTCTTGCAGACCAATAATCGCTATCAAGATGTCGTGAAGTCGGCCGATAACCCGGAACAGTTTGTACGCGAGTTGCAAAAAGCCGGTTACGCAACCGACCCGGACTACGCAAGCAAGATTTCGCAGATAGCCAGGCAGATGACGAGTTACCAAAACTACGCTGCGGCGAGCGTTTCAACGAATTTATAAGGTTTGAACCATGAGTTTGCTCAACATCGGAATGTCCGGGCTTAACGCCAGTCAGGTGTCGTTGGCGACTGTCGGCAACAACATTGCCAACGCCAACACGGCTGGCTATTCACGTCAGCAAACAGTTCAGAGCAGCAATACGTCGAACCTGAATGGCGGCGTGTTTATCGGCAGCGGCACGACCCTGGCCGATGTGCGTCGGGTGTATAACGCCTACCTCGACAATCAGTTGCAAACCAGTACCTCGCTCAACAGCGATGCCAACGCCTATCTCGAGCAGGTCAGTCCGCTCGACAAGCTGTTCTCCGACAAGACCACGGGGATCAGCGCGGTATTGAGCAGCTTCTTCGCTGCGGTTCAAACCTCCGCAGGCACGCCGAACGACACCGCTTCGCGGCAGTTGCTGCTGACCAACGCGCAAACCTTGAGCAACCGTTTCAACGCCCTCGCGTCGCAGATGCAACAACAGAGCGAAGGGATCAACAGTCAGTTGACGACACTGACCGATAAGGTCAATCAGCTGACGACGTCGATTGCATCGTTGAACCAGCAGATTTCCCAGGCCAGCAGCTCGACCGGCAGCGGCCCGAGCAACCTGCTGGACGCTCGAAACGAAGCCGTTCGTACACTCAACGAACTGGTCGGGGTGACGGTCCAGGAGCAAAACGGCAGCTACAACGTATCCCTGGGCAACGGCCAGTCGTTGGTGCTGGGCAACACGGCGAATACGCTTTCCACTGCCCGCACAGGGATCGACAAGAGCCAGGTGTCGATCGTAGTCAACTCGCCGTCGTCCTCCAGTGACGTCACCTCGGTCATCAGCGGCGGCAAGATCGGTGGCCTGCTGCGTTATCGCGAAGACGTGCTTGCGCCGGCAATGAATGATCTGGGGCGCACCGCCCTGGTGGTGGCCGACAAGATCAACAGCCAGTTGGGCCAGGGCCTCGACGCCAACGGCGAATTCGGTGCTTCGTTGTTCTCCAGCATCAACAGCGCCGCGGCGATCAGCCAGCGCAGCCTGGCGTCGTCGAACAACAGCGCCGGCTCGGGCAATCTGGACGTCACCATCAGCAACTCCAGCGCACTGACCACCTTCGATTACGCAGTGACCTTTACCGCTGCGGACAAGTACACCGTCAAGCGTTCCGACGGCGAGGACATGGGCTCTTTCGACCTGACCCCGGCGGCAGAGATCGATGGCTTCAAGCTGGACCTCAATGGCGGTGCTCTGCAGGCCGGTGACACCTTCAAAGTGAGCCCGACCCGTGGCGCGGCGAGCGCCATCACCACCCAGCTGACCGACTCGAACAAGCTCGCGTTTGCCGGACCGCTGGTTGCCAACAGCAGTACGAGCAACGGCGGCACCGGTGCATTGACCCCGCCGGCGCTGTCCATTCCGTTGGACATCTACAGCGGCACCGACCTGGCAGACCTGCAAGCGGGCATCAAGAACTCCATGCCGGTGACACTCGCCTTCAAGGAAGCGGTGGGTGGCAGTCAAGGCTACGAAGTGTTCGACGCCACAGGGAAGAGCATCGGCCAGGGCACCATCGTGCCAGGCCAAAGCAATGATCTGACGATCAACGTTCCGATGCTCGACGCGTCCGGCGCACCGATTGCTGGCCAATCGTTTTCGTTCAACACGACCGTCAGCGGCTCGCCTTCGAAGAACGACAAGTACGAAGTCGCGTTCAACGTCGACGGCAAGAAAGACAACCGCAACGCCAACGAACTGTTGGGTTTGCAGACCAAGGCCACCGTGGGCGTGACAGGCGGCAACGCCGGCATGAGCATGACCACCGCCTACAGTCGCCTGGTCGAGCAGGTCGGTGCCAAGGCCAGCCAGGCCTTGGGCGACAGCTCCGCCACCGGGGCGATCCTGTCCCGCGCCAAATCGGAGGTCGCCTCGGTGTCCCAGGTCAACCTGGACGATGAGGCCGCCGACCTGGTCAAGTTTCAGCAGTACTACACCGCGTCGTCGCAGATCATCAAGGCCGCGCAAGAAACGTTCAGCACGCTGATCAACAGTCTTTAAGGGAGTCTTCGACGATGCGCATTTCCACCGCCCAGTATTTTGAGACAAGTGCGGCCAAGTACCAGAACAACTTTTCCTCGATTGTGAAGACTCAGGAGCAGATCACTTCCGGCGTGCGGATTCAGAGCGCGGGCGATGATCCGGTTGGCGCGGCGCAGTTGCTGATGTTGCAGCAGCAGAAGGACATGTTGGGGCAGTACAGTGCGAACATGGGCAGTATCAAGTATTCGTTGGCCAATGAAGAGAGCGTACTGGATAACATCAATACCGCCTTGCAGCGTGCTCGCGAACTGGCGTTGAGTGCCGGTGACGGCGGCAAGAGCGATGCTGATCGCAAGTCCATTGCCGCCGAGCTTGGCGAGATCGAAGCCAACGTACTGAGCCTGCTCAACAGCAAAGACCCTTCGGGCAATTACATGTTCGCGGGTTCGAAGTCGTCTACAGCTCCTTATGTGCGTAACAACGACGGCACCTATACCTATCAGGGTGATGACACTCAGCTGAGTCTGCAGGTGTCCAATACCTTGTCGATCACCGTCAATGACACGGGTAAAAGTATCCTGGAGTCGGCGACCAACTCGGGACGTACCCAGGCCATTCTGGATCCGTCCAAGCCCAATGATGGCACCGTTTCGGTGTCTGCCGGCTTGATGAACTCCAATGCGGCGTACACCAAGAACTTCACTGCCGGTGAGCCCTACGAACTGAAGTTTGTCGACAGCACGCATTACACCGTCGCCGACAAGGATGGCAATGACATCACTTCAGAACTGCCTGGTAATGGTGTATTCGACGCGAACAAAGAAGGCGGCTCGAGCATCAGCCTGCGCGGCGTGCAATTCGATATCACCCTGCGCCTCAAGGCGCCCGTCGACCCGGTCACCAACTTGCCCATGACCCCTGACGAAGAGGTCAAGGATCACGTGTTCGCGTTGGGCAGCAAGCCCGACAGCTTCAACGCTTCCCGGACCCCGAGCAATGATTCCACGGCAGTGGTCACAGGCTCCGGCATTGCGGACCCGGCAGCCTACGTGAACGGGTTCCCGAATACCGGCGTGGTGGTCAAGTTTACCGACGCCACCAATTACAAGGTCTATGCCCAGCCTATGGGGGCGAACAGCCAGTCGATCGGTGGCGGTGCGCTCACCGCTGGCTCGATCACGGTTGCCGGGGTAAAGCTCGACTTTACCGGCGCTCCGCAAGCGGACGATCAGTTCGTAGTGGGGGCGAGTGGCCATAAGACCCAAAGTGCCCTCGACACGTTGAGCCAGCTGCGCCAGGTTCTGGAAACGCCTTCTGATGAAAGTGTCATGCAGCAGATCAAGCTCAAGGACGCTTTGAACTCGGCCATCGGCAACCTGGCCAATTCCAGTGAGCAGGTTCTGAGCGTGCAGGGTGCAATCGGTGCGCGGTTGAATTCCGTGGATTTCGCCACTACCGAAAATACCAGCCTTGATCTGACAAATGCGAGCATGCAGGCAGCGATCGGTAATACCGATGTGGCGACTGCATCGATCGACCTGGCCTTTCAGCAGTCCTTGCTGCAGGCCTCGCAACTGGCGTTTGTGAAAATCGCCCAACTGAGCCTGTTCAACAAGCTTTGATCCCTTCCAGATTGCCGGCATCCAGGATGCCGGCAATGTCGCCTCTCTCCTTCGCTATCGCGTTTCGCTCACTTCTCGGTTTTTTGTCTGCCAAAGTGTGGTGGATCGCTTGTTTGTGGCTGGACGTTTAGTGCCAGCCACGCATAATGCGTGACCTGAGAGTCATAAAGCGCATCTTCACTGTATTGTGTAAAAAAGGATGGGCAGGGGGATGACCCTTGCCGGGCGTGTTTTCAGGGTTTCTGGAGCGTCTGTGCCGTATTTTTTTCGCTCGGTGAAATCCAGTATTGTCGTACCTCTCGGTCTTGCGAGCGGTGATCTCCAGCTATTTAGTATTGGGAAGCCACAATGATTGGCATAAAAAGCATTGCCAGCTACGTGCCTGCGAGCGGGCTGGATAACTATGCTCAGGGCGCGAAGTTCGAGAAGGATGAAGAGTTCATCCTCGGGAAAATCGGTTCGGCGTTCCTGCCGCGCAAGGATGCTACTCAGGAAACCTCGGACCTGTGTGTAGAAGCGGCCAATGCGCTGTTCGCCAACAATCCACAGCTCGACCGTCAATCCATCGACGTGTTGATCGTCGTCACCCAGAACGGTGATGAAGAGGGCTTGCCGCACACCTCGGCCATCGTCCAGGACAAGCTCGGCCTGTCGACCAACGTCGCCGCCTTCGACATCTCCCTGGGTTGTTCCGGTTACGTTTACGGTATTTATGCGATCAAAGGCTTCATGGAGGCGGCAGGGCTAAAAAATGGCCTGCTGATCACCGCAGACCCGTATTCGAAGATCGTCGACCCGGAAGACCGCAACACCACCATGCTGTTCGGCGACGCCGCCACAGCGACCTGGATGGGTGAAGAGGCGGTCTGGCAGCTGGGCAAGGCCAAATTCGGTACCGACGGTTCGGGTGCACCGCACCTGAAGGTGACCGATGGCGTGTTCTACATGAACGGGCGTCAGGTGTTCAACTTCGCCCTGCTCAAAGTGCCGGCGCACTTGCACGAATTGCTCAATGAGTCCGGTCTGACGTCCCAGGATGTCGACGCCTTCTGCATTCACCAAGGCAGTGCGGCCATCGTCGATGCCGTGGCGCGGCGATTCGAAGGTGAGCCGGAGAAGTTCATCAAGGACATGGTTGAGACCGGGAATACCGTGTCGTCGAGCATTCCGTTGCTGCTGGAAAAACACATGTTCGACTCCACCTGGCGGCGTGTGGCGATCAGTGGTTTCGGTGTGGGCCTGTCTTGGGGATCGGCGCTGATTCATCGCTCCTGACGCGTTAGTTATCCAACGCCAAAGAAAACGCCCATGACCAACGGTCATGGGCGTTTTTTCGTTCTGGGGTATTAGCGCAGGGCCTTGAAACCCAAGGAGTGGCACGTTGCTAGTAAAAAAATTCAAAAAAGCCCTCAAGCAACCTGCTTTCACGACGATAACCATTACGAAGGTTCTCTAGGCCATACCCGGCGGTTGCCAGGGCCGGAAGCCGCAGTACCCAACCAACGAGGAATTCGTCATGGCTTTATCAGTAAACACCAACATTACGTCGTTGACCGTTCAGCGTAACCTGAACAAAGCCGGCGATGCTCTGGGCACTTCGATGACCCGCCTGTCTTCCGGCCTGAAAATCAACAGCGCCAAAGACGACGCTGCCGGCATGCAGATCGCCAACCGTCTGACCTCCCAGGTCAAAGGCATGACCGTTGCGATCAACAACGCCAACAACGGTACTTCCATCGCCCAGACCGCTGAAGGCGCGATGCAAGAATCCACCAACATCCTGCAGCGTCTGCGTGAGCTGGCCCTGAACTCCGCGAACGGTGACAAAAGCGCCGCTGACCGTGATTCCCTGCAACAGGAATTCACTGCCAAGGTTGGTGAGCTGACCCGTATCGCTGCTACCACCACTTTCGGTGGTCGTAACCTGCTGGACGGTACTTTCCAGAACGTTGGCTTCCAGATCGGTTCCGACGCCAACCAGACCATCTCGTTCGGTATGAGCGACATCAGCGCTACCGGCCTGAAAGGTACTTACAGCGAAGCGACCGTAGCGGGCTCGACTACTACGCTGTCGGCCTCGGTGATTGGTAATGCGTCTGCGCTGGCAGGCACTCCTGCTACCACGACCACTCCGAGTATTCTGACTGGTGCTGTTTACGCTGATACAACCGGCGCTGAAAACTTTACTATCAACGGCGCTCCTATAGCCGTCGGCGCTTCTGCTGACATCGATGCAGCTGTCACCGCTATTTCAAACGGTCTGACTACCGCAGGTAACACTGACATCACTGTTGCCAAGAATGGTGCAGGCGATGCGCTCGTCCTGACGTCGGCATCTGGTGCAGCCATCAACATTGTCGGCACAACTACTTCCGGTTTGAGCGCAGGTACGACATCGACCGGTACACCCGTTACTACCCCTGCTGTACCAGGTGTACTGAATGGCGCAGCTGAAATTAATATCAACGGGACGAACGTGTCCTTCGCCTCCGGCATCGATCTCGCCGCTGTCGTATCTAAAATCAATACTGACAACCTGACTCAGAACTTTGGCGTCACCGCTAAAGCAACTGACGGGCGCCTTGAGCTGACTTCGACCGATGGTAAAGCGATCAAGCTGGGTAACGGCACTGGCGCTGCTGTCAACGGCGGCGCAGGCGCACTGGCCAAGCTGGGTCTGTCTGCTGGTACTACCGAAGCCAAGTTGGCTGGTGCTACCTCGGTCAGCCTGAACGGTACCGAAGTGAAATTCACTGCTGGTTCGACCATGGCTGACATCGTTTCGTCGATCAACAGCGCAAGCACCGGCGTTACCGCCAGCGTCAACAAGACCGACAACTCCCTGCAGTTGTTCTCCACCAAAGACATCACCATCGCTGATGGTAGCTCGGGTAACGGCCTGAGCACTTTGGGTCTGACCACTGCTGCCGCCGCGACCACCAAAGCCATCAAAATGGAAACCACCGTTGCCGACCTGAGCGTTCTGACTTCGGCTAGCGCCCAGCAGACCATCCAGGCCCTGGACGGCGCGATCCAGCAGATCGACACTCAGCGTTCGCAACTGGGTGCGGTGCAAAACCGTTTCACCAGCACCGTTGCCAACTTGCAAAGCATCTCGGAAAACTCCACCGCAGCCCGTAGCCGCGTACAGGACGCCGACTTCGCTTCCGAAGCCGCTGAACTGACCAAGCAACAAACCCTGCAACAGGCGTCCACCGCGATCCTGTCCCAGGCTAACCAACTGCCATCCGCTGTTCTGAAGCTGCTTCAGTAATCTCGGTATCGGTTGATTAACGGAAGGGCGCGTTTACGTGCCCTTTCGTTTTTTTCAGTTTTGAGGTGATGTCATGGATATGAGCATTAAGCTGAACGCGCATTACCCTGCCGGTGCAACCCAGGCTGGCAGCGCCTCTGTCATTCAGGCGCAGCCTGTGGTCGAGAAAGACTCCGCGCCTGCGGACGAGACCCGGCGAGTTGCCCTGGAGAAGGCTGTAACCGATATTCGCGAGTTCGTTCAATCGACTCAGCGCAACCTGGATTTTTCCATCGATGACTCGACCGGTCGTGTCGTGGTCAAGGTGATAGCAACCGAAAGTGGCGAAGTGATTCGGCAGATTCCGTCAGAGACGGCGCTGAAACTTGCACAAAACCTGAGTGATGCCAGCAGCCTGCTGTTTGATACCAAGGCCTGATCTGGCATGAAATGTGTTTCTGACTGCCGTTAAGGCGCTATTCGCCAATAAAACGGCAGCCACAGGACAAGGAGAAAGCAGATGGCGAGTTCAACGATTACCGGCGTGGGTTCGGGCTTCGATACCCAGGGCATTGTCAAAGCCCTGGTCGCGGCCGAAAAAGCCCCCAAGCAAACCCAGATTACCAACCAGCAAAAAGACACCACGATTCAGTTGTCGGCAGTCGGCTCGGTGAAGGGCGCGCTGGAGGCATACCGCACCGCAATCAGCAAATTGAACAACGTGTCTGCCTTCAACGGCTTGGCGGGTACTTCGTCCGAAGACAAGAACGTCAAGGTCACCCTGGGCGATGGCGCGTCCAGCGGCAAGTACACCGTCGTCGTGCAGGATCTGGCTACGTCCTCGAAAGTCACCAGCAAGTTGTTTGCGGGTGGTGCAACGGGCAAGGCCAACACCACTGATGAAGCGCAGACGCTGACCATTACCCAGTCCGGCAAAAGCTACGATGTGTCGATTCCGGGTGGCGCGACCCTGAGCCAGGTGCGCGAATCGATCAATACCCAGCTTTCGGCCCAGGGTATCAGCGCCAACATTCTGAGTGATGCCAATGGTGCGCGCCTGGTTGTTGGTTCCACCACCACGGGCGCAGGCACCGACATTACCCTCAGTGGCAACTCCGAACTGGCCCAAGGCTACGACACTGGCGTGGCGGCGAAGAACGCCAAGTACACCATCGACGGCATCGCGCTGGAGTCCACGACCAACAAAGTGACTTCCGCCATCAGTGGTGTGACCCTGGATCTGCTTGCCAGTGACAAAGACAAGCCGATCACAGTCAATGTGGAAAGTAACTCTGCCACCCTGAAGACTTCGGTGCAGTCGTTCGTCACGGCCTACAACGCCTTGATGACCAGCATCAATACCCAGACCAAAGTCACCGCCACGGGCGATGCCTCGACCACCACGTCAGGCGCCCTCACGGGGGACGCATCGATGCGTCAGCTGGTGGCGAGCCTGCGCAGCGAGCTGGTCAACAGTTCGGGTTCGACCAGCATGACCGGACTGGCACAGATCGGCGTGACCACCGACCAGAAAACCGGGCTCTTGAGCCTGGATGACAAGGCGTGGGAAAAAGCGGTGGTCAAGAGCTCTGGTGATATCGCGAAGCTTTTCACCGGCGACGACGGTTTGATCACCCGCATGAACAAGGCGACTGACGCTTATGTAGGGACCGCCGGGCTTCTGGCCTCGCGTGTCACCGATCTGAACACCAAGTTGACCGACCTGACCACCCAGCAGTCGGACCTTGATCGTCGCATGGAAAGTATGCAGACGTCCCTGACGGCCAAGTACACGGCGATGGATACCCTGATCGCCAAGCTCAACGCCAGTAGCTCGAGCATCATGACAACGCTCAACTCGTTGAATAATCCGAAGTCGGATTGATCCATGAGGGAAAACCTCGGGAATTGATGCCGGATGGCCTCGGCTTTTTGGCCGAATTAAAGTTTTATGCGACGCAGTCGACAAAATGAACAGAGAGTTTTTTCGCCTGTAGCCTGTTACGAGGTAGCAACATGAATCCTATGAGAGCCCTTCGTCAGTATCAGAAGGTCAATTCCCACGCTCAGATATCCGAGGCCAGTCCTCATCGTCTGATTCAGATGCTGCTTGAAGGTGGTCTGGATCGACTGGCTCAGGCCAAGGGTGCACTGGCTCGCGGGGATATCGCCCAGAAGTGCCTGTTGATCACCAAGGCAATCGACATCATCACCGGTCTGCGCCAGGGTCTGGATGCGGAGAAGGCCGAAGATCCAGCCTCGATCGAACAGCTCGACAGTCTCTACGAATATATGAATGCGAGATTGGTGCAAGCCAACGCCGGCAATGACCCGCAAATCATCGACGAGGTCGTGAGCCTGCTCGTTACCGTGAAAAGCGGCTGGGATGCAATCGGCACCCCACAGGCCTGATGGCCGAGGATGACGTCATGAGTCAAGCACTCCAACGGATCGAACAAACCCGTGAAGCCTTGGTCGATGCCCTGGCCGAGCGCAACTGGGACGCCATCGGCGAACTGGATGCAGCTTGCCGGGAATGCGTCGAAGAAGTACTCAGCGAAGCACCCGTCGATGAAGACGCTGTTCGCAGCAATCTGGAAGGATTATTGGCGGTGTACAAAGATTTATTGACGGCGACAATGGGCGAGCGTCAGGCGATAGTCGAAGAGATGTCGCAGATGAACCAAGCGAAGAGCGCGGCAAAGGTTTACCATCTGTTTGGTTAATTAATCCCGCGGTTAATCCAGATATGTGCGCCATAAATTTGACTGTGCACGGTTTTTTGACTTAACTAGTGTGGCTGGTTCCAGGTTTCAGTCGTCTTCAGGCATATCAGGCCTGCAAGCGTTTAGCTTGCCCCAGCATTTTGGGCATTGAGTTGACTAGGGAAGTTGCTATTGCATGTGGCGTGAAACCAAAATTCTGCTGATTGATGACGATAGCGTCCGCCGCCGCGACCTGGCGGTGATCTTGAATTTTCTCGGTGAAGAAAATTTGCCTTGCGGCAGCCATGACTGGCAGCAGGCCGTCGGCTCTTTGTCGTCAAGTCGTGAAGTCATCTGTGTCCTGATCGGCACGGTCAATGCGCCTGGCGCAGTTGTGGGCTTGTTAAAGACACTCGCAACCTGGGATGAGTTCCTTCCGGTTTTGCTGATGGGCGATAATTCTTCCATTGACCTGCCTGAAGACCAGCGTCGTCGCGTGCTGTCGACCCTCGAAATGCCGCCCAGCTACAGCAAGCTGCTCGATTCGCTGCACCGTGCCCAGGTCTATCGCGAAATGTATGACCAGGCCCGTGAGCGCGGTCGTCATCGCGAACCCAATCTGTTTCGTAGCCTTGTCGGCACCAGCCGGGCGATTCAGCATGTCCGTCAGATGATGCAGCAAGTGGCCGACACCGATGCCAGCGTGTTGATCCTCGGCGAGTCCGGGACCGGCAAGGAAGTGGTTGCGCGTAACCTGCATTACCATTCCAAGCGCCGCGAAGCGCCGTTCGTGCCGGTCAACTGCGGGGCGATCCCGGCCGAGTTGCTGGAAAGCGAATTGTTCGGTCACGAGAAGGGCGCGTTCACTGGTGCTATCACCAGTCGTGCCGGGCGTTTCGAGCTGGCCAATGGCGGCACGCTGTTCCTCGATGAAATCGGCGACATGCCGCTGCCAATGCAGGTCAAGCTGCTGCGCGTATTGCAGGAACGCACCTTCGAGCGCGTGGGCAGCAACAAGACCCAGAGCGTCGACGTGCGCATCATCGCCGCCACCCACAAGAATCTCGAAAGCATGATCGAGATCGGCACCTTCCGCGAAGACCTGTACTACCGCCTGAACGTGTTCCCGATCGAGATGGCGCCGCTGCGCGAGCGCGTCGAAGACATACCGCTGCTGATGAACGAGTTGATCTCGCGCATGGAGCACGAGAAGCGTGGTTCGATCCGTTTCAACTCAGCCGCCATCATGTCCCTGTGCCGCCATGGCTGGCCGGGCAACGTCCGCGAGCTGGCCAACCTGGTGGAGCGCATGGCGATCATGCACCCCTATGGCGTCATCGGTGTGGTCGAATTGCCGAAGAAATTCCGCTACGTCGACGACGAAGACGAGCAGATGGTCGACAGCCTGCGCAGCGATCTCGAAGAGCGCGTGGCCATCAATGGGCATGCCCAGGACTTCAACGCCGGCGCCATGCTGCCGCCGGAAGGTCTGGACCTCAAAGACTATCTGGGCGGGCTCGAGCAAGGGCTGATTCAGCAGGCGCTGGATGATGCCAATGGCATCGTGGCGCGTGCCGCTGAGCGCCTGCGCATCCGTCGAACCACCCTGGTGGAGAAGATGCGCAAGTACGGCATGAGCCGTCGTGACGGTGATGAACAGGCGGATGATTGACGCCCGTTTTTCAACTTGTTCATTTGTAAGCGATTTTTTTTAGGCACGGGTATTGCTACGTCCCTCGCAACGTTCCGTTTCACTGACGGTCAACCAAGCGAGAGAGCACAATGCCCCAAGCCGCCCAGATGTCTCCTGTTCCTGATGCTTCGGAGTCATCGTCGTCCGTCGAGCAGGCGAGCCGGATGGGGCTTGAGCAGGCGTTCGCACTGTTCAATCAGATGTCCAGTCAATTAACCGATTCCTACAGCATGCTGGAAGCCCGGGTCACCGAGCTCAAGGGCGAGTTGGCGGTGGTCAGCGCGCAACGCATGCAGGAGCTGGCCGAAAAGGAACGCCTGGCCAACCGTCTGCAAAACCTGCTTGATCTGTTGCCTGGCGGGGTCATTGTCATCGATGCCCAAGGCATCGTGCGCGAGGCCAATCCGGCGGCTTGCGAGCTGCTCGGCCTGCCGCTCGAAGGCGAGTTGTGGCGTCATGTCATCGCCCGCTGCTTTGCGCCGCGCGAAGACGACGGGCATGAAGTCTCCCTCAAGGATGGTCGGCGCCTGTCGATAGCCACGCGCTCGCTGGATGCCGAGCCCGGTCAGTTGGTGCTGCTCAATGACCTGACCGAAACCCGCCACCTGCAGGATCAACTGGCGCGCCACGAGCGTTTGTCGTCCCTGGGGCGCATGGTCGCTTCCCTGGCCCATCAGATTCGCACGCCGTTGTCGGCGGCGTTGCTGTATGCGAGCCATTTGACCGAACAGGAGTTGCCGGTCGCGACCCAGCAGCGCTTTGCCGGGCGTCTCAAGGAGCGCTTGCACGAGCTGGAGCATCAGGTGCGCGACATGCTGGTGTTCGCTCGTGGCGAGCTGCCGTTGACTGATCGCGTGACCCCTGGCCAGTTGATGCAGTCGCTGCAGGCTGCCGCGCTGACTCAGGTGCAGGATCTGCCGATCCGTTGGCAGTGCGACAGTCATTGCGGGGAGTTGCTGTGCAATCGCGACACCCTGGTCGGCGCGATCCTGAACTTGATCGAAAACGCCATTCAGGCCAGCGCCGGCGATTTGCGTCTGAAGGTTCATCTCTACACCCGTGGCAGCAGTCTGTGCCTGAGTGTCAGCGACAGCGGCAGCGGTATCGACGACGCCGTGCTGGCGCGTCTGGGTGAGCCGTTCTTCACCACCAAGACCAACGGAACGGGCCTTGGGCTGACCGTGGTCAAGGCCGTGGCGCGTGCGCATCAGGGAGAATTGCGCCTGCGTTCGCGACTCGGTCGCGGTACTTGCGCGCAAGTGATTCTGCCGTTGTTCAGCGGCACCCAGGGAGTGGAGTGACGGGCATGGGCATCAAGGTTTTACTGGTTGAGGACGACCGCGCTTTGCGCGAAGCACTGGCGGATACGCTGTTGCTGGCGGGGCATGATTACCAGGCTGTGGGCTCGGCGGAAGAGGCGTTGGTGGCGGTGGGCAGCGAGGCTTTCAGTCTGGTGCTCAGCGACGTCAACATGCCGGGCATGGACGGGCATCAATTGCTCGGCTTGCTAAGGGCACGCCAGCCGCAATTGCCGGTGTTGCTGATGACCGCCCATGGTGCGGTGGAGCGCGCAGTCGACGCGATGCGCCAGGGCGCGGCGGACTATCTGGTCAAGCCGTTCGAGCCCAAGGCGCTGCTCGACTTGGTGGCGCGTCACGCCCTGGGCAATCTGGGTGTGACTGACCATGACGGCCCGATTGCGTTCGAGCCGGCCAGCACCCAGTTGCTGGAACTGGCGGCGCGTGTGGCGCGCAGCGATTCCACGGTGTTGATCTCCGGGGAGTCGGGGACCGGCAAGGAAGTGCTGGCGCGGTACATCCATCAGCATTCCCATCGCGCCAATCAGCCGTTTGTGGCGATCAACTGCGCAGCGATACCGGACAACATGCTCGAAGCTACCTTGTTCGGCCACGAAAAGGGTTCTTTCACCGGCGCCATCGCCGCGCAGGCGGGCAAGTTCGAACAGGCTGACGGCGGGACGCTGCTGCTCGATGAAATTTCCGAAATGCCCCTGGGGCTTCAAGCCAAGTTGCTGCGGGTGCTTCAGGAGCGCGAAGTTGAGCGGGTGGGTGGGCGCAAGCCGATCAGTCTGGATATCCGCGTGGTTGCCACGACCAATCGGGATCTGGCGGCAGAGGTTGCGTCGGGGCGCTTCCGTGAAGATCTTTTCTATCGTCTGTCGGTGTTCCCTTTGGCCTGGCGGCCTCTGCGCGAGCGCACCGCCGATATCCTGCCGCTGGCCGAGCGTCTGCTGGCCAAGCACGTCAATAAAATGAAGCACGCGCCAGCCCGGCTGTCGCCCGAGGCTCAGGCGTGTCTGGTCGGTTATCCGTGGCCGGGGAACGTGCGGGAGTTGGACAACGCGATCCAGCGCGCCTTGATTCTTCAGCAGGGCGGGTTGATTCAGCCGCAGGATTTTTGTCTGGTCGGGGTGGTGGCCTGCGCGCCGTTGCCCGTTGCGTCGGCGGAGCCTGTTCGTGCCTCGCAAAGCGAGCCTGAATCAGTCGGTGCCTTGGGTGACGACCTGCGTCGCCGTGAATTCCAGATGATCATCGACACCTTGCGCACCGAGCGCGGTCGCCGCAAAGAGGCGGCGCAGCGCCTGGGCATCAGCCCGCGAACCCTGCGCTACAAGCTGGCGCAAATGCGCGATGCCGGCATGGATGTAGAGGCTTACCTGTTCGCGACCTGAGGGTCTGGCGAACAACCCTGTTCACCACATCCGATCCTGTAGGAGCAGGCTTGCCGGCGAATCGATGGTGGCTGTGACGCCGCTTTCGCTGGCAAGCCAGCTCCTACAGGGGGTGAGATGTCTGGAAAGGGCTTTTGTTAGGTGAGGTCATGGAGCTGGCACCCTTGTTGCTAACACCTCAGTGCCCGCCGCGTGAGTGTCAAAAAATTGCGGGTCGCCCAAGAGAGTAGATCATGAGCCAAGGTATCGAATTTAATCGATTGATGCTGGATATGCGCGCCATGCAAATGGATGCCATGTCTGCGCCGAAATCGACTGCCGCCGTCCCGGAACTGGCGGGCAGCAGCTTTTCCGACATGCTCGGTCAGGCCGTCAATAAAGTGAACGACACCCAGCAGGCTTCTACTCAGTTGGCCAGCGCTTTCGAAATCGGTAAAAGCGGTGTCGACCTGACGGACGTGATGGTTTCCTCGCAGAAAGCCAGCGTCTCATTCCAGGCGCTGACCCAAGTGCGCAACAAGCTGGTTCAGGCCTACCAAGACATCATGCAGATGCCGGTTTAAAGGACGAGATTGAGTCATGGCAGAAGCAGTCGCCGATAACGTTCCGGCCAAGTCCACCTCAAACGACGGCAAGCCGCCGCTGTTCGGGTTGTCCTTTCTGGAAAACCTCTCCGAGATGACCGTGTTGCGTCAGGTAGGCCTGTTGGTTGGCCTGGCAGCGAGCGTGGCGATTGGTTTTGCCGTGGTGTTGTGGTCCCAGCAGCCGGACTATCGGCCTCTGTACGGCAGCCTTGCCGGTATGGACGCCAAACAGGTCATGGATACCCTGGCCTCGGCCGATATTCCCTACACCGTCGAACCGAACTCCGGCGCGTTGTTGGTCAAGGCCGAAGACTTGTCCCGTGCGCGGCTCAAGCTCGCGGGCGCTGGTGTCACGCCCAGCGATGGCAACATCGGCTTTGAGATTCTCGACAAGGAGCAAGGCCTGGGGACCAGCCAGTTCATGGAGGCGACCCGTTATCGTCGTGGTCTCGAAGGCGAACTGGCCCGCACCATTTCCAGCCTGAACAACGTCAAGGGTGCCCGTGTGCATCTGGCGATTCCGAAGAGTTCGGTGTTCGTGCGCGACGAACGCAAGCCCAGTGCTTCGGTTCTGGTTGAGTTGTATTCCGGTCGTTCGCTGGAGCCGGGGCAGGTCGTGGCGATCATCAACCTGGTGGCGACCAGCGTCCCTGAACTGAGCAAGTCGCAGATCACCGTGGTCGACCAGAAGGGCAACCTGCTCTCCGATCAGGCGGAAAACTCCGAACTGACCATGGCCGGCAAGCAATTCGATTACAGCCGTCGCATGGAAAGCATGCTTACCCAGCGTGTGCACAATATTCTGCAGCCGGTGCTGGGCAATGATCGCTACAAAGCCGAAGTCTCGGCCGACGTGGATTTCAGCGCCGTCGAATCGACCTCCGAGCAGTTCAACCCGGACCAACCGGCGTTGCGCAGCGAGCAGTCGGTCAACGAACAACGCACCGCCAGCAATGGCCCGCAAGGGGTGCCGGGTGCCCTGAGCAATCAGCCACCGGCGCCGGCCTCCGCGCCGCAAACCACCGGTGGCGCCACGGCGTCGGCGGGCATGGTGCAACCAGGTCAGCCGCTGATCGATGCCAACGGTCAGCAAATCATGGACCCGGCCACCGGCCAGCCGATGCTCGCGCCGTATCCGGCGGACAAGCGTCAGCAATCGACCAGGAACTTCGAGCTGGATCGTTCGATCAGCCACACCAAGCAACAGCAGGGTCGATTGAATCGCCTGTCGGTGTCGGTCGTGGTCGACGATCAGGTCGTGATCAACCCGGCCAACGGTGAAACCAGCCGCGCGCCCTGGAGCGCCGATCAATTGGCGCGCTTCACGCGGCTGGTTCAGGATGCAGTCGGTTTCGATGCCAGCCGTGGCGACAGTGTCAGCGTGATCAACATGCCGTTCTCCGCGGAGCGCGGAGAGGTGATTGCCGAAGCTGCGTTCTATTCCCAGCCGTGGTTCTGGGACATCGTCAAGCAACTGCTGGGTGTGCTGTTCATTCTGGTGCTGGTGTTCGGCGTGCTGCGTCCGGTGCTCAACAACATCACCGGTGGCGGCAAAGACAAGCAACTGGCCGGCATCGGCAGCGATGTCGAACTGGGTGGCATGGGCGGTCTGGATGGCGAACTGGCCAACGACCGTGTCAGCCTCGGCGGCCCGCAAAGCATTCTGCTGCCGAGCCCAAGCGAAGGCTATGACGCTCAGTTGAACGCAATCAAGAGTCTGGTGGCTGAAGACCCGGGTCGCGTGGCCCAGGTCGTGAAAGAGTGGATTAACGCAGATGAGTGATAACCGAGCCGCTACCGTCAAACTCAACAAGGTCGACAAAGCCGCGATCCTGTTGCTGTCACTGGGCTCAACCGACGCTGCCCAGGTGCTGCGCCACATGGGGCCCAAAGAGGTTCAGCGTGTGGGCATGGCCATGGCGCAGATGGGCAATGTGCATCGCGAGCAGGTCGAGCAGGTCATGCGAGAGTTCGTCGACATCGTCGGCGACCAGACCAGCCTGGGCGTCGGCTCCGACGATTACGTGCGCAAGATGCTCACCCAGGCGTTGGGCGAAGACAAGGCCAACGGCCTGATCGACCGCATCCTGCTCGGCGGCAACACCAGCGGCCTCGACAGCCTGAAATGGATGGAGCCACGTGCCGTCGCCGACGTGATCCGCTACGAGCACCCACAGATCCAGGCGATCGTGGTGGCCTACCTCGATCCGGACCAGGCCGGTGAAGTGCTGGGCAACTTCGACCATAAGGTGCGCCTGGACATCATTCTGCGGGTTTCATCGCTGAACACGGTGCAGCCGGCAGCCCTGAAAGAACTCAACCAGATTCTCGAGAAGCAGTTCTCCGGCAACTCGAATGCCTCGCGCACCAACCTGGGCGGCATCAAGCGCGCAGCGGACATCATGAACTTCCTCGACAGCTCGATCGAAGGCCAGCTCATGGACTCGATCCGCGAAGTCGACGAAGACCTGTCCGGCCAGATCGAAGACCTCATGTTCGTGTTCAACAACCTGGCCGATGTCGACGATCGCGGCATTCAGGCGTTGCTGCGCGAAGTGTCCTCGGACGTGCTGGTGCTCGCGCTCAAAGGCTCGGACGAAGGCGTCAAGGAAAAGATCTTCAAGAACATGTCCAAGCGTGCAGCCGAACTGTTGCGCGACGACCTGGAAGCCAAAGGCCCTGTGCGCGTCAGCGATGTCGAAACCGCGCAGAAGGAAATCCTCACCATCGCCCGCCGTATGGCCGAAGCCGGAGAAATCGTGCTCGGTGGCAAGGGCGGCGAGGAAATGATCTGACCCCATGGCCAAGCATGATGAAGTGCACTCTGAGCTGATTCGGGCCGGGGTTGTCAGTGGTTTCGATACCTGGGCGTTGCCCAGTTTCGATCCGCCGGCACCCGAGCCTGAACCGCAGCCGGAGCCGGAACCCGAGCCGCCGGAAATGGAGGAAGTGCCGCTGGAGGAAGTCCAGCCACTGACCCTCGAAGAGCTCGAAAGCATCCGCCAGGAAGCCTACAACGAAGGCTTCGCCGTGGGCGAAAAGGAAGGCTTTCACAGCGCCACGCTCAAGGTCCGTCAGGAAGCGGACGTGGCTCTGACGGCGAAAGTCTCGGCCCTGGAGCAACTGATGTCGCGCCTGTTCGAGCCTATCGCCGAACAGGACACGCTGATTGAAAAATCCTTGGTCGATCTTGTGCAGCACATCACTCGGCAAGTGATCCAGCGCGAACTGGCGATCGATTCGACGCAACTCGAACACGTGATGCGCGACGCGCTCAAGCTATTGCCGCTGGGTGCGAACAATGTGCGGCTGTACATCAATCCGCAGGATTTCGCCCAGGTCAAAGCCCTGCGCGAACGCCATGAGGAAACCTGGCGCATTGTCGAGGATGAGTCGCTGTTGCCGGGTGGTTGCCGGGTCGAGACCGAGCACAGTCGCATCGACGCTACCGTGGAAACCCGGGTCGCGCGGGTCATGGACAAGCTGCTCGATCAGTTGCACGAACAGGCGCTGCACCCGGCCGCGCCTGACTTGAGCGTCGATTTGACGGCAACAGCCAAACCGGCGGTCGCGCCTGAACCGGATGCACCTGATGCGCCTTGACCGCACCAGCTTTGCCAAGCGCCTGAGCAGTTACGCCGAGGCCACGACACTGGCCGGCGCACCGATCCTCGAGGGGCGCCTGCTGCGCATGGTCGGCCTGACCCTCGAAGCCGAAGGCCTGCGCGCCGCCATGGGCAGCCGCTGCATGGTCATCAACGATGACAGCTATCACCCGGTGCAGGTTGAAGCCGAAGTCATGGGTTTCTCCGGCAACAAAGTCTTTCTGATGCCCGTCGGCAGCGTTGCCGGCATTGCGCCCGGCGCCCGCGTGGTGCCGCTGTCTGACAGTGGCCGGCTGCCGATGGGCATGAGCATGCTGGGGCGTGTGCTCGACGGTGCCGGGCGTGCGCTGGACGGCAAGGGCGGAATGAAAGCCGAAGACTGGGTGCCGATGGACGGCCCGACGATCAACCCGCTCAAACGCGAGCCGATCAGCGAGCCGCTGGATGTGGGCATTCGCTGCATCAACGGCATGCTGACGGTCGGTCGTGGTCAGCGGCTCGGGCTGTTCGCCGGTACCGGTGTCGGTAAATCCGTGTTATTGGGGATGATGACGCGCTTCACCGAGGCCGACATCATCGTCGTCGGGCTGATCGGTGAGCGGGGTCGTGAAGTCAAAGAGTTCATCGAGCACATCCTCGGTGAAGAAGGGCTCAAGCGTTCGGTGGTGGTGGCGTCCCCGGCGGACGATGCGCCGTTGATGCGTCTGCGCGCCGCGATGTATTGCACGCGAATCGCCGAGTATTTCCGCGACAAGGGCAAGAATGTCTTGCTGCTCATGGATTCGCTGACCCGTTTTGCCCAGGCCCAGCGGGAAATCGCCCTGGCCATCGGCGAGCCGCCCGCGACCAAGGGCTATCCGCCGTCGGTGTTCGCCAAGCTGCCGAAACTGGTGGAGCGGGCGGGTAATGCGGAGAAGGGCGGTGGCTCGATCACCGCGTTCTACACCGTGCTGTCCGAGGGCGATGACCAGCAGGATCCGATAGCCGACTCGGCGCGAGGCGTGCTCGACGGTCACATCGTGCTGTCCCGGCGACTGGCCGAAGAAGGGCATTACCCTGCCATCGATATCGAGGCCTCCATCAGCCGGGTGATGCCGGCCGTGGTTTCGCCGGAACACATGATGCGCGCGCAATACTTCAAGCAGTTGTGGTCGCGCTATCAGCAGAGCCGCGACCTGATCAGCGTCGGCGCTTACGTCGCCGGTGGCGACCGCGAGACCGATCTGGCGATTTCCCTGCAGCCGCAATTGGTCAAATACCTGCGCCAGGGCCTCAACGACAGCATCAGCCTGGGCGAAAGCGAAGCGTATCTCGCCTCGATCTTCGCGCCAGCGGCGGGCGGTTAACCGGTCATGGCCCAGACTCGTGCAGGGCGTTTGGCCCCCGTGGTGGAAATGGCCGAAAAAGCCGAGAAAACCGCGGTGCAGCGTCTGGGGCATTTCCAGGGGCAGGTGCGGCTGGCAGAAAGCAAACTCGCCGACCTCGAAGCCTTTCGTCTGGATTATCAGGAACAATGGATCGTGCGCGGCAGCGGTGGCGTCTCCGGCCAATGGTTGCTGGGCTATCAGGGCTTTCTCGCGCAACTGGGGACGGCCATCGACCAGCAGCGTCAAAGCCTCGCCTGGCATCAGAACAATCTGAACAAGGCCCGGGAAACCTGGCAGCAGGCGTTTGCCCGGGTCGAAGGTTTGCGCAAGCTGGTGCAGCGTTATGCCGATGAGGCAAGGGCGCTGGAAGATCGGCGCGAGCAAAAGTTGATGGATGAATTGTCTCAGCGCTTGCCGCGGGACAATCCGTATTGATTGTAGGGTTTAAAAAGATCGCAGCTCCTACATTGAGCGCATGCAGTTTCGATTTGGCAGGCGCCGGCGAAGGGTGCGAGCTTTTGATCCTGATGGCGTAACTTGCCCCAACCTCTAGCCAATGCTAAACCTTGTACAACGAGGTTCCCCAGCGACAAGGAAGCCATGCCATGCCAGTCGTTTCAGAAATCTCCCCGGATGGGCAAAAACTGACGATATCGATCAAAGGACGATTCGATTTCGCCAAGCATCAAGAATTTCGTGAATCCTACGAAGATAAAACACTGTCAGCGGTCGTCGTCGACCTCAAGGAGGCCACCTACCTCGACAGTTCCGCATTGGGCATGTTGCTCTTGCTGCGCGACCACGCCGGCGGTGACGACTCTGACATTCAAGTGATCAACAGCACCCCGGATGTGCGAAAGATCCTCGCCATCTCCAACTTCGACAAGCTGTTCGACATCAGTTGATCCCCGTGCAGCCCTCTGAGCCGCTGACGATCCTGATCGCCGAAGACAGCGCTGCCGATCGCATGCTGTTGTCGAGCATTCTGCGTCGGCAGGGGCACGCGGTATTGACAGCCGCCGACGGTGCGCAAGCTGTCGACATCTTCCGCCAGCAGCAGCCGCATCTGGTGTTGATGGATGCCATGATGCCGGTGATGGATGGCTTCGAGGCGGCCCGGCAGATCAAGGCGTTGTCCGGGGAAAACCTGGTGCCGATCATCTTTCTCACGTCGTTGTCCGAGAGCGAGGCCCTGGCCCGCTGCCTGGAGGCGGGAGGCGACGACTTTCTGGCGAAACCCTATAACCAGGTGATCCTCGCAGCCAAGATCAAGGCGATGGATCGATTGCGACGGCTGCAGACTACGGTGCTGCAGCAGCGTGACCAGATCGCCAGGCATCACCAATACCTGCTCAACGAGCAGCGCGTGGCCAAAGCCGTGTTCGACAAGGTTGCGCACTCCGGTTGCCTGAATGCCGCTGCCAATATCCGCTATTTGCAGTCGCCCTATGCGCTGTTCAATGGCGACCTGTTACTGGCCGCCTATACCCCTTCCGGCGACATGCATGTGCTGCTCGGCGATTTCACCGGCCACGGTTTGCCCGCTGCGGTGGGTGCCATGCCCCTGGCCGAAGTCTTTTATGGCATGACGGCCAAGGGTTACGGATTCTCGCAAACCCTGCGCGAGATGAACGCCAAGCTCAAACGCATCCTGCCAGTGGACATGTTCTGTTGCGCCACCTTGCTGTGCCTGAGTATCCAGCGGCGCTCGGTGGAGGTCTGGAATGGCGGCATGCCGGACGGATACCTGCACCGCATGGCCGACGGCGAGCGAACGCCACTGACGGCACGGCATCTGCCGCTCGGGGTGCTGGGGCCGGAGTCGTTCGATGACCGGTCAGAGGTTTATCCCATGGCCATCGGCGATCGGGTTTTCCTGCTGTCCGACGGGGTGGTCGATACCTGTGATGCCAATGATCAGCTGTTTGGCGTGGAGCGCTTGCAGCAGGTGTTCGCGGCCAATCGTCAGCCAGATGCAGTGTTCGAAGAGATCGAGCAGGCACTGCGGGATTTTGGCGGTGAGTCCCGCGACGATGTGAGCATGGTCGAGATCAGTCTGCTGGAACCTGCGCAGACAAACCTGCCGGCACTGGTGTATTCCGACAGTGGCCAATCCTGTCCGCTGGATTGGTCAGCCAGCTTCGAGTTTCGCGCCGCGACGCTCAAACGCTTCAATCCGTTGCCCTATCTGTTGCAGTTGCTGCTGGAGGTGCATGGCCTGCGGGCTCAGAGCGGGGCGCTGTACAGCGTGCTGGCGGAGCTGTACTCCAATGCGCTGGAACATGGCGTGTTGGGCCTGGACTCGAGCCTGAAACGCAATGCCTCGGGTTTTGCGCGCTATTATCAAGAGCGCAGTGCACGCCTGGAGACGCTGCAGGACGGTTTCATCCGGGTGCACTTGCAGGTAAACCCCGAAGGCGAGGGCGGTCATCTGGCCATACACGTCGAGGACAGCGGCAAGGGGTTCGATGTGGCGCGGGTGATGGAGCGGCCGCTGGATGAGGTCCGTCTGTCGGGTCGCGGGGTCAGTCTGATCCGCCAATTGGGCAGAAACGCTCGTTGGACCGACGATGGACGAAGTGCCCGCGTGGAATTTTTCTGGAGCGCTCAGGCATAATCCCCGCATTCTTGATCAAGGAGTGAGCAAGTGGCTGATAAGCATCTAGATCTCGACATCTTGGCCGCGTTGCAGGAAGTCATGGAGGAGGAGTATTCGACGTTGCTGGATACTTTTCTTGCTGATTGCGAAGAGCGTTTAGACCACCTGCAAAAATCAGGCGACATTGTGCAGCTCATTGAAACCGCTCACAGCCTCAAAGGCAGCAGCGGCAACATGGGGGCCATCCATCTCGCGGCGTTATGCGGCACGCTCGAATCCAGTGCTCAGGACATGCCATCGGTGGACTTGAAAGCACTGGTCGCAGAAATTCACGATGAGTTCGCTTTCGTACGCCCCCTTTATGAAGCTGAGCTGCAGCGTTCCCTTTCGGAAATTTGAAGCCGTTTCTGCTGTTCGTCGTGTTCGAGCAAAACTGGCTCAACCCTTGCAGCTAACTCTTCCAACTGTATCTACGAGCCCCGTGCAGCGGAGACCGTTTCATGCCTGTCACCCCCAACACCTTGCTTCAGGCCGCCGCGCAGACCAAGGCGCAAACCGCGTCCGCCAATAGCCCGGCGCCGACCGTCGAGCCCGGGGGCAAGGCGGCCAGCTTCGCTCATGTGTATGCCAATCAAGCGCAGAACAAACCTTCAGCGATGGGCGATGGCTCAGCCAGGCCGATGCGCGATAAGGCGGCGGATGGCCCTGGTAAAAAAGACAGCAGCGACGACAAATCTGCCGCTGCACAGCCAGCGCTTGCCGATAACGGCAAATCCTTGCCTGCCGATCAATCGGCGCAGGCTGACGGCACGACGTCCACTGATGAGGCTCCAGAGGCAGGTCAATCTCCGGTTGCCGATGTGTTGCCCGTCGATCCAGCGCTTGATCCTGCATTGCAGGTCGCTCAAGCGATAGTGCCTGCAGCGCTGCCAGCGGAGGATGCCGCGCAGGAGGCCCCGTTAGACTCAGCGGTCTCGACTGCGGCGACGACAGCCCTTGCCGCCGACGCGGATTTCGACCCGCAAGCGGACCCGCTCGACGCATTGCCGGCGTTGCGCCTGGCGATGGAGCAGAGTGGGCATCTGTCCGCGTCCAGTCAGGCTCAGGCGAAGGGGGCGTCGACGTCAGCAGAAGCACAGGCTGACGGTGAGTTGACCTCGGCACAGAATTTCGCCACGGGCATGGCGAACATGCTGGACGTGCAGGCCGACAAGGACAGCACCAGCCAGGGTGGCGACAAGGCATTCAGCGGCTTGATCGATGACGGTCTCAAGGACCTCAAGGCTGCCACCAGCGATACCCGGGTCGACGATTTTGCCAATCGTCTGGCCGCGTTGACCCAGGCTGCCACGCCGAAAACCGCCAACGCCTTGCCGGTCAACCAGCCGATTGCCATGCACCAAAGCGGTTGGACCGAAGAGGTGGTGAATCGGGTCATGTACCTGTCCAGCGCCAATCTCAAGGCGGCTGACATTCAGTTGCAGCCTGCCGAACTTGGGCGTCTGGATATCCGGGTGAACATGGTTCCGGATCAGCAGACCCAAGTGACCTTCATGAGCGCCCATCCCGGTGTCCGTGAAGCGCTGGACAGCCAGATGCATCGCTTGCGGGACATGTTCGTGCAGCAGGGCATGGGGCAGGTTGACGTCAACGTGTCCGACCAGAATCGCGGTTCGCAGGATCAGGGGCAGAATCAGCAGGCCCGGAGCGGACGAGCTGACGCCAATGGCGGTCGACTTGACGGCGTGGACGAGAGTCTCACCCCAAGCGTCGCCGAAGTCGCCGCAACCACCACCAGCGTGATCGGCTCCAGCGCGGTTGACTACTACGCCTGACGAACACAACGCCCAACCTTGTAGGAGCGAGCTTGCTCGCGATGGACGTTAACGATGACGAGTGCCATCTGGAAAAACGCGGCGCTCTCACGTCTTTCGCGAGCAAGCTCGCTCCTACATGGCATAACACTTGCTCTTGCCTATCCGTGCGACTGTGAAAACCCGAATAGTGACGGATTATTGGCATGGCGAAGAGCGACGCAGCAGTAAAAGACCCCGCGACCAAAGGCAAACTCAAACTGATCATCGCGATCGTGGTGGCCCTGCTGCTGGCGATCGGTGTGTCCGTGGGTGCGACCTGGTACTTCATGCACAGCGCTCAGAACAAGCCGACCGCCGCCGTGGCTGAAACCGCCACCGTGGGCAAGCAGCCAGCGATTTTCGAATCGATGGCGCCCGCTTTCGTGGCCAACTTCAACCAGAACGGTCGTCAGCGCTACATGCAGGTGAGCATCACCATGCTCGGCCGCAATCAGGCTGATCTGGACGCGCTCAAGGTCCACATGCCGGTGATCCGCAATAACCTGGTGATGCTGTTCTCCGGTCAGGATTTCTCGACCCTCGCCTCGCCGGTCGGTCAGGAAATGCTGCGTCAGAAAGCCACGGCCAGCGTCCAGGAAGTGGCGCACAAAGAGCTGGGCAAAGTGGTGATCGAACAGTTGCTTTTCACTAATTTCGTACTGCAGTAGGAACACGACATGGCCGTGCAGGACCTGCTGTCCCAGGATGAGATCGATGCGCTGTTGCATGGCGTCGACGATGGTCTGGTACAGACCGAAAACGCTGCCGAACCCGGCACCGTCAAAAGCTATGACCTGACCAGCCAGGATCGCATCGTCCGTGGACGCATGCCGACGCTGGAAATGATCAACGAACGTTTCGCCCGCTATACGCGCATCAGCATGTTCAACATGTTGCGCCGCTCGGCGGACGTGGCGGTCGGTGGTGTGCAGGTGATGAAGTTCGGCGAATACGTGCACTCGCTGTACGTGCCGACCAGCCTCAATCTGGTCAAGATCAAACCCCTGCGCGGCACTGCGCTGTTCATTCTGGACGCCAAGCTGGTGTTCAAACTGGTGGACAACTTCTTCGGCGGCGATGGCCGCCACGCGAAGATCGAAGGTCGTGAGTTCACGCCGACCGAGCTGCGTGTGGTGCGCATGGTGCTGGAGCAGGCGTTCGTCGATCTGAAGGAAGCCTGGCAGGCGATCATGGAAGTGAACTTCGAGTACATCAACTCGGAAGTGAACCCGGCCATGGCCAACATCGTCGGCCCGAGCGAAGCCATTGTGGTGTCGACCTTCCACATCGAACTCGATGGTGGTGGCGGTGACCTGCACGTGACCATGCCGTACTCGATGATCGAGCCGGTGCGCGAAATGCTCGACGCCGGCTTTCAGTCCGACCTCGATGATCAGGACGAGCGCTGGGTCAACGCCCTGCGCCAGGACGTGCTGGACGTCGATGTGCCAATCGGCGCCACCGTGGCTCGTCGTCAGCTCAAGCTGCGCGACATCCTGCACATGCAGCCGGGGGACATCATCCCGGTCGACATGCCGGAAGACATGGTCATGCGCGCCAATGGCGTACCGGCCTTCAAGGTCAAGATGGGGTCGCACAAAGGCAACCTGGCGTTGCAAGTGATCGAGCCGATCGAGCGCCGTTGAGCGGTGCTTCTTACACATTCGCAGTTAACCGAATTCTGATTTTTTGCTCGCCGAGGACACTGACAATATGAACACCCAAGACGACCAGGCTCTGGCCGACGAGTGGGCGGCAGCCCTGGAAGAAACCGGTGACGCGCAGGCCGATATCGATGCCTTGCTGGCAGCCGATGCCGGGCTTTCGTCGTCCAACCGTCTGCCAATGGAAGAGTTTGGCAGCGTGCCGAAAAACAACGAGCCGGTCAGTCTCGAAGGTCCGAACCTGGACGTGATCCTGGATATCCCGGTATCGATTTCCATGGAAGTGGGCAGCACCGACATCAACATCCGCAACCTGCTGCAACTCAACCAGGGCTCGGTGATCGAGCTCGATCGTCTGGCCGGTGAGCCGTTGGACGTGCTGGTCAACGGCACCCTGATCGCCCATGGCGAAGTCGTAGTGGTCAACGAGAAGTTCGGCATCCGCCTGACCGACGTGATCAGCCCAAGCGAACGCATCAAGAAGCTGCGCTGAGTGAAACAGGTTCTGGGAGTTCTTCTGGCCTTGCCGATGAGCGCGCTGGCGGCCGAGCCGGTCGCTACGGCCACCGCCGCAGCTGCGCCGACGGTCAACAGCGGTGTGGCCGGGCAACTCACGCAATTGGTGTTTGGATTGCTGTTGGTGCTGGGGCTGATCTTCTTCCTGGCCTGGCTGCTGCGCCGGGTGCAACAGGCCGGACCGGCCGGTAAAGGCCAGGTCATCGAACTGATCGGTTCCCGCGCCCTGGGTCCGCGTGACCGGCTGATGCTGGTACAGGTCGGCAACGAGCAGATTCTGCTTGGCCTGAGCCCCGGCACCATCACTGCGCTGCACGTGCTCAAAGAGCCGGTGAAAGTGCCGGACGGGACTGAAAAAACGACTCCGGAATTTGCCCAGCGCCTGCTGGAGATCCTGGGCAAAGATCACAAGGATAAGAAGTAATGGGTGCGTTACGCATCGTCCTGACGCTGGCCCTGATGCTGGCTGCGCCGCTGGCGTTCGCCGCCGATCCATTGTCGATTCCGGCGATCACGTTGGGAACCAACGCCGAAGGCGCTCAGGAGTACTCGGTCAGCCTGCAAATCCTGCTGATCATGACCGCGCTGAGTTTCATCCCGGCGTTCGTCATGCTGATGACCAGTTTCACCCGGATCATCATCGTCTTCTCGATCCTGCGTCAGGCCCTTGGCCTGCAGCAGACGCCGTCGAACCAGATCCTCACGGGCATGGCACTGTTCCTGACGCTGTTCATCATGGCGCCGGTCTTCGATAGGGTGAACCAGGACGCCTTGCAGCCTTACCTGGCGGAAAAACTCACGGCGCAGGATGCCGTCGCCAAGGCCCAGGTGCCGATCAAGGACTTCATGCTCGCCCAGACCCGCAGCAGTGATCTGGAGTTGTTCATGCGTCTGTCCAAACGCACCGACATTGCCACGCCGGACCAGGCGCCGTTGACCATCCTGGTGCCGGCTTTCGTGACGTCCGAACTGAAGACCGCTTTCCAGATCGGCTTCATGATCTTCATTCCGTTTCTGATCATCGACCTGGTCGTGGCCAGTGTGCTGATGGCGATGGGTATGATGATGCTCTCGCCGCTGATCATTTCCCTGCCGTTCAAGATCATGCTGTTCGTGCTGGTGGATGGCTGGGCGTTGATCATTGGTACATTGGCCAGCAGTTTCGGCGGTGTCTCGCCATGACGCCTGAAGTTGCGGTCGATATCTTTCGCGAAGCGCTGTGGCTGACCACCATGATGGTGGCGGTGCTGGTGATTCCGAGTCTGCTCGTGGGGTTGCTGGTGGCGATGTTCCAGGCCGCCACCCAGATCAACGAACAGACCTTGAGTTTTCTGCCGCGCCTGTTGGTGATGCTGGTGACGCTGATCGTCGCCGGACCCTGGCTGGTGCAGACCTTCATGGAATACATCATCCAGCTGTACCACAACATTCCGATGGTCATCGGCTAAGCCATGCCTTCCCTGCTTCAGCTGACCGACACTCAGATCAGTACCTGGGTCGCGACCTTCATGCTGCCGCTGTTTCGCATCGGCGCATTGCTGATGGTGATGCCGGTGTTCGGCACCTCGCTGGTGCCCAAACGCATCCGTCTTTATTTCGCCCTGGCCATTACTGTGGTCATTGCTCCCAACCTGCCGCCCATGCCACCGGTGAACGCACTGGATTTGAGCGGATTGTTGCTGATCGCCGAGCAGATTCTCGTCGGTGCGATCCTGGGGTTCTCTCTGCAACTGTTTTTCCAGGCGTTCGTGGTGGCGGGGCAGATCGTCGCGATCCAGATGGGCATGGGCTTCGCCTCGATGGTCGACCCCACCAACGGCGTGTCGGTGGCGGTGATCGGGCAGTTCTTCACGATGCTGGTGACGCTGATGTTCCTGGCGATGAACGGCCATCTGGTGGTGTTCGAAGTTCTGACCGAAAGCTTCACTACGTTGCCGGTCGGGAGCGGCTTGATGGTCAATCATTACTGGGAACTGGCCGGCAAACTGGGCTGGGTGCTGGGCGCGGCACTGTTGCTGGTGTTGCCGGCGATCACCGCGTTGCTGGTGGTCAACATCGCCTTCGGCGTGATGACACGCGCGGCGCCGCAACTGAATATTTTCTCCATCGGCTTCCCGCTGACTCTGGTGCTCGGCCTGTTCATCGTCTGGGTCGGTCTGGCGGACATCCTCAATCAGTATCAGCCGCTGGCCACCGAGGCCCTGCAGTTTTTACGCGAACTGGCGAAGGCGCGCTGAGTCATGGCTGAGAGCGAAAGCGGTCAGGACAAGACAGAAGACCCCACGGAGAAAAAGAAAAAGGACGCCCGTGAAAAGGGTGAGATTGCCCGTTCCAAGGAGCTTAATACGCTGGCGATCATGCTCGCCGGTTCCGGCGCATTGCTGGTGTTCGGCGGGGCGCTGGCCCAGGAATTGATGGACCTGATGCGCCTGAATTTCACCCTGTCGCGGGAGGTGCTGCTGGATCCGCGTTCCATGGGTAGCTACCTGCTGCACTCGGGGCAGATTGCCTTGCTGGCGATTCAACCGGTGATGATTACCTTGCTGCTGGCCGCTTTGATCGGCCCGATTTCCCTCGGTGGCTGGCTGTTTTCCGCAGGCACCATGGCGCCCAAGTTCAGCCGGATGAACCCCGGCGCCGGGCTCAAGCGAATGTTCTCGGCCAAAGCCGTGGCCGAATTGCTCAAAGCCCTGGCAAAGTTTTTCATCGTGCTGTTCGTGGCCCTGCTGGTGCTGTCGGCGGACATCGACGACTTGCTGCGCATCGCCCATGAACCGCTGGATCGCGCGATCATTCACAGCCTGCAAGTGGTCGGCTGGAGCACGCTGTGGATGGCTTGCGGGCTGTTTATCATTGCCGCTGTCGACGTGCCGATCCAGATCTGGGAAAGCATCAAGAAACTCAAGATGACCAAGCAGGAAGTGCGTGACGAGCACAAGGATCAGGAGGGGCGGCCAGAGGTCAAGCAGCGGATTCGCCAGTTGCAGCGTGAAATGTCCCAGCGCCGGATGATGGCGGCGGTTCCCGACGCCGACGTGGTCATTACCAACCCGACCCACTACGCGGTAGCGCTCAAGTACGATCCGGACAAGGGTGGGGCGCCCATGCTGATCGCCAAGGGCAGCGATTTCCTGGCCCTGAAAATTCGCGAGATTGCCACGGCCAACGAGATTCTGCTGCTGGAGTCACCAGCGCTGGCGCGGTCGATTTACTACTCCACTGAGTTGGAGCAGGAAATTCCCGGCGGGCTCTATCTCGCGGTTGCCCAGGTATTGGCTTACGTCTATCAGATCCGCCAGTACCGCGCGGGTAAAGGTAAACGACCTGATCCGCTCAAGGATGACTTGCCGATTCCGCCGGACCTGCGCCGCGATTCCTGAGGTCTGCAGTGCTTATGCCGACGCCTTCGCTGGCAAGCCAGCTCCTACAGGGTTGTGTTGATTGCGTTGGATGTTGCGTAGATCTTGCCCACGCTTTCTGTAGGAGCCGGCTAGCCGGCGAAGGCGTCTGTTCAGGCAAAGAAAATCGCGGTTAAACCTCTCTATTTCAACCTCCCGCAAAAGTTGGAAAGCTTCTTGCAGTAGCCGCCCTGCGCCCGCTTCAGGCGTCAATGTTTTGCTTCAAAGGAACGGGGAATACCGGTGGATCGCTCTCAGTTAATCAGCGCAGCTCGCACAAACGTCGCCGACCTCAGTCGGGGCAATTTGGGTGTGCCGCTGTTGCTGCTGGTCATGCTGGCGATGATGATGTTGCCGATACCGCCGTTCCTGCTCGACGTGTTCTTCACGTTCAACATTGCGTTGTCGATTGTGGTCTTGCTGGTTTGCGTATACGCCCTGCGACCGCTTGATTTTGCGGTGTTCCCGACCATTCTGCTGGTGGCGACGCTGTTGCGCCTGGCGTTGAACGTGGCGTCCACGCGGGTGGTGATGCTCCACGGGCAGGATGGCCATGCGGCCGCCGGCAAGGTGATTCAGGCCTTCGGTGAGGTGGTGATCGGCGGCAACTATGTCGTGGGTATCGTGGTCTTCGCGATCCTGATGATCATCAACTTCGTCGTGGTGACCAAGGGTGCCGGGCGGATTTCCGAGGTGAGCGCGCGTTTCACCCTCGATGCGATGCCCGGCAAACAGATGGCGATCGACGCCGACCTCAACGCCGGCCTGATCGATCAGGCGCAGGCCAAGGCCCGTCGTTCGGAAGTCGCCCAGGAAGCCGAGTTCTACGGTTCCATGGACGGTGCCAGCAAGTTCGTGCGCGGTGATGCCATCGCCGGCTTGCTGATTCTGTTCATCAACCTGATCGGCGGCATGGCGGTCGGTATCTTCCAGCACGGCATGTCCTTCGGCGACGCCGGCAAGGTGTATGCGCTGCTGACCATCGGTGACGGTTTGGTGGCGCAATTGCCATCACTGTTGTTGTCCACGGCGGCCGCCATCATGGTGACCCGTGCTTCCGGTTCGGAAGACATGGGCAAACAGATCAATCGCCAGATGTTCGCCTCGCCCAAGGCGTTGGCGGTATCGGCGGGTTTGATGGCGGTCATGGGGCTCGTCCCCGGCATGCCGCACTTTTCCTTCCTGAGCATGGCAGCCCTTGCGGCGGGCGGTGCCTATCTGTTCTGGAAGAAGCAGAACGGTGCCAAGGTGCAGGCGCTGCAAGAGATCAAACGCCAGCAGGAATTGCTGCCATCGCCAGCGCGGGCCCAGGAAACCAAAGAGCTTGGTTGGGACGATGTGACGCCTATCGACATGATCGGCCTGGAAGTGGGTTACCGCCTGATTCCACTGGTGGATCGCAACCAGGGCGGTCAGCTGCTCGCACGGATCAAGGGCGTGCGCAAGAAGCTGTCCCAGGACCTGGGTTTCCTTATGCCGACTGTGCATATTCGCGACAACCTCGACCTGGCGCCGAGTGCCTATCGCCTGACGTTGATGGGGGTGATCCTGGCGGAAGCGGAAATTTACCCGGATCGCGAATTGGCGATCAATCCGGGGCAGGTCTATGGCACGCTCAACGGTATTACCGCCAAAGACCCGGCTTTTGGCCTGGAGGCGGTCTGGATCGAAATCAGCCAGCGTGCGCAAGCGCAATCGTTAGGGTATACAGTGGTCGATGCCAGTACTGTAGTGGCCACCCACTTGAACCAGATTCTCTACAAGCATTCCAGTGAGCTGATCGGCCACGAAGAAGTGCAGCAGCTCATGCAGTTGTTGGCCCGCAGCTCGCCAAAACTGGCCGAAGAGCTGGTGCCGGGAGTGGTGTCGCTGTCGCAACTGCTCAAGGTGTTGCAAGCGTTGTTGGCTGAACAGGTGCCGGTACGCGACATCCGCAGCATTGCCGAAGCCATCGCCAATAATGCGGCCAAGAGTCAAGATACCGCCGCCCTGGTGGCTGCGGTGCGTGTCGGTGTCTCTCGCGCCATCGTCCAAAGCATTGTAGGCACTGACTCCGAGCTTCCGGTGATCACGCTGGAGCCAAGGTTGGAACAGATATTGCTCAATAGTCTGCAGAAGGCAGGGCAGGGCTCGGAAGAGGGGGTTCTGCTGGAGCCAAGCATGGCTGAAAAGCTGCAGCGCTCGTTGATCGATGCAGCGCAGCGCCAGGAGATGCAAGGTCAACCGGTGATTCTGCTGGTAGCCGGTCCGGTTCGCGCGATGCTCTCGCGATTTGGCCGGCTCGCAGTCCCGGGTTTGCACGTGTTGGCTTATCAGGAAATCCCTGACAACAAGCAAGTGACCATCGTTGCGACAGTAGGGCCCAACGGCTGAGGTAGTGGTTTATGCAAGTTAAGCGTTTTTTCGCCGCCGATATGCGTCAGGCCATGAAGCTGGTTCGTGATGAGCTGGGCGCTGATGCTGCGATCATCGGCAACCGCCGAATCGCCGGCGGCGTCGAGCTGACTGCCGCGCTGGATTACAAGTTGTCGGCGCTGGCGCCGCGTGTGCCGAACCTCGAGCTCGAGGATGAGCTGCGCAAGACCCAGTCGCGGATCGTCACCGCCCAGGCCGAACTGAGCCTGCGCAGCGAAGGCGAGCGCGACGACAGCACCAACCTTCAGTTGTTCGCCGGCTTGCCGCTGACCGCTGCCGAGCCGTTGATTGAACCGACACTGGCCGAGCCTCGTCACCCTGCACCAGCGCCTGCTCCAGCAGCCGGTATCGATGCTCGGGTGTTCGACTCGATGCGGTTTGAGCTCAACAGTCTGCGTGAATTGATGGAAGTACAGCTCGGCTCGCTGGCGTGGAATCAGCTGCAAGGCAGCAGCCCGGGCCAGGCGAACCTGTGGCGGCGTCTGCAGCGCATTGGCCTGTCCGGCCCGTTGTCGCGTGATCTGCTGGCCATGATTACTGAAATTCAGGAGCCTCGTCAGGCCTGGCGCATGTTGCTGGCGCACCTGGCGCGAATGATCGTGACGCCGGAAATCGAGCCTCTGGAAGAAGGTGGCGTGATTGCCATGGTCGGCCCGGCCGGCATGGGCAAGACCACCACTCTGGCCAAGCTGGCAGCCCGCTACGTGCTCAAATACGGCGCGCAGAACATTGCGCTGGTCAGCATGGACAGTTTTCGCATCGGCGCCCAGGAGCAGCTGCGCACGCTTGGCCGCATCCTCAATGTACCGGTAACCCATGTCGATCCGGGGCAGTCCCTGGTGCAGGCGCTGGAGCCTCTGATGCGCAAGCGTGTGGTGCTGATCGATACCGCAGGCCTTCAGGCCAGCGACCCGGCGCTGCGCATGCAGCTTGAAAGCCTGGCTGGCCGTGGCATCCGCTCAAAAAATTATCTGGTCCTGGCAACCACTAGCCAAAAACAGGTTCTAACCGCCGCTTATCATAGTTACAAGCGCTGCGGGCTCGCTGGCTGCATCCTGACTAAACTGGATGAAACGGCAAGTCTGGGCGAAGTGTTGAGTCTAGCCATCAGCCATGAATTGCCGGTGGCGTATCTGACCGATGGCCCGCGGATTCCGGATGATTTGCATCTGCCGCGTCGTCATCAACTGGTCAGTCGCGCCGTTAGCGTGCAAATGCAGGAAGAACCCAGCGAAGAAGCCATGGCTGACATGTTCGCTGACATCTACCACAGCCCCACCAAGCAGGTAGGCTGAGGTGAAAATGAATAGTTTTTGTACCTACATCGATGGTCTGCCATGCATTGTTCCGTTTGTGAACGCGCAGCCAGTAATGTGGCCTCCGTCTATGCAAGACAAGGTAATGGAATAACATGGGCAGCATGCATCCTGTACAGGTGATCGCGGTGACCGGCGGCAAAGGTGGCGTCGGGAAAACTAATGTGTCAGTGAACTTGTCGCTGGCCTTGGCGGAACTAGGCCGGCGCGTCATGTTGCTGGACGCCGACCTGGGGCTGGCGAACGTCGACGTTCTGCTGGGCCTGACACCCAAACGTACCCTGGCCGACGTGATCGAAGGCCGCTGCGAGCTGCGCGACGTTCTGTTGCAGGGCCCCGGTGGCATTCGCATCGTTCCGGCGGCGTCCGGCACCCAGAGCATGGTTCACTTGAGCCCGGCTCAACACGCCGGCCTGATCCAGGCATTCAGTGATATCGGCGACAATCTCGATGTGCTGGTGATCGATACCGCCGCCGGTATCGGTGAGTCGGTCGTCAGCTTCGTTCGCGCCGCTCAGGAAGTGTTGCTGGTGGTCTGCGACGAGCCGACATCCATCACCGATGCCTACGCCTTGATCAAGTTGCTCAACCGCGACTACGGCATGAACCGTTTCCGCGTCCTGGCCAACATGGCCCAGAGTCCGCAGGAAGGGCGCAACCTGTTCGCCAAGTTGACCAAGGTCACCGACCGCTTCCTCGACGTCGCGCTGCAATACGTCGGCGCCGTGCCTTATGACGAAAGCGTGCGCAAGGCTGTGCAGAAGCAACGCGCCGTATATGAAGCCTTCCCGCGTTCCAAATGCTCGCTGGCGTTCAAGGCGATCGCGCAGAAGGTCGACACCTGGCCGCTGCCCGCCAACCCGCGTGGGCACCTGGAGTTTTTCGTCGAGCGCCTCGTGCAACAAACGGCAGGACCGGTGTTATGACCGCCAGCGGCTACAACCTCTACAAGCAATCGGCCCGCGATGCGCAGTACGAGCTGATCGAGCGTTACGCGCCGCTGGTCAAACGCATTGCCTACCACTTGCTGGCGCGTCTGCCGGCCAGTGTCCAGGTCGAAGACTTGATCCAGGCCGGGATGATCGGTCTGCTTGAAGTCTCGACCAAATACGACGCCAGCAAAGGCGCCAGTTTCGAGACGTACGCGGGCATACGAATCCGCGGCGCGATGCTCGATGAAGTGCGCAAGGGAGACTGGGCACCCCGTTCGGTTCACCGCAATACGCGCATGGTCAGCGACGCGATTCGCTCGATTGAAGCTAAAACCGGCCGTGACGCTAAAGATCACGAGGTTGCGGCCGAACTCCAATTGAGTCTCGATGATTATTACGGAATTTTGAACGACACCCTGGGTAGCCGGTTATTCAGTTTCGACGACCTGTTGCAGGACGGCGAACATGAGGGGCTGCACGAGGATGGCGCGAGTGCTCATCTCGAGCCGTCTCGCGATCTGGAAGATGAACGCTTCCAGGCAGCGCTGGCGGACGCGATTGCCAATTTGCCGGAGCGTGAGCGACTGGTGTTGGCGCTGTACTACGACGAAGAGTTGAATCTCAAGGAAATCGGGGAGGTCCTGGGGGTCAGCGAATCTCGGGTCAGCCAGTTACACAGCCAGTGCGCGGCCCGTTTGCGGGGGCGTTTGGGGGAGTGGCGAGCGCGCTGAAGGCAGTGTGGGGACACTGCGAATGGAGCTGGTGTGGCGTTGAACTGCACCGGTCTCGATCTGTTGTGCTCCAGACAGTCATTGAGTGCTTTGCCGGATTGAATGAAATGGCGCGTCCAGGTGCTGGGCGCGTTTAAGACTGCTTGGAGGTCGAATTGGACAAGAACATGAAAATCCTCATCGTTGATGACTTCTCAACGATGCGGCGGATCATCAAGAACCTGCTGCGTGACCTTGGGTTCACCAACACCGTCGAGGCCGATGATGGCACTACCGCCATTCCGGTGCTCAACAGCGGAAGCATCGACTTTCTGGTAACGGACTGGAACATGCCGGGCATGACCGGCATCGATCTGCTGCGCCACGTGCGTGCCGATGAAAAGCTCAAGCACCTGCCGGTGCTGATGGTAACCGCTGAAGCCAAGCGTGAGCAGATCATCGAAGCGGCCCAGGCCGGCGTTAACGGCTATGTGGTCAAACCCTTCACAGCCCAGGCGTTGAAAGAAAAAATCGAGAAGATTTTCGAACGCATCGGTTGAACGGCGCCACGGGGGAGCTATGGGGAATAACGAATCTTCATTGGGCGATTTTGAATCGACCCTGAAAAAACACGCCGTCGAATTGGTCGCAAGCCTTGAAAAAGGCAAGTTCGGCGACGCTGTGCAATTGATCCATGAGCTCAATCAGACCCGTGATCGCGGCCTGTATCAGGAGGTGGGCAAGCTCACCCGCGAGCTGCATAGCGCGATCGTCAATTTTCAGATTGACCCGCACATGCCGCAAGCCGCAGAAGTGTCCCAGATCACCGACGCCGCCGAGCGTCTGGGCTACGTTGTGAAGCTGACCGAAGCCGCGGCCAATCGCACCATGGACCTGGTCGAAAGCGCCACGCCACTGGTCAACAGCCTGGGTGATGAAGCCCAGGCCTTGAGCACGGACTGGGGGCGCTTCATGCGTCGCGAAGTCGGGGCCGAAGAATTTCGCGAGCTGGCACGACGGGTCGACGGTTTTCTGTCGCGCAGCAGTGTCGATAGTCGTGCGGTGTCGAGCAACCTTAACGACATCCTGCTCGCCCAGGATTACCAGGACCTCACGGGGCAGGTGATCAAGCGCGTGACCCAGTTGGTCACCGAAGTTGAAAGCAACTTGCTCAAGCTCGTGCTGATGGCCAGTCAGGTGGACCGCTTTGCGGGCATCGAACATGACCGTGCCGCGATGCTTGCAGAAAAAGATCCACAAAAACATCTCTCTCAGGGTGAAGGTCCGCAGATTCATGCCGATAAAAGAGAAGACGTTGTGTCCGGTCAGGACGATGTGGACGATTTGTTATCCAGCCTAGGGTTCTAGCGTTTTAGCATTTTAGGTTTTTGGGTTTTTTGACCTTTAGGAGCACCCCCCTACATGAGCTTCGGCGCCGATGAAGAGATCCTTCAGGATTTCCTGGTTGAGGCCGGCGAGATTCTAGAGCAACTGTCCGAACAACTGGTCGAGCTGGAAAGCCGTCCGGATGATGCGGATTTGCTCAATGCAATTTTTCGCGGTTTTCACACTGTAAAAGGGGGCGCCGGCTTCCTCCAGCTCAACGAGCTGGTGGAGTGCTGCCACATCGCCGAGAACGTGTTCGACATCTTGCGCAAGGGTGAGCGTCGCGTCGATTCGGAGTTGATGGACGTGGTGCTCGAAGCACTGGACGCGGTGAACGGTATGTTCAGCGAAGTCCGCGAGCGCTGCCCGATCACGGCCGCCACACCTCAATTGCTCGCCGCACTGGCGCGTCTGGCAGAACCTCAGGCAGCTGACGAGGCGGCGCCTGCCCCCGTCGCCGAAGTGGTTGGCGCTCCTCAAAGCGAATCGGGTGACATCACCGACAACGAATTCGAACAACTGCTGGATTCGCTGAACGCCGTCAAGGCACAGGCCGAGGCTCCGGCGGCTGCTCCAGTCTCGGCCGGCAATGCCGCGGCAAGCGATGAAATCACCGATGCCGAGTTCGAGTCCCTGCTCGATCAATTGCACGGTAAAGGCCAGTTCGCCGTCGACGCAATCGCGCCAGCGCCTGTTGCGCCACCAGCGCCGAAAGCCGCTGGCGACAGCTCCGACATTACCGATGAAGAATTCGAAGCGCTGCTCGATCAGCTGCACGGCAAGGGTAACTTTGCCGTCGAAGCGCTGGAATCGGCGATTGCCTCGGTGCCCGTGCCCGCAGCGCCAAGCGCTGTAGCGGCCGGTAGCGATCTGATCACCGACCACGAGTTCGAATCGCTGCTCGACGAGCTGCATGGCAAAGGCAAGTTCAGCGAAGTCGGCACCGCGAAGGTGGTGAGCGGGGCGAGTGCGTCCGTCGCGGCCCCGGCAGTCAAAGCCGCCGCGCCCACGCCTGTAGCCAAGGCCCCGGAACCGAAAGCCCAAGCGCCTGCCGCAGCACCGGCGCCGGCCCGCGCTGTCGCCGCGCCGCCGGCGGAAAAAACGGCCAGCGAAGCCGAGACCACCGTGCGGGTCGATACCGCGCGTCTCGACGAAATCATGAACATGGTCGGCGAGTTGGTGCTGGTGCGTAACCGCCTGGTACGCCTGGGTGCCAACAGCGCCGATGAAGCCATGTCCAAGGCGGTGTCGAACCTCGATGTGGTGACGGCCGACCTGCAAACCGCGGTCATGAAGACCCGGATGCAACCGATCAAGAAAGTCTTCGGGCGCTTCCCGCGCCTGGTTCGCGACCTGGCTCGGCAGCTCAAGAAAGAGATCAACCTGGAGCTGGTCGGCGAAGAAACCGACCTCGACAAGAACCTCGTCGAAGCCCTGGCCGACCCATTGGTCCACTTGGTGCGCAACGCGGTCGACCACGGCATCGAGTCGCCGGAAGAACGCGAAGCCTCGGGCAAGGCACGTGGCGGCAAGGTGGTTCTGGCCGCCGAGCAGGAAGGCGATCACATCCTGCTGTCGATCTCCGATGACGGCAAAGGCATGGACCCGAACGTCCTGCGTTCCATCGCGGTAAAACGTGGCGTGATGGACAAGGACGCGGCCGATCGCCTGAGCGATACCGAGTGCTACAACCTGATCTTCGCCCCGGGCTTCTCGACCAAGACCGAGATTTCCGACGTGTCGGGTCGCGGCGTGGGCATGGACGTGGTGAAAACCAAGATTTCCCAGCTCAACGGTTCGATCAATATCTACTCGGCCAAGGGCCAGGGCTCGAAAATCGTCATCAAGGTGCCACTGACCCTCGCGATCATGCCGACGCTGATGGTGATGCTTGGCAACCAGGCGTTTGCGTTCCCGCTGGTGAACGTCAACGAGATCTTCCACCTTGACCTGTCGACCACCAACGTCGTCGATGGCCAGGAAGTGGTGATCGTACGGGACAAGGCCTTGCCATTGTTCTACCTCAAGCGCTGGCTGGTCAGTTCCGCCGCTCACGAAGAGCAGCGCGAAGGCCATGTGGTGATCCTTTCGGTGGGCACTCAGCGGATCGGCTTCGTCGTCGATCAACTGGTGGGCCAGGAAGAAGTGGTCATCAAGCCATTGGGCAAAATGCTTCAGGGAACGCCGGGCATGTCGGGCGCCACCATTACCGGTGACGGTCGCATCGCGCTGATCCTCGATGTCCCGAGCATGCTCAAGCGTTACGCCACACGGCGTATTTGATTCTGGTGGGGCGGGGCGACCGAGCTTCGCTCCATCTAATGGAGTGTTTATGGCAGTCAAAGTCCTGGTGGTGGATGATTCGGGTTTTTTCCGCCGCCGCGTCTCGGAAATTCTTTCAGCGGATTCCAATATCCAGGTCGTCGGCACCGCAACCAACGGCAAAGAGGCGATTGATCAAGCGTTGGCCCTCAAGCCCGACGTGATCACCATGGACTACGAGATGCCGATGATGGACGGCATCACCGCCGTGCGGCACATCATGCAACGCTGCCCGACCCCGGTGTTGATGTTCTCTTCGCTGACCCATGAAGGCGCCCGGGTGACCCTCGATGCGCTGGATGCCGGCGCTGTGGATTTTCTGCCGAAAAATTTCGAAGACATCTCGCGCAACCCCGAGAAGGTCAAGCAACTGCTGTGCGAAAAGATCCTGAGCATCTCGCGCAGCAACCGTCGTGTCAGCACCTACAGTGCTCCGACGCCAGTGCACGCCCCGGCCCCGGCCCCTGCGCCTTCGAGCATTGGCAGTTACGCCAGCAGCGTGCCTGCACGCCCGGTCCCGACACCGGTCCCTGCGCGTTCCCATGCGCCTGCGCCGTCGTCGCCAGCGCCCAAACGCAAAGCCTACAAACTGCTGGCCATCGGTACGTCCACGGGCGGGCCGGTTGCCCTGCAGCGGGTCTTGACCCAATTGCCGGCCAACTTCCCGGCACCGATCGTGTTGATCCAGCACATGCCGGCCGCGTTCACCAAAGCCTTCGCCGAGCGTCTGGACAAGCTCTGCCGCATCAGCGTCAAGGAAGCCGAGGATGGCGACATCCTGCGACCTGGCCTGGCGCTGCTGGCGCCGGGCGGCAAACAGATGATGGTCGATGGTCGGGGCGCGGTGAAAATCCTCCCGGGCGACGAACGTCTGAATTACAAGCCGTGCGTGGACATCACGTTCGGTTCGGCGGCCAAGACCTACGGTGACAAAGTTCTGGCGGTTGTGTTGACCGGCATGGGTGCCGACGGCCGCGAAGGCGCGCGCCTGCTCAAGCAGGGCGGCAGTACGATCTGGGCTCAGGACGAAGCCAGTTGCGTGATCTACGGCATGCCGATGGCCATCGTCAAAGCTGAACTCGCCGACGCGGTGTACAGCCTGGACGAGATCGGCCGGCACATCGTCGAGGCGTGCGTCTGATGGATGTTCTGAGCCTGATCGGCATCATCATGGCGTTCGTCGCCATCATTGGCGGCAACTACCTCGAAGGCGGACATCTCGGCGCGTTGGCCAACGGCCCGGCGGCCTTGATCGTACTGGGTGGGACCGTCGGTGCTGCGCTGCTGCAATCGCCGATGAGCGCCTTCAAGCGTGCGATGCAGATTCTGGCGTGGATCCTGTTTCCGCCGCGCGTCGACCTCGCCGGTGGCATCGACCGCGTGGTGAACTGGAGTTTGACGGCGCGCAAGGAAGGCCTGCTGGGCCTGGAAGGCATCGCCGACGCCGAACCGGATAATTACTCGCGCAAAGGCCTGCAATTGTTGGTCGACGGCGCTGAGCCAGAGGCCATCCGCAGCATTCTCGAAGTGGATTTCTACACCCAGGAAAGCCGCGATGTCGAAGCGGCCAAAGTGTTTGAAAGCATGGGCGGCTATGCGCCGACTATCGGCATCATCGGCGCGGTCATGGGCCTGATTCATGTGATGGGTAACCTCGGCGATCCTTCGCAATTGGGCAACGGCATTGCCGTGGCTTTTGTTGCCACCATCTACGGTGTGGCCAGTGCCAACCTGGTGCTGTTGCCGATTGCCGCCAAGCTCAAGTCCATCGCGTTGCGCCAGTCGCGTTACCGCGAAATGTTGCTCGAAGGCATCCTGTCGATCGCCGAAGGTGAAAACCCTCGATCCATTGAATTGAAGCTCCAAGGCTTCATGGATTGATGGGGGTAAAGGACTATGGCTCGTCGTCGCCAGCATGAAGAGCACGTAAACCATGAGCGTTGGCTGGTGTCCTACGCCGACTTCATCACTTTGCTGTTCGCCTTCTTCGTGGTGATGTACTCCATCTCGTCGGTCAATGAAGGCAAGTACAAGATCATTTCCGAGGCATTGATCGGCGTCTTCAGCGACACCGATCGCGCGCTCAAGCCGATCCCGATTGGCGACGAGCGACCGAAGACCGTCACACCGGCCAAACCTTTGGTCAAGGACAGCGACGAGGTCGACGCCGGTGTGGCCGGTGCCAGCGATCCGCTCAAAAGCATCGCCGACGACATCAGCGCAGCGTTCGGCGATCTGATCAGTTCCCATCAGATGACCGTGCGCGGCAACGAGTTATGGGTCGAGATCGAGCTCAACTCCAGCCTGTTGTTCGGCAGTGGCGATGCCATGCCCAGCGACATTGCGTTCAACATCATCGACAAGGTCGCGGCGATTCTGAAGCCGTTCGACAACCCGATTCATGTTGAAGGCTTTACCGATGACCAACCGATCCGCACCGCGCAGTACCCGACCAATTGGGAGCTGTCGTCTGCCCGCTCGGCGAGCATCGTGCGCATGCTTGCGATGCAGGGGGTACACCCTGGGCGCCTGGCGTCGGTGGGTTACGGTGAATTCCAGCCAGTGGCCAATAACGCTACGAGCGAAGGCCGGGCGCGCAACCGCCGCGTTGTGCTGGTGGTCTCGCGCAACCTGGATGTGCGCCGCAGCCTGACCGCCACCGGAACCGCCAAAGCGCAACCGGACGCCGCGCTGAAGCGTGCTGGCACACAAACTGCACCGACCACCGTCAAGTCGCCGGTACGAGAGAGCGCCGTCAAATCTCCGTCACCCGTATTAACACGTTGAGCTATTTCTCGGCCGATCCACTTGGCCGGGAGGAATCATTCGAATGAGAGTCTGGGCAGTCGCCAATCAAAAGGGTGGTGTTGGTAAAACCACTTCCTCCATCGCTTTAGCCGGTTTACTGGCCGAGGCGGGCAAGCGCGTGGTTGTGGTCGATCTCGACCCCCACGGCTCGATGACCAGCTATTTCGGTTACGATCCCGACACTCTGGAACACAGCAACTACGATCTGTTCCTGCACAAAGGCAGCGTGCCGCAGGGTTTGCCAGGGCAACTGTTGCTGTCGACCAGTGACGAGCGAATCTCGCTTTTACCTTCCAGTACCGCGCTGGCGACCCTTGAGCGCCAGTCGCCGGGCCAGAGTGGTCTGGGTCTGGTGATTGCCAAGAGCCTGGCGCAGTTATGGCAGGACTTCGATTACGCGATCATCGACAGCCCGCCGCTGCTCGGGGTGCTGATGGTCAATGCCTTGGCCGCGAGCCAGCAGCTGGTAATCCCGGTGCAAACCGAACACCTGGCGGTCAAGGGTCTTGAGCGCATGGTCAATACGTTGGCGATGATCAATCGTTCACGCAAACAGGCGTTGCCGTTCAGTATCGTCCCGACCTTGTTCGACCGCCGCACGCAAGCCTCCCTTGGAACGCTGCGGGTCCTGCGCGACAAATTCCCCGAGGAAATCTGGCAAGGCTACATCCCGGTCGACACGCGCCTGCGTGATGCCAGCCGCGCCGGCTTGACGCCTTCGCAGTTTGACGGCAAGAGCCGCGGCGTGCTCGCGTACCGTGCATTGCTCAAGCACCTGCTGGCGGCGCAACTCGTCGCGCAGGTGGCTTGATATGAACTCAATCTGTGTAGGAGCTGCCGCAGGCCGCGATCTTTTGATCTTGCTTGGCGGCGCTCTTGATATCGCTAAAAGATCGCAGCCTGCGGCAGCTCCTACAGTGGGAATGTTCCAGTGAACCGGCCGATCAAGATCACATCGCGTCCACAGCGGGCGTTGCAGTCGTATCTGGACAACCTGCTGCAAGACGCGACCGAAGAGTTTTCGCCAGACATTTCGGCAATTCCCGAAGTCGTGGAAGTCGTCGCAGCAGTAAAAACCATTGAAGAGCAGGGCGTGCTGGATGAATTCCAGGCAGCCGTGCTTGAAGAACAGGCCCGGGATGCGCAGAAAAACACGGTGGCGGTTGCGCCGGTAGTCAAAGCGCTCGTTGCCGTGGTCGACGCGCCTGCACCCGCCATGGTGTCGGTATCGACTATCGCGCCGTTGCTGCCAACCTTGTCCGAGCCAGTCGTCGACGCGCCTGAGGCCCAGGAACCGCTGCCCACGCAATCGCAGCAAGTCCTGGTAGAACCCGTCGTCGAAGTTCATCTGCCGCCGAGCAACACGCCGCCCCCGGTAGAAACCGACGGACGTCCTGCCTGGGCGGCCGAACCCTTCGAATGCCTGCTGTTCGACGTCGCAGGGTTGACCCTGGCGGTGCCGCTGGTGTGCCTGGGTTCGATCTATTCCCTGACCGGTCACGAGCTCACGCCGCTGTTCGGCCAGCCGGAGTGGTTCCTTGGCATCCTGCCCAGTCAGGCGGGCAACCTCAAGGTGCTGGATACCGCGCGTTGGGTCATGCCCGATCGATATCGCGACGATTTCAAGCAGGGCCTGCAATACGTCATTTCCGTTCAGGGCTACGAGTGGGGGCTGGCTGTGCACCAGGTCAGTCGCTCGTTGCGCCTGAATCCGAACGAAATCAAATGGAGAAGTCACCGAGGTCAGCGGCCATGGCTCGCCGGCACGGTGATTGAGCACATGTGCGCTTTGCTCGATGTCGCCTCACTGGCCGAATTGATCGCCAGCGGCGGCGCCCGGCACATGTCCGGCAGCAAGCCGGGCCACAAACCGACATCAGTCAAATAAACAAAACAGGCGACGTCACTCTGATGATGTTGCACAGAACACACACCGCCAGGGCGGTTTCTTGAGGGGTCAGGGTATGAATGACAAGGCAACGGCGGCAAAAGGTTCCGAAGATCCGATCCTGCAATGGGTCACCTTCAAGCTGGACAACGAGACCTACGGCATCAACGTGATGCGCGTCCAGGAAGTCCTGCGCTACACCGAAATTGCCCCGGTCCCGGGTGCCCCGAGCTACGTGCTGGGCATCATCAACCTGCGCGGCAACGTCGTCACCGTGATCGACACCCGCCAGCGCTTCGGCCTGATGAATGCCGAAATCAGCGACAACACCCGCATCGTCATCATCGAAGCCGACAAGCAAGTGGTCGGGATCATGGTCGACAGCGTGGCCGAAGTGGTTTACCTGCGTCAGTCGGAAATCGAAACCGCGCCGAACGTGGGTAACGAAGAGTCTGCCAAGTTCATCCAGGGCGTTTGCAACAAGAACAATGAATTGCTCATCCTGGTCGAGCTGGACAAGATGATGAGCGAAGAAGAATGGTCGGACCTGGAGAACATCTGATTGATTCTCGAGGTGGCGGTCATCGTCCTGTTCCTGTTCTGGGCAGGCACCCTGGCGATGTTCCTGGCGTATATTCGCGGACAAAAGCTCATCGCCGCGCAGCAAGCCCAGGGGGATGCGCTGCGTGATCAGCGCATCAAGGACCTGGCCAAGCGCATTGACGACTATCAGAACAGCAATGTACGCATGGGCGAAGACCTGCACGAACTGCGGACCATCGTCGCGCCCTTGCCGAACAAACTCGTCCAGCTGGAACAGCGCGATCCCACCAGCCTGTCGTTCGCCCAGGCGGCGCGACTGGTCGGGATGGGCGCCAGCGTCGACGAACTGACCCAGTCCTGCGGCTTGACCCAGGCAGAGGCGGAGTTGATGAGCAAGATGCACAAGAACTGACAGATCAAAAGATCGCAGCCTCGTTGCACTCGACAGCTCCTACATTGGGACGGCGTACGCCCTGTAGGAGCTGTCGAGTGAAACGAGGCTGCGATCTCTTCTATTTACCTCTAACTCAATAATCATCCCCACGCTCGGTGACGTCCTTCTCGACCATCGCCCCATCCGGATCCTGCCCCGCCGCAAACTTCCCTTTCAAATTCCACGCAAACGCAATGATCTCGGCAATCGTCAGATAGAGTTCCTGCGGAATGCTGTCCCCCAATTCCATTCGCGCCAATAACCTCACCAGCTCGGCGTTCTCGTAGATCGGCACTTCGCAGTCGCGGGCGATGCGCAGGATTTCTTCCGCCAGTTCTTCGTCGCCCTTGGCGGTGAGGGTCGGGGCGTGGGTGCCGTCGTACTTGAGGGCGATGGCCTGGCGTGGCGCGTTTGAATTGTTCATGCGGTTTCGTCGACCCAGCGTTGTTCGAGGCAGGTTTGTGGGCCTTGGGGCGGTGTGCCGAGGTGGCAATCCAGATCGCCGACGTTGAGTCCGGCAGCCAGCAAGCGGTCGCGCAGACCGGCCAGATTGCTTTCGATCAGGCTGGCGGTGTACGGGCGCTCGGCCCAGAGCTGGCCAGACAGGCTGCCTTTGATCAAGTGTGCCTGGATCTGCAACGGTCCCAGCGGCTCCATGGCGAAGGCCAGTTCCACACGCCACAACTGTTGTTTGGGCTCGTGTTCTTCGCGACGCTCTTTTGGTTGTTCTTTCGCGGGGGCGTCTTCGCGCTGGAACTTGAGCTGCAGGGGCACGATGTCTTGCAGATTGCGCATCGGGATTTCCAGCTGCCAGGTGCTCATCAGCCGTCCGTCGGCGGTGACGCCAGTCTGTTCCAGGCTTGAGAGCTGGTGGCTTTGCAGGCGTGAAACAGCGGCGGCTGCCAGACGCAGCAGGTGTTCGAGATCGTCTTCACCTTCGGCGCTTTGCAGCAGGCGCTCGGGCAGGGGAAAGCCGGTCGGCGATGGCTTGGCACTGACCTGGCCGAGCATGCCCAGGGCATTGCGCAGGAAACTCGGCATGGCCTGGGCCAGGGTGTTGGAGGCGATGATTGCGCCGAGATTAGTGCTCGTCGGCAACCCCGGCGTCAGTTGCCCGATCAGTTTGAGCAGATCGCCTTTCATGTCCGGTGCCAGTGCTGGATTCTGGCCGCTCAGCAGTTTCGACTCGAGGAATGCGCCGCTGCTGGCCAAGGCTAACGCGAGCCCTTTGGGCGTACTGAGTTGATGCACATCGGGCAGGCCGGCGAGCAGTTTATCGACGGCTGCGCGCAGGCCGCTGGAGGTCTGCTCGGAGGGCGCCAGGTTTTGCAGGAGCTTGAGCAATCCATCCAGCGAGCCTTGGCGACTTTGCTGGCTGACCAATTGCTGGGTCACGGCCAACTGTTCCTGCCGACTGCTCAGCGGTACGAATTTCAGCGTCTGGCCGTCCTGCACCTGGGCACTGAGCAAGGTGTCGATGCGCAACGGTTGCGGGCTGTCGATGGTCAGGGTGCTGCCACTCAGGGCGGTGTTGAGCAGGCTGACCATCGAACGAAACACGGCCGGCTGCCCCGGTAGTTGCGGCAGCGCTTGAGAGGTCAGCACCTTGCCCTGCAGTAACGTCCCGGCCGGCAATTGCGCAGTGTCGATGCGGGTGAGGGTGGCGACACTGGAGGCGATGGCCTGTTGCACGCTGACCGCCAGATTGCCCGCTGAAGGCTGGGTGACGAGCAGGCTGGACCCTTGCGCCAACGGTTGATTGCTGGTGGTCTGCACCGTGGTCTGCCGACCGCTGTCGAGGGTGAGTTTGAGCAACATCTGGAAAGCCTGGTCGGCCTGCTTGAGCGACAGGACTTCGGCCCGAGCGGTCTGGCCTGCGCTAATCAAACCCTCCAGTGGCGTCAGCAGCTTGAGCAACTCACCGCTGAATGCCTGGGCGCGCGTAGTCGTCGCAGTGGTCTGCTGCAGCGGGGGAATGTTCATTTCGCCTGTCATACGCGGTCACAACCTGAGGAAAATGCGCTCTTTAGAGTAAGGCATGGCATGTATAATGCCGCGCCGTTGTATCCAAAAATGGCGGAAACTTTGCAATTGTTTGACGCAGCTCTCTAGAACAAGACGTCGTTGCATCTATGCTGCATCTCTTTAACGGCCGCGCCAGCGCCGACTTGAACCGTATAAGGCCGTGAACCCTTGACCAGTCCTGTCCTGCAAACCGTTGCCCTTGCCTGCGAGCGAGACCTTCGGCTGCTCTTCGAAAATCTCGATTTGAGACTGGCCAGTGGCGAAATGATGCAAATCAGCGGCCCCAACGGCAGCGGCAAGACCAGCCTGTTGCGCCTGCTCTCGGGGCTGATGCAGCCGACGGCCGGTCAAGTGTTGCTCAACGGCCAGCCGCTGAACGAGCAACGCACCGAGCTGGCGCGCAACCTGTTGTGGATCGGCCATGCTGCCGGGATCAAAGACCTGCTGACGCCGGAAGAGAACCTGAGCTGGCTGTGCGCCTTGCATCATCGGGCGACCCACGAGGCGATCTGGCAGGCGCTGGCGGCTGTCGGCCTGCGCGGTTTCGAGGATGTGCCGTGCCATACCTTGTCCGCCGGTCAGCAGCGCCGCGTCGCATTGGCGCGTTTGTATCTGGACTGTCCACCGTTGTGGATTCTCGACGAGCCGTTCACCGCCCTCGACAAGCAAGGCGTGGCGCAACTTGAAGAACACCTGGCGACCCACTGCGAGCGCGGCGGTATGGTGGTCCTGACCACACACCACACATTGAGCCGGATGCCGGCCGGTTATCGCGACATCGATCTGGGGAGCTGGGTCGTATGAGTGTTTTCGGCCTGTTGGTCGCCCGTGAGGCTCGCTTGTTGTTTCGCCGTCCGGCGGAGCTGGCCAATCCGTTGGTATTTTTCGCCATCGTCGTTTCGCTGTTCCCGTTGGCGGTCGGACCCGAGTCTCAATTGTTGCAAACCTTGTCTCCGGGGCTGGTCTGGGTCGCAGCCCTTTTATCGGTTTTGCTCTCGCTGGACGGGCTTTTTCGCAGTGATTTCGAGGATGGATCGCTTGAACAGTGGGTCCTTTCGCCGCACCCCTTGGCTCTTCTGGTTTTGGCCAAAGTGCTGGCACACTGGGCGTTTTCCGGCCTGGCACTGGTTTTGCTCGCGCCCTTGCTGGCGTTGATGCTCGGTTTGCCTGCCGCCTGTCTGCCGGTGTTGCTGCTTTCGTTGTTGCTCGGTACACCGGTGCTGAGCCTGCTCGGTGCAGTGGGCGCGGCGCTGACGGTCGGTTTGAAGCGCGGCGGCCTGTTGCTGGCGTTGCTGATTCTGCCGTTGTACATCCCGGTGTTGATCCTGGGCAGTGGCGCCTTGCAGGCTGCCTTGCAGGGCATGCCGGCAACCGGTTATCTGCTGTGGCTTGGTAGCCTGACCGCTTTGGCGATAACCCTGACACCTTTTGCAATAGCTGCTGGCCTGAAGATCAGCGTCGGCGAATAATGAGGTCTGATCATTTTTTGATCAGCAAAGACCCAGGCTCTTCACAGTAAAGAGCAACCGTGATGGAAACAGTATGAACTGGACGTGGTTTCACAAGCTCGGCTCGCCCAAATGGTTTTACGGCATCAGCGGCAAAATGCTGCCATGGCTGAGCGTCGCGGCGTTGCTGCTGATCGGCGTTGGCGTGGTCTGGGGCCTGGCCTTCGCGCCGCCGGAAAAATGGCAGCAAAACAGCTACCGCATCATCTATATCCATGTCCCGGCCGCGATGCTGGCCCAGTCCATCTACGTGATGCTGGCGGTGTGCGGCATCGTCGGCCTGGTGTGGAAAATGAAAATGGCCGACGTCGCCCTGCAGTGCGCTGCGCCGGTCGGGGCCTGGATGACCGCCTTGGCGCTGGTCACCGGGGCGATCTGGGGCAAGCCGACGTGGGGCTCGTGGTGGGTCTGGGATGCACGACTGACGTCCATGCTGATTCTGCTTTTCCTGTACTTCGGTCTTATTGCGCTGGGCAACGCCATCAGCAATCGTGACAGCGCGGCCAAGGCTTGCGCGGTGCTGGCGATTGTCGGCGTGATCAACATCCCGATCATCAAGTACTCGGTGGAGTGGTGGAACACCCTGCACCAGGGCGCGACCTTCACCCTCACGGAAAAACCGGCGATGCCCGCCGAGATGTGGCTGCCGTTGCTGCTGACGGCGTTGGGTTTCTATTGTTTCTTCGGCGCGGTGTTGCTGCTGCGCATGCGCCTCGAAGTGCTCAAGCGCGAAGCGCGGGCCAGTTGGGTAAAAGCCGAAGTGGAAAACAGCCTGGAGGTCGTTCGATGAGTTTTGCTTCATTCGGCGACTTCATCGCCATGGGCCATCATGGCCTGTATGTCTGGTCAGCCTATGGCATCTGCCTGGCGGTATTGGCCCTCAACGTGGCGGCGCCGATCCTGGCCCGCAAGCGGTATCTGCAACAAGAGGCGCGTCGTCTGCGCCGGGAGAACGGCAAGTGAATCCGCTGCGCAAAAAGCGTCTTATCATCATTCTCGCGATTCTGGTCGGGGTCGGCGCTGCCGTCGGCCTGGCCCTGAGCGCCCTGCAGCAGAACATCAACCTGTTTTACACGCCGACCCAGATCGCCAACGGCGAAGCCCCGCAAGACACGCGCATTCGTGCCGGCGGCATGGTCGAGGCAGGTTCCCTGCAGCGCTCCGGCGACTCGCTGGACGTGAGGTTTGTCGTCACCGACTTCAACAAATCCGTGACCATCACCTATCGTGGCATCCTGCCGGATCTGTTCCGCGAAGGGCAGGGCATCGTCGCCTTGGGCAAACTCAATGCTGAAGGCGTGGTGGTGGCCGATGAAGTGCTGGCCAAACACGATGAAAAGTACATGCCGCCGGAAGTGACCAAGGCTCTGAAAGACAGTGGCCAGTCGGCACCTACTCCTGCGAAAGAGGGCTAACCGATGACCGCTGGAATTTTTATCCCGGAGCTGGGCCACCTGGCCATGATCCTGGCGCTGTGTTTTGCGTTGGTTCAGGCCGTGGTGCCATTGGTCGGTGCCTGGCGCGGTGATCGTTTCTGGATGAGCCTGGCCCAGCCGGCCGCGTGGGGGCAGTTCGCGTTTTTGCTGTTCGCTTTCGGTTGCCTGACGTATGCCTTCATGGTCGACGACTTCTCCGTGGCTTACGTGGCCAACAACTCCAACAGCGCGCTGCCGTGGTACTACAAATTCAGCGCCGTGTGGGGTGCCCACGAAGGGTCCTTGTTGCTGTGGGCGTTGATTCTTGGCGGCTGGACCTTCGCAGTGTCAGTGTTCTCCCGGCAATTGCCGCAAGTCATGCTGGCCCGCGTGCTGGCGGTGATGGGCATGATCAGCACCGGTTTCCTGCTGTTCCTGATCCTCACCTCGAACCCGTTCAAGCGCATCCTGCCGCAAATGCCGACCGACGGCGCCGACCTCAATCCGTTGCTGCAAGACATCGGACTGATCGTTCACCCGCCGATGCTGTACATGGGCTACGTCGGTTTCTCGGTGGCCTTCGCTTTCGCCATTGCCGCACTGATGGGCGGTCGCCTGGACGCCGCATGGGCGCGCTGGTCGCGTCCGTGGACCATCGTGGCCTGGGCGTTCCTCGGCATCGGTATCACCCTCGGTTCGTGGTGGGCGTACTACGAACTCGGTTGGGGCGGCTGGTGGTTCTGGGACCCGGTGGAAAACGCCTCGTTCATGCCATGGCTGGTGGGCACCGCGCTGATTCACTCGTTGGCGGTCACGGAAAAACGTGGTGTGTTCAAAAGCTGGACCGTGTTGCTGGCCATCGCCGCGTTTTCGTTGAGCCTGCTGGGCACCTTCCTCGTGCGTTCCGGCGTGCTGACGTCGGTGCATGCGTTTGCCTCCGACCCGGAGCGCGGCGTGTTCATCCTGATTTTCCTGCTCTTCGTGGTCGGCGGTTCGCTGACGCTGTTCGCCCTGCGCGCACCGGTGGTCAAGAGTCAGGTCGGCTTCAACCTGTGGTCTCGGGAAACCCTGCTGCTGGGCAACAATCTGGTGCTGGTGGTAGCGGCTTCGATGATCCTGCTCGGCACCTTGTACCCGCTGATTCTCGATGCCATGACCGGCGCCAAGCTGTCCGTCGGTCCGCCGTACTTCAACGCACTGTTCATTCCGTTGATGGCGCTGCTGATGATGGTGATGGCGGTCGGCGTGATCGTGCGCTGGAAAGACACACCGGTGAAATGGCTGGTGAGCATGCTTACGCCAGTGCTGCTCGGCAGCGCTGCGCTCGCGGTCGTAGCGGGCGTCGCCTACGGCGATTTCAACTGGGCGGTGCTTGCGACCTTCATGCTCGCGGCCTGGGTGTTGCTGGCCGGTGTGCGTGACATCTTCGACAAGACGCGCCACAAAGGCCTGATCAAAGGCCTGCCAACCCTGACCCGCAGCTATTGGGGCATGCAGGTTGCGCACCTGGGCATTGCCGTGTGTGCGTTGGGTGTCGTGTTGTCCAGCCAGAACAGTGCCGAGCGCGACCTGCGTCTGGCGCCGGGCGAATCCATGGACCTGGGCGGTTATCAGTTCGTGTTCGAAGGCGCCAAGCATTACGAAGGCCCGAACTTCACCTCGGACAAGGGCACCGTTCGCGTGATCCGCGATGGCAAGGAAATCAGCGTGCTGCACCCGGAAAAACGCCTCTACACCGTGCAAAACTCGGTGATGACCGAAGCCGGGATCGACGCAGGTTTCACCCGTGACCTCTATGTCGCCCTTGGCGAACCGTTGGGCGATGGCGCGTGGGCCGTGCGCGTGCACGTCAAACCGTTCGTGCGCTGGATCTGGTTCGGCGGTCTGCTGACAGGTCTGGGTGGATTGCTGGCGGCGCTGGATCGTCGTTATCGGGTCAAGGTGAAAAGCCGTGTGCGTGAAGCGCTGGGCCTGTCGGGAGCGACTGCATGAAACGTTGGTTGATGGTGTTGCCGCTGGCGATTTTTCTGGTGGTGGCGGTGTTCCTTTATCGCGGTCTGTACCTGGACCCGGCCGAGCTGCCTTCGGCGATGATCGGCAAGCCGTTCCCAGAGTTTTCGCTGCCAGCGGTGCAGGGTGAAAAGACCCTGACCAAGGCCGATATTCTCGGAAAACCGGCGCTGGTCAACGTGTGGGGCACCTGGTGCATTTCCTGCCGGGTCGAGCACCCGGTGCTGAACAAACTGGCCGGGCAGGGCGTGGTGATCTATGGCATCAACTACAAGGACGTCAATGCCGATGCCTTGAAGTGGCTGGCAGACTTCCACAACCCGTACGTCTTGGACATTCGAGACGATGAAGGCTCATTGGGCCTGAACCTCGGTGTCTACGGTGCTCCGGAAACCTTCTTCATCGACGCCAAGGGCATCATCCGCGACAAGTTCGTCGGCGTGATCGACGAACAGGTCTGGCGCGAAAAACTGGCGGCGAAGTATCAGGCGCTGGTCGACGAGGCCAAGCCATGAAGCGCTGGATCGCTGCCGCCATTCTCGGCTTGAGCATGGCCGGCATGGCCCACGCGGCCATCGACACCTATGAGTTCGCCAAGGAAGGTGATCGCGAGCGTTTTCGCGAGCTGACCAAAGAACTGCGTTGCCCAAAGTGCCAGAACCAGGACATTGCCGACTCCAACGCACCGATTGCCGCTGACTTGCGCAAAGAGATTTTTCGCATGCTCGGCGAGGGCAAGGACAACCAGCAGATCATCGACTTCATGGTCGATCGCTACGGTGATTTCGTCCGCTACAAACCGGCGTTGAATGCCAAGACCGCATTGCTCTGGTTCGGCCCCGCCGGCCTGTTGCTCGGTGGTGTGGTGATTATTGCGGTGATCGTCCGCCGTCGTCGCGTGCAGCGCGCCGACATCCAGGATGAGCTGTCTCCCGAGGAACGTTCGCGCCTCGACAACCTGTTGGATAAAAACCAAGAATGATTGATTTCTGGCTCGCTGCAGGTCTGCTGCTTCTGGTTGCCCTGAGTTTTCTGTTGATTCCGGTTCTGCGCAGTCGTCGTGCCCAGCTCGAAGAGGATCGTACCGCCCTGAACGTCGCGCTTTATCAGGAGCGCGTGGCTGAGTTGCAGGCTCAGCAGGAAGAAGGCGTACTGGATGCGGCGCAAATGGACACCGGCCGCGCCGAAGCCGCCCGCGAGTTGCTGGCGGATACCGAGGGCGTCGAGGCACCTCGGGTATCGCGTCTGGGCAAACCCTTGCCGTTGCTCGCAGCGATTCTGGTGCCCGTCCTGGGCCTTGGGCTGTACCTGCATTTTGGTGCCAGCGACAAAGTCGAGCTGACCCGTGAATTCGCCCATGCGCCGCAATCGATGGAAGAGATGACCAAGCGCCTGGAGCGCACGGTTGCCGCTCAACCGGATTCTGCCGAAGGCGTATATTTCCTCGGTCGTACCTACATGGCCCAGGATCGGCCTGCGGAGGCGGCGAAGATGTTCGAACGCACCGTAAACCTGGCGGGTCGTGAGCCTGAACTGCTCGGCCAATGGGCTCAGGCCCAGTACTTTGCCGACGGAAAGAAGTGGTCGGACAAGGTCCAGGCCCTGACCGATGAAGCACTCAAGGCTGATCCGAATGAAGTCACCAGCCTTGGCCTGCTCGGCATTGCCGCTTTTGAAAGCGAGCGTTATCAGGACGCCATCGATTACTGGAACCGCCTGCTGGCGCAATTGCCACCGCAAGACAATTCCCGCGAAGCCCTGCAAGGCGGGATTACCCGCGCCACCGAGAAGCTGGTGGCCAGCGGCGGCAAGGTCGCGCAAGCACCGGCGGCAAAGGCCTCGGCAGTGCTCAAGGTCAGCGTCGATCTGGCGGCCGAACTCAAAGGCAAGGTCCAGCCCGGCGACAGCGTCTTCATCTTCGCCCGGGCGATTTCCGGTCCTCCGGCTCCGCTGGCGGTCAAGCGCATGACCGTGGCCGATCTGCCGGTAACCGTCGAACTGGGTGATGCCGATGCGATGATGCCGCAATTGAAACTGTCGAACTTCCCTGAAGTCCAACTGGTTGCACGCGTTTCCCGTGCCGGCAAACCGACCGCCGGCGAATGGATCGGTCGCAGCCAGCCGCTGGCCAGCAGCACCACCGCGCCGCAAACACTGACCATCGACAGCCCGGACAAATAACAGGAAACGCCACCATGACCGCCATTGCTCGTATTGCCCTGCTCAGCGCTGTTTTGGGGTTAAGTGCTTGTGCGGTCCAGCGGCCGCCGGAGCAGCCGACTCCGGCACCGATCCCGCCGTCGCAGCCAAGCCCTACGCCATCGACGTCGCCCACTCCGAGCAAACCGAGCATCCCGGCCAAACCGGCCAAGCCGTTGCCGCGCACCTCCGCCAGCTTCGCGCCGCCGCCGGGTGGGAACAGTCATTGGGATCAGAAGATGGGGGTCTATGTGCTTGATGACCAGCCCAATACCTTCTATCGCCAGCGGACTTACTACCGTTGGGATAATGGCTGGAGCCGTTCGATCAGTCCGAAAGGGCCTTGGGAGGAGACGGATATCCACGGGGTGCCGGGCGGGTTGGGGCGGCAGTTCGAGCAGTAACGCAGAGAGGCGACCTTCGGGTCGCCTTTTTTGTGGGCGTTGAACAGTGTTTTTCGGGCCGCGTGTGAACTCTGTGGGAATGGGCTTGCTCGCGAAGGCGGCCTGACTTTGGTTGACCGGGTACATATCCATTGCTGCGGTAACGACGGCTTATGGTTTCGCCCTTACGGCGACTCACTTTTTTACAAGCGCCTAAAAAAGTAAGCAAAAAACGCTCGCCCCTTACGTACGGCCCCTCGCTGAGGCTCGGCGTTCCTTCGCTCCGGCATTCATCCGGGGGCATTGCCCTCCGGTCTGCTTCGCTACGACCTACATGCAATGAGTTCGACTGCGTCGAACGGCGCTGCGCGCCAATCCCCGGATAAACACCTCCACTCAGCCTCCCGAGGGGGCGGGTGGATCAAAAGCGGAAGGCGAGCTAACGCTCGGCCTGATGAGTGGTGAAGAGCGTGGGTGTACGCTGATCAATTGTAGGAGCTGGCTTGCCAGCGATGGCGGCCTGCCAGCTGACCTGATCTCGCGGATGTATCACTCCGCTGGAGCTGCCGAAGGCTGCGATCTTTTGATCTTGCCTGTAAAAAACAGAGTCAAAAGATCGCAGCCTCGTTGCACTCGACAGCTCCTACAGGGAAACACGCACGCATCAGAACCAGACCGGCCGGTAGGCCGCCTCTGACGCGGTTGCGGTATATGCCCCCTCATGAAAAACCAGGGCGAATACCGGCCTGAGTCAAGTCTGCTGGGTTCGCCAGTGGACACCCAATCCGGTCACAACCGCGACCAAACGCGCCAGCCCTCCAGCTCAACCTTTCACAAAACCTTCATCAAATGACTCACCCAGTGTCATGTGCAAGTCATAGGGCTGACATGCCCCATGCCTAAAGTCTGTTGAACTCAAATACGGCCACGGACGGCTGTTCAACCAGACAGAGAAGCCCATGAACGCTGCTATCCATGTCGATCATCTGAACAAGACCTTTGCGCGTAAAACCGCACTGGTCGACCTCGAACTGACCATCGCGGCCGGTGAGATGGTCGCGCTGATCGGCGCGTCCGGCTCCGGAAAATCCACCTTGTTGCGCCATCTCGCGGGCCTGGCTTGCTGCGATAAAAACAACGGCGGCAGCGTCAAGGTGCTGGGCCGCGAGGTGCAGGCGTCGGGTCGGCTCAATGGCAAGGTGCGCCGCCTGCGCGCCGACATCGGCTATATCTTCCAGCAGTTCAACCTGGTCAACCGCCTGAGCGTGCTCGACAACGTGCTGCTCGGTTGTCTGGGACGCATGCCGCGCTGGCGTGGCAATTTAAGCCTGTTCAATGCCGAGGAGAAACAGTTCGCCATGGCGTCCCTGGACCGCGTCGGCCTGGCTGACCTGGCTGCGCAGCGCGCCTCCACCTTGTCCGGTGGGCAACAGCAGCGCGTGGCGATCGCCCGTGCGCTGACCCAGCGTGCCGAAGTCATTCTTGCGGACGAGCCGATCGCCTCCCTCGATCCGGAGTCGGCGCGCAAGGTCATGGAGATCCTCGCCGACATCAATCGCCGCGACGGCAAGACCGTGGTGGTGACCCTGCATCAGGTCGACTACGCCACCCGCTATTGCCCACGCGCGGTAGCACTGAAGGCCGGCCGGATTCATTTCGATGGCCCGGGTACCGAGCTCAGTGGCGCGTTCCTCAACGATTTGTACGGGGCCGATATCGACACCAGCCTCATGTGCTCCGAGCCACTGCGTCACAACGAATCAGCGCCCCGGCTGGTGCTGGCGCGTGTTTGATCACTGCGTATTCCTTAACCGTTCACTCTCAGGAAGCCTTTCCATGTTGAACCGTATCGGTCGCGTTTTTGCGGGTGCAGCTCTGCTCACCGGTTGCTTGATGGGCACTGCCCAGGCTGAAGAAAAAGCCATCAACTTCGGCATCATGTCCACCGAGTCTTCGCAAAACCTCAAGAGCATCTGGCAGCCATTCCTTGATGACATGCACAAACAGACCGGCCTGAAGATCAATGCCACGTTTGCCTCTGACTATGCGGGTCTGATCCAGGGCATGCGTTTCAACAAGGTCGATGTCGCCTGGCTGGGCAACAAGGCCGCCATCGAAGCCGTGGACCGTTCCAACGGCGAAATCTTCGCCCAGACCGCTGCAGCCAGTGGCGCTGCCGGTTACTGGAGCGTGTTGATCGCACGCAAGGACAGTCCGATCAACTCGGTCGACGACATGCTGAAAAACGCCAAAAACCTGACCTTCGGCAACGGTGATCCGAACTCGACGTCCGGCTACCTCGTACCGGGCTATTACGTGTTCGCCAAGAACCATGTCGATGCGGCCACCGCGTTCAAGCGCACGCTCAACTCCAGCCATGAGGTCAACGCCTTGAGTGTGGCCAAGGGGCAGCTGGATGTGGCGACCTTCAACACCGAGAGCTGGGATCGCCTGGAGGTCACCCAGCCTGATAAAGCTGCGCTGCTGAAGGTGATCTGGAAGTCGCCGCTGATCCCCGCCGACCCGTTGGTGTGGAGCAAAGCGCTGAGTGACAGCGAGAAAACCAAGATCCGCGATTTCATTTTCAGCTACGGCGATACCGACGAAGAGAAAGCGGTGCTCAAGGGCATGCAATTGGGCAAGTTCCTGACATCCAGCGACGACCAGTTGCTGCCGATTCGCCAGCTCGAATTGTTCAAGCAACGGACCACGATCAGTGCGGACACCAAGCTTGAGGCGGCGGACAAGGCCAAGAAACTGGCCGACATCGACGCCGAACTGGCCAAGCTGCAAGAGCGCATCACCGTGCTCGATAAAACCGCCGACAAAAAATCCGCAGCCAACGGCTAACCCCTGTAGGAGCGAGCCGGCTCCGGGCGGCGTTCCGACGATGAACATAAGGACACCGCGTTTCTCCCGGTTTCCCGCGTCATCGTTGACGACCATCGCGAGCAGGCTCGCTCCTACAGGTTCTGCATTACGCAATCTAGAGAACCCTCATGACCACTCTGCACGCTGAAGCTGTCGGCAAGCGTACCTGGCCGCAATACGCCGGTTGGGGCCTGTTCCTGGTCCTGCTGGCCTGGGCCTGGCACGGCGCCGAAATGAACCCGATGACGCTGTACCGCGACTCGGGAAACATGGCGACCTTCGCCGGGGACTTCTTCCCGCCGGATTTCCATGAATGGCGCATGTACCTCAAGGAAATGCTCGTCACCGTACAAATCGCCCTGTGGGGCACGGTGCTGGCGATTGTCTGCTCGGTGCCGCTGGGCATCCTCTGTTCGGAAAACATCACACCGTGGTGGATCCACCAACCGCTGCGCCGGGTGATGGATGCGTTCCGCTCAATCAACGAAATGGTGTTCGCCATGTTGTTCGTGGTGGCCGTCGGGCTGGGTCCGTTTGCCGGGGTATTGGCGCTGTGGATCAGCACCACCGGGGTACTCGCCAAATTGTTCGCCGAAGCTGTCGAGGCGATAGATCCGGGCCCGGTGGAAGGCGTTCGCGCCACCGGTGCCAGCGCCTTGCAGGAAGTGATCTACGGCGTGATCCCGCAGGTGATGCCGCTGTGGGTGTCCTACGCGCTGTATCGCTTCGAGGCCAACGTGCGTTCGGCGACGGTGGTGGGAATGGTCGGGGCCGGCGGGATCGGGGTGATCCTGTGGGAGAACATCCGCGCCTTCCAGTTCACACAGACCTGCGCGGTGCTGCTGGTGATTATCGTCGTGGTCAGCTTGATCGACATCCTGTCGCAGCGCTTGCGCAAGCAGTTCATCTGACTTTTTCGGAGGGGTGCCCTTGGGCGCTTTTTTTAAAGCATGCAGTTGTCTAGACAAGATGAACCGGTGTACCGCGAATTGGCCGATATCCTGCGGCGGGAGCTGGCGGAGTACCGCGCCGGGGATTTCCTGCCGGGCGAAGTGATGTTGGCCGAGCGCTTCGGTGTCAATCGCCACACCTTGCGCCGCGCCATCGATGAACTGGTGTTCGAAGGCAGCCTGTTGCGCCTTCAGGGCAAAGGCACCCAGGTGCTGGAGCGGCCGCTGATTTACTCGATGACCGCCGACAGCGCCTACAGCCAGTCGCTGTCAGCCCAGGGACATGGCGTCGAGGCAGTGCTGCTCAAGCGTCGCTACTGCTTTGCCAGCCGTGAAGAAGCGCAGCATCTGGGCATCGCCGAGATGGCGCCGATGATCGAATTGCAGACCTTGCGCAAACTCGACAACCAACCGGTCAGCCTGATCCGCCATCGCTACTGCGCCAGTCACGCACCGCTGCTGGCCGACTACTGCGGCGGCTCTCTGCGCAAATACCTGAGCGAACGGGACCTGCCGCTGACCCGTACCCAGAGCCTGATCGGCGCCCGATTACCCAACCGCGAAGAAGCCGCGCTGCTGCTCATGCCCCGGCATTTGCCGGCGCTGAGCGTGTTCACCCTTTCCCGCGACCGCGACGGCCGTGCGGTGGAGCTGGCCCAGTCCACCAGCCGTTCGGATCGCTTCCAGTACCAGGTCGTGACCTGATGGAGAACTCAATGACCAACCTTGCTCAGCACGCCGAACGGCAACACTGGATCGGCGTACTCGCCTGCGCTCGTCGCGATGAATTACAGCCCTTCGAAAATGCGCTGCGCGACATCGATTACCAACTGATCCGCGCCCCGGAAATCGGCATGACCCTGGTCCGTGGTCGCATGGGCGGTAACGGCGCGCCGTTCAATGTCGGCGAAATGAGCGTCACCCGTTGCGTGGTGCGCCTGGCCGATGGCCGTACCGGTTACAGCTACCTGGCAGGCCGCGACAAGGTCCACGCCGAACTGGCTGCACTGGCCGACGCGCATTTGCAGGGCGCGCAACAGCGCCATTGGCTGGCCGACATGATCACGCCTCTGGCGGCAGCGCAGGCCGAGCGCCGGGCACAGAAAGAGGCGGAAACCGCCGCCACCAAAGTCGAATTCTTCACCCTCGTGCGAGGAGAAAACTGATGAGCGCACAGCTGTTGCAACGGGCCTTCAGCGACCCGGTGCTGGATGCCCAGCGTGGATTTCGCACGGCGCTCAAGGCCCTGGCCGGTCCCGGTTTGATCCAGACGTTATACGCCTCGCCGAGACTCGAAGGCTTGGCCCCCGCAACCTATGCGCTGTGTCTGGCGTTGCTGGATGTCGACACGCCGCTGTGGCTGGCGCCGTCCTTCGACACGCCGCTGATCCGCGCCAATCTGGCGTTCCACGGTTGTTGCCCGTTGACCGCCAAGCGTGAAGAAGCGCGGTTCGCATTGCTCGCCTCCGAGGATCTGCTCGACCTGAGCGGTTTCGATACCGGCAATGATCGTTATCCCGACCAGTCCTGCACCTTGCTCATTCAGCTGCCACGCCTCGACGGCGGGGCAGGGCGGACGTGGCGCGGACCGGGGATCGAAAGCGAACACGGCGTCGCGCTGCCGGTGGCCGAAGGCTTCTGGCGCGAACGCGAACGGCGCAACGAATTCCCCCGTGGGCTTGACCTGTTTTTCACCGCCGGCCACGACCTGGTCGGCCTGCCGCGCAGCACCCGCATCGCAGAGGAGCGAGCCTGATGTACGTAGCCGTCAAGGGTGGCGAACAGGCCATCGACAATGCCCACCGTCTGCTGGCAAAAAAACGTCGGGGCGATACCGCGGTCACTGAGCTCGGTGTCGAGCAGATTCGCCAGCAACTGCCGCTGGCGGTGGCGCGGGTGATGAGCGAAGGCTCGCTGTACGACGAAGAGCTCGCTGCGCTGGCGATCAAGCAGGCGGCGGGGGATCTGGTGGAAGCGATCTTCCTGCTGCGGGCCTACCGCACCACGTTGCCGCGCTTCAGCCCGAGCCTGCCGATCGATACCCAGAACATGCAACTGAGTCGGCGCTTGTCCGCCACCTTCAAGGACGTGCCGGGTGGACAACTGCTGGGTCCGACCTTCGACTACACCCATCGTCTGCTGGACTTCGCGTTGCTGGCCGAAGGCGAATACCCGGGGCCGCAAGTGACCCCGAATGCCAGTCTCCAAGCGTGCCCGCGAGTCCTCGGTTTGCTGGCGCAGGAAGGCCTGATCAAGAACGAGTCCGACAACGGCGAACGCGTGGCCGACATCACCCGCGACCCGCTGGAATTGCCCGCCTGTCGCGCTCAACGCCTGCAAGCACTGGCCCGGGGCGACGAAGGTTTCCTGTTGGCGCTGGGTTATTCGACCCAGCGCGGTTATGGCCGCAACCACCCGTTCGCGGGTGAAATCCGCATCGGCGAAGTCGAGGTCTGGATCGACCCTGAAGAGCTGGGTTTTCCGATCAATCTGGGCAGCATCGAAGTCACCGAGTGCGAGATGGTCAACCAGTTCGTCGGCTCGGCCACGGAGTTGGCGCAGTTCACTCGCGGCTACGGTTTGGCCTTCGGACACGCCGAGCGCAAGGCCATGGGCATGGCGCTGGTGGACCGTGCGTTGCGCGCCGACGAGTACAACGAAGAGATCGTGTCCCCGGCCCAGCAGGAAGAGTTTGTGCTGATGCACTGCGACAACGTCGAGGCCGCCGGTTTTGTCTCGCACCTCAAGCTGCCTCACTACGTCGACTTCCAGGCCGAACTGGAACTGATCCGCAAACTGCGCAAGCCTGCCGAGGGCCAAAACCATGAATGACCTGAACCAGGCACCCGTGCGCGACGCGGCGTACAACTTTGCCTACCTTGATGAACAGACCAAACGCATGATTCGTCGCGCCTTGCTCAAGGCCGTGGCGATCCCTGGCTATCAGGTGCCGTTCGGTGGTCGCGAGATGCCGTTGCCTTACGGTTGGGGCACCGGTGGCATGCAGTTGACCGCCGCGATCCTCGGTGACGATGACGTGCTAAAGGTTATCGATCAGGGCGCGGACGACACCACCAACGCCGTATCGATCCGCCGCTTCTTCGCCCGCACCGCAGGCGTCGCCACCACCGAAAGTACGCCGGACGCGACGGTGATCCAGACCCGTCACCGCATCCCGGAAACTGCGCTGCATGCCGATCAGATCATGGTTTATCAAGTGCCGATTCCCGAGCCGCTGCGCTTTATCGAGCCGTCGGAAACCGAGACCCGGACCATGCACGCCCTCAACGATTACGGGGTCATGCACGTCAAACTCTACGAAGACATCGCCACCTTCGGCCACATCGCCACCGCGTACGCCTACCCGGTGATGGTCGACGAGCGCTACGTGATGGACCCGTCGCCGATTCCCAAATTCGACAACCCGAAACTCGACATGAGCCCGGCGCTGATGCTGTTCGGCGCCGGCCGCGAGAAGCGCCTGTACGCGGTGCCGCCGTACACCCGGGTCACCAGCCTCGACTTCGAGGATCACCCCTTCGAAGCGCAGAAATGGGAAGCGTGCTGCGCCATTTGTGGCAGCCGTGAATCGTTCCTCGATGAGTTGATTCTCGACGACGCCGGCACCCAAAGCTTCGTCTGTTCCGACACTTATTACTGCGCCCAGCGCGTCAGCCAGCAGGAGCAGGGCCAATGAAGCATGCGCTGAAAAACGATGTGTCCGTGTCCACTGAACCGCTGTTGCGAGTGCGTGATTTGTCGCTGTTGTACGGCCCGGAAAAGGGCTGCCAGGACGTCGGTTTCGACCTGTACCCCGGTGAAGTGCTGGGGATTGTCGGCGAGTCCGGCTCGGGCAAATCCACGTTGCTCTCGTTGCTCAGCGGGCGCTTGCCGCCGCAGCGCGGCAACATCGGTTACCGCGACAAACAGGACCAATGGCTGGACCTGTACAGCGCCAGCGAAGCCGAGCGCCGCACGCTTCTGCGCACCGAATGGGGCTTTGTCGAACAGAATCCGAGGGACGGTCTGCGCATGGGCGTGTCCGCTGGCGCCAACATCGGCGAACGCCTGATGGCCCAGGGCGTGCGCAATTATCAGCAGCTGCGCGGGGCCGGTCTCGACTGGTTGAGTCAGGTGGAAATCGATCCGCAGCGCATCGACGATTTGCCCCGGACCTTTTCTGGCGGCATGCAGCAGCGCCTGCAAATCGCCCGCAATCTGGTGTCCAGTCCACGGCTGGTGTTCATGGACGAGCCGACCGGCGGCCTCGACGTCTCGGTGCAGGCGCGCTTACTCGACCTGCTGCGTGGGCTGGTGCGTGAACTGGATCTGGCCGTGGTGATTGTCACCCATGACCTGGCGGTGGCGCGGCTGCTGGCCGACCGCTTGATGGTGATGCGCCGCTCGCGGGTGGTGGAAACCGGGCTGACCGACCAGATCCTCGACGACCCTCAGCACCCTTATTCGCAACTGCTGGTGTCTTCGGTGTTGCAGCCGTGAAGCCCCGTTCAATAGTGGAATCCGAGCGATGAATACCTTGATCGAGGTCCGTGACCTCTCGAAAACTTTCACCCTGCACCAGCAGCACGGCGTGGTCCTCAATGTACTGCGCGGGATCGATTTCAGTGTGGCGGCCGGTGAATGCCTGGTGCTGCACGGTCAGTCCGGTGCCGGTAAAAGTACCTTGCTGCGCACCTTGTACGGCAACTACTTGCCTGCGGGCGGCAGTATTCGCGTGCAGCACGATGGCCAATGGCTGGAGCTGGTGGGCGTCGAGCCCCGGGACATCCTGCAAGTGCGTCAGCGCACGTTGGGTTATGTCAGCCAGTTTTTGCGAGTGATCCCGCGGGTCGCGTGCCTGGACGTGGTCATGGAGCCAGCGCTGGCCCGGGGCTGGTCGAAAGATCAGGCGCAATTGCGTGCCGAATTGCTGCTCAGCCGCCTGAACATTCCGCAACGGCTCTGGCAACTTGCGCCCGGTACGTTTTCCGGTGGCGAGCAGCAACGAGTCAACATCGCTCGCGGCTTCATGGTGGCGTGGCCGGTGATGTTGCTCGACGAGCCGACCGCATCACTCGACGACAACAATCGCCAGGTGGTGCTGGAACTGATGAACGAAGCGAAAAGCGCGGGTGCCGCACTGATCGGCATCTTCCACGATCGCATCGCCCGCGAGGCGGTTGCCGATCGCCATCTCGACATGACCCCAGCCGCAGTCAGCCAAGAGGAATACGCCGATGCCCGTTGAACAGATCCTCAGCAATGCCCAACTGGTCACCGCGGACCGTGTGTTCTACGGCACCGTGGTGCTGCGCGACGGGTTGATTGCCGAGGTCGCCGAAGGTCCGAGTCGCTTGCCCCAGGCACAGGATCTGCACGGTGATTACCTGCTGCCCGGTCTGGTGGAGTTGCACACCGACAACCTGGAGCGCCACATGACCCCACGTCCCGGTGTGGATTGGCCGTCGGTGCCGGCAGTGCTCAGCCACGATGCGCAGATCATCGCGGCGGGCATCACCACGGTGTTCGATGCCGTGTCCATCGGCGACGTGAACCCCAAGGGCAATCGCATGCAGAAATTGCCGGCGATGCTCGATGCCATCTCCAAGGCCTCGGATGCCGGGCTGACCCGCGCCGAACATCGTCTGCACTTGCGCTGCGAGCTGTGCCACCCGGACACCCTCAGCGTGTTTCGCGATCTGGTGGAAAACCCGCTGGTGCAACTGGTGTCGGTCATGGACCACTCGCCGGGTCAGCGCCAATTCGTGCTGGAGTCCAAGTACCGTGAGTACTACATGGGCAAGTACCACCTGACGACGACGCAGATGGATGAGTTCATCACCCTGCAAATGGCCAACTCCCGGCAATACAGTGATCGTTATCGTGCGGCGATTGTCGAACATTGCCAGGCCCTTGGCCTGTCGGTGGCCAGCCATGATGACGCGACCCTGGCCCACGTCGAAGAGTCGGCGCGCTACGGCATGACCATCGCCGAGTTCCCGACCACGGTCGAGGCGGCACGCGGTTGCAGGGAGCGGGACATGCAAGTGTTGATGGGCGCACCGAACATCGTGCGCGGCGGATCGCACTCGGGTAACGTGGCCGCCGCGGATCTGGCTGCCGAAGGCTTGCTGGATATCCTGTCCAGCGATTACTACCCGGCGAGTCTGTTGCAATCGACGTTCGCGCTGGCGGCCCAGAACAATCGCATCGGCCTGGCTGATGCGGTGCGCATGGTCAGCCTGAACCCGGCACGGGCGGCGGGATTGAATGATCGGGGCGAAATTGCGCCTGGCTTGCGCGCTGATCTGGTGCAGGCGCGCAGTCAGGACGGTATGCCGGTGGTCCAGCAAGTATGGCGAAAAGCGAAGAGGGTGTTTTGATGGCGGGCAGGTTGATCTATCTCATCGGACCCTCAGGGGCGGGCAAGGACAGCCTGTTGGATGCAGCACGCGAACGATTGGCCGAACGCGGCTGCCGTATCGTGCGGCGGGTCATCACCCGTTCGGCCGAGGCGGTGGGCGAGGCCGCAATGGGCGTCAGCCCGCAGCAGTTCACCGAGATGGAAGCTCAGGGCGCGTTTGCCCTGAGCTGGCACGCCAATGGCTTGTCCTATGGCATCCCGCGGGAAATCGACGACTGGCTGAAGTCGGGGCAGGATGTGCTGGTCAACGGCTCACGCGGGCATTTGCAGAATGCCCGTGAGCGCTACCCGCACATGCTTGTGGTGCTGTTGACCGTGGAACAGGCCGTGTTGTGTGAGCGCCTGCTGGCACGAGGGCGAGAGTCCATAGCGGAAATAGACTCACGACTGGCACGCAATGCCCGGTTCAACCAGCGCGTACTCGCCGACAATGACCCGACGCTGCACGTACTCGATAACTCCGGGGCGCTGGAGAACACAGTGGATCGTTTGCTTGCCTGCATCGATGAGCCTTGCGCATGCGCCTGATGTTGCTCGGTACCGGCGATGCGCGACAGGTTCCGGTCTATGGCTGCGAGTGCGTGGCTTGCGACCGGGCGCGTCATGATCAGCGCTTGCTGCGTCGACCATGCAGTGCGCTGATCGAGTGTGGCGATCAACGCTGGTTGATCGACAGTGGTCTGCCAGACGTGTGCGAACGTTTTGCGCCACGCAGCTTTAACGGCATTTTCCAGACCCACTACCACGCTGATCACGCCCAGGGCTTGTTGCACCTGCGCTGGGGGCAGGGGCTGGTCATTCCGGTCCATGGTCCCGTGGACCCGGAGGGCCTGGCCGACCTCTACAAGCACCCCGGTATTCTCGATTTCAGCCAGCCGTTCGAGCCCTTTGAAACACGCTCCTTCGGCACGCTGACCGTTACCGCGCTGCCGTTGCTGCACTCCAGACCGACTCTGGGCTATTTGCTGGAAGGCGAGGGGCGGCGGATTGCCTACCTCACTGACACCGTGGGATTGCCCCCGCATACGACGGCCTGGCTGCAACGTCAGACGTTGGATTTGCTCGTGCTGGACTGCTCGATGCCGCCGCAACCCCAGGCGCCGCGCAATCACAATGACCTGAACCTGGCCTTGCAGTGCATCGAGGAGTTGCAGCCGACGTCAGCGGTATTGACCCACGTCGGGCATACGCTCGATGCATGGTTGATCGAGCATCGCGAAGAGCTGCCGGGCAATGTCAGTGTCGGGTTTGATGGGTGTGTGCTGTAAAAAGATCGCAGGCTGCGCCAGCTCCTACAGGGCCATATGCACGACCAACGTAGGAGCTGGCGCAGCCTGCGATCTTTTGATTTTGATTCCAGATCCAGATATTCCCGGCGCAGTGACCGCCGGCGATACGATTCCGATGCCGATTTCGGATGTCAAAAGCCGCTCCTCGTTAGGGGGCTACGCCGTCGCCAAGGAGTCTTTCTGCGAAAAACTCAAGAATCGCAACAACGCCAACAGGGGAAACGCACTGCCAACGATCACGATCCACAACCAGCCACCGTGCTCGTACACCGCGCTGGCCACTGAAGAACCGAAGGCGCCACCGATGAAGATGCTGGTCATGTACAGCGCATTCAGGCGGCTGCGGCTTTTGGAATCGAGGGCGTAGACCGCGCGTTGGCCGAGGACCATGTTCATTTGCACGCAGAAGTCGAGCACTACGCCGGTCACGGCCAGGCCGATTACGCTGTAGGCCGGGTGGATGAACGCAGGCAAGAAACTCAGACTGGCGAACAGCAGGGCCAGCAATGAAGCCGTGCGGGTGTGACCGGCATCGGCGAGGCGACCGGCGATGGGCGCGGCGATGGCACCGATGGCCCCGACCAAGGCGAAAATCGCGATCTGGCTTTGCGACAAGCCATGATTACGCGCCAGTTCCAGCGGCACCGCAGTCCAGAACAGACTGAACGTGGCGAACATGCAGCCTTGGTAAAACGCACGCTGGCGCAGCACCGGTTGCTTGCGCAACAGCGTCCATAGCGACCCCAGCAGTTGGCCATAGGATGCACTGTGATCGGGTTGGCGCTTTGGAATGGTCACGGCCAGGATGATGCTGATCGCTGCCATCAACGCCGCGGCGATCACGAACATGGCACGCCAGCCGAAATGATCGGCTACCACGCTGGATACCGGACGGGCCAACAGAATCCCCAGTAACAAGCCGCCCATGATGCCGCCGACGATGCGGCCGCGAGACGCTTCCGGCGCCAGGTTCGCGGCCAGTGGAATCAGGATCTGCACCGACACCGAACTGAACCCCACCAGCAGCGAAATCAACAAGAACACATTGGGCTGATCGGTGAACGCTGCACCCAGCAGGCTGGCAATCGCCACTATTGTGGTGATGATCATCAGCCGACGGTTCTCCAGCAAATCGCCCAGCGGCACCAGGAAAAACAGGCCCAGCGCATAACCGATCTGGGTCAGCGAAACAATCAGGCTGGCCATGGTGTTGGTCAGTCCAATGTCCGGGGCAATCAGACCGATGATCGGCTGTGCGTAGTAGATGTTGGCCACAATGGCGCCGCAGCAGAAGGCGAACAGCAGCACCATGCCTGGGGTCATTGTCGCGGTGCCATGGGGCACCTGGGTTGCTGGATTCATGACGTGTCTCGCTGAGCAGAAGGGAATGCGCGCAGGCTGGAAGCCTGACTGAAACGGCGGAAGAGTGATTGGCGTGCTACCGGTCATTGCGTTGTGCAAGGCGTGATGAACGAGCGCGAGAGGGTCAGCCTCGCGACAGAGGCGTTGAACAGGAATGATACATTCACTTACATCTTGTTCGATAGCATGCTTATGTTTCTCTTTCGAACGATGTGTGACCGGCCATCCGAAGAAATGCCCACCTTTGCCTGGCAACTAAAATCAACAGGGGGATCACTTCAACGCATCCTTATAGCGGGAGTATCACGATGAAAATCGTATCTTCGCTGGCGTTGGTGGTAGCGATTGGATCGATCTGCGGGTGCTCGACAGTGCCCGACAGTCAAGTCACCAACGTTCCCCTCAACGCTACACCCATCAACGCCGGGAATATCGCCCGGCCTATCATGATGGCCGACGGTAATGCCACGGTGTTCTGGTTCGCTGTCAGCGGCGAAAGCATGGGCAGTGCCTTGCCGGGTCGTTTGCAGGCCTACATCTACTCGGGAAGCTGTGCGAATCTGGGTGCCAAACCGGTGTATGACATGAACGACGGCCCGAATGCGCGGTTCTATTCTGCGGCATCGCACCAGTATTTCTGGAAAAGCGCACCGGTCGCCTACGAGACGCTTCGGGCGGGAGGCTATTCGTTGGTGGTGCGGGAAAGTCCGGCCGACGGCAACCAGAATATTTTTTGCGGGAGCCTGAGCTAAAAGACACCGAGCCCTGTAGGAGCGAGCATGCTCGCGAAAAAGCCAAGGGCGTCGCGGGCTGTCTGGTTTCAAGCGTTATCGTTTGCGATCTTCGCGAGCATGCTCGCTCCTACAGGGGTCAGGTTGTATCCATGAAAAAGGCGGCCTGTGCAGGCCGCCTTTTTTTATGCCGATCTGCGCTTACTGACCGGTGTAGATCTGATCGAAAACGCCACCGTCATTGAAGTGGGTCTTCTGCACGGTGCGCCAGTCGCCGAAGGTCTTTTCAACCGACAGGAAGTCGACTTTCGGGAAGCGGTCGGTGTATTTCGCCAACACGGCCGGGTCACGCGGACGCAGGTAGTTGGCGGCGGCGATCTCCTGACCTTGCGGCGACCACAGGTACTTCAGGTATTCCTCGGCAGCGGCGCGGGTGCCTTTCTTGTCGACGGTTTTGTCGACCACCGACACCGGCGGCTCGGCTTCGGCGGAGACGCTTGGGTAGATGACTTCGAACTGATCGCGGCCGAACTCGCGGGCAATCATTTCCGCTTCGTTTTCGAAGGTCACCAGCACGTCGCCGATCTGGTTGGTCATGAAAGTGGTAGTGGCGGCGCGGCCACCGGTGTCCAGGACCGGCGCTTGCTTGAACAGCTTGCCGACGAAGTCCTTGGCCTTGCTTTCATCGCCGCCGTTTTTCAGCACATAGCCCCAGGCCGACAAGTAGGTGTAGCGACCATTGCCCGAGGTTTTCGGGTTCGGGACGATGACTTGCACGCCATCCTTGAGCAGGTCGGGCCAGTCTTTCAGGGCTTTCGGGTTGCCTTTGCGGACGATGAACACGGTGGCCGAGGTGAACGGTGCGCTGTTGTTCGGCAGGCGCGTCACCCAGTTTTCCGGGACCAGTTTGCCGTTGTCGGCAAGTGCATTGATGTCGGTCGCCATGTTCATGGTGATCACGTCAGCCGGCAGGCCGTCGATAACCGAACGCGCCTGTTTGCTGGAACCGCCGAAGGACATCTGCAAGGTGATGTTTTCGTTGTGTTCGGCTTGCCAGTGCTTTTGGAACGCAGTGTTGTAGTCCTTGTAGAAATCGCGCATCACGTCGTAGGAAACGTTAAGCAGGGTCGGTGCGGCCTGAGCCACGCTGGTCAATGCCAGGCCAGCGGCCAGAAGTGAGGCGCCAAAGAGTTTTTTCACTGCGCATTCCTTGTTGTGCAGGAGCTGCCGCAGGCTGCGATCTTTTGATTTTGCCTTCAAAGATCAAAAGATCGCAGCCTGCGGCAGCTCCTACGGGTTATTAGTCTTTTATTCCAGCCAGCGACTATAGCCGGGGACGGATAGTCCTTTAAAGATTAAAAAGCTCTTTGCTTATTCCAGTTTTTTAAACAATGCATTGCCGCACCGGGAACAGAACGCGGCACCGTGTTCGTGACTGTTTTTCCGGCACACAGGGCAATCGTGTTGCAACTGTTCGCCACGCATCGCGTTGGCCAGTTCGGCGGTGAAAATGCCGGTGGGTACCGCGATGATCGAATAACCGGTGATCATCACCAGCGACGAGATCACCTGGCCCAGGGGTGTCTTGGGCACGATGTCGCCGAAACCCACGGTCGTCAGGGTCACGATCGCCCAGTAGATGCCTTTGGGTATGCTGGTGAAACCGTGTTCCGGGCCTTCAATCACATACATCAGGGTGCCGAATACTGTCACCAGGGTGCAGACGCTGACCAGAAACACCACGATTTTCTGCTTGCTGCCGCGCAGCGCCGACATCAGGTAGTTGGCTTGCTTGAGATAAGGGCTGAGCTTGAGCACGCGGAAAATCCGCAGCATCCGGATGATCCGGATAATCAGCAGGTACTGCGCATCGGCGTAATACAGCGCAAGGATACCGGGCACGATTGCGAGCAAGTCCACCAGTCCATAAAAGCTGAAGGCGTAGCGCAGGGGCTTGGGCGAGCAGTAAAGGCGCAGGATGTACTCGCCGAGGAAGATGACCGTGAAACCCCATTCGATATAGGCGAGTACATCGGCGTAGTTTTTGTGAATGCTGTCGATGCTGTCGAGCATCACGATTACCAGGCTGGCGAGGATGATCAACAGTAAAATGCCGTCGAAACGCCGGCCAGCCTGGGTGTCGCTTTGGAAAATCATGACGTAAAGGTCTTCACGCCAGTTTTTGTTGCTGTCCATGGATTGCGCCTGACTCGATGATCAGCGCAGCCTAGGTTGATTCTCCTCCAGAGTGCAAGGCGTATGGCTGACAGGGGCCTTGGCAAACATTTGAACCACGCAGCGCACCAGCCAGCAGGCAAGAATGAACGGCGCAGTCAGGGTTGGCAGACCGATGGCGGCAAACATCGGTGTCAGCACCAGCGCTAGCACTATGCCAACCAGCGGCAGCCACGGCTGTTGGCGCTGCGAGCTGAGGGCAAGGGCGGCGAGCACGGCGTTATAGCCACCGAGGCCGAGCAGCGCGGTATAGAAGTCGTGTTGCAACAGGCTCCAGCCCATGCCGGCGACAGACGCCAACAGCGCCCAACAGAATGCGCGGCGATCGGCGATCAGCAAACCCGCGACAATCATCGCCCCGGCCAGCGGATGACCCAGGAACATCACCTGGCCGATGCCTTTGAGTGGCGCGGCGAGCATGTTCAGCGTGCTGACTTCGATCAAGCGAGCGTCTGTCGAGGGAGTGGCGAAGCACAGCAGCATCCAGCTCAGCACGACGAAGGGTGTGGTGTAGGCGGGCAGGTATTGGCTGACCCGCACGCGCTTGAGCCACTGTTGCGTGATCATCGCGCTCAGGCCGCCAGCAGCCAGAATCAGCGGCGGCATCATGGCCGACCAAGGGAAATACAGGCTCAGCAAAAGTCCGAGCAATACGCCGTTGTAGCTGTACAACCCGGCTTGACGATCAGTCTTTGCATAGTTGCGACGTTGCGCGGTGAGCAGCCCGGCGACGCCGCCGAGTAATGCGCCGCCCAGCAAGGCGGGCGCGGTGAACAGGATGGCCGAAAGAATCAGCAATCCACACAGCGGATTGCGCTGGAGGAATATTTGACTGAAGCCGTTGAGCAAAGCCTCGGCCCAGTCGGGGCAGTGGGTGTTGAAGTGGTTGGCAGGCATGGCAGTTCTGAAAGGTCGGTGAAACCGAGTCACCTCCATCGCCAGCAGGCTGGCTCCCACACTGAATCTCTGTTCAGTCTTGATTCCGTGATCGACACAAAACCAATGTGGGAGCCAGCCTGCTGGCGATGAGGCCGGTATGGGCGCTCTAGATCAACGTCTCGATACGCAATGAGTTAGTCGATCCCGGTTGACCAAAGGGCACACCGGCAGTGATCAATAATGTATCGCCGCGCTGGGCCATGCCCTGGGCCTGAGCAATCTCCAGTGCCGTCGAGCACACTTCGTCCACTTGACGCAGGCGATCATTGACCACCGAATGCACGCCCCACGCCACAGTCAGTCGGCGTGCGGTTTGCAGATTTGGCGTCAGATTGAGGATCGGCACCGTCGGCCGTTCCCGCGCTGCACGCAGGCTGGAAGTACCCGATTCGCTGTAGTTCACCAGCACCGCCACCGGCAGCACATTGCTGATGCGGCGAATCGCGCAGCTGATCGCATCGGAAACAGTCGCCTCGGCTTTTGGCCGGCTGACATCCAGTTGCGCCTGATAGTCCGGACCGTTTTCCACCTGGCGGATGATCTTGCTCATCATTTGCACGGCTTCAAGTGGGTACTCACCGGACGCGGTTTCTGCCGACAGCATCACCGCGTCGGCACCTTCGGCCACGGCGTTGGCCACATCGGTGACCTCGGCGCGGGTTGGCGCGGGAGAGAAGCGCATCGACTCCAGCATCTGAGTGGCGACCACCACCGGTTTGCCGAGTTCGCGGCAGGTGCTGATGATGTTTTTCTGGATCTGCGGCACGCTCTCGGCCGGCACTTCCACGCCCAGGTCACCACGGGCGACCATGATCGCGTCGCTCAATTCGGCGATCTCGCGCAGTTGTTCCACCGCCGACGGCTTTTCGATTTTCGCCATCAGGAAGGCTTTGTCGCCGATCAGCGTACGGGCTTCGCGAATGTCGTCCGGGCGTTGCACGAATGACAGCGCCACCCAGTCGACACCCAACTCCAGACCGAAGCTCAGGTCACGGCGGTCCTTGGCAGTCAATGGGCTGAGGTCGAGCACCGCTTGCGGTACGTTCACGCCTTTGCGGTCCGACAGTTCGCCGCCATTGAGCACCGTGGTGTCGATGGCGTCGGCGTATTTGGTGACCACACGCAGGCGCAGCTTGCCGTCGTCCAGCAGCAGGTCCATGCCCGGCTCCAGCGCGGCGATGATTTCCGGGTGCGGCAGGTTGACCCGGCGTTCATCGCCCGGTGTGGCGTCCAGATCCAGGCGCAAAGCCTGACCTCGCACCAGTTGGATCTTGCCTTCAGCGAATTTGCCAACCCGCAGTTTCGGACCTTGCAGATCCATCAGGATACCCAGCGGATAATTCAGCTGACGCTCGACTTCACGGATCCACTGAAAACGCTGGGCATGGTCGGCATGATCGCCATGACTGAAATTCAGGCGAAAGATGTTCACCCCGGCCTGCACCAGCTCACGGATGTCGTCGATTCCGTTGATGGCCGGGCCAAGGGTGGCGAGGATTTTGACCTTTTTATCAGGCGTCATGATGTTGGGCTCTCGAGGATCAGAATGGCGCGGAAATCGTTGACGTTGGTGCGGGTCGGCTCGGTGACGATCAGCGCGTCGAGCGCCTCGAAATAGCCGTAGCCATTGTTGTTGTCCAACTCGTCGCTGGTGCTCAAACCCAGGGCGGCGGCGCGGGCGTAGCTGTCTGGGGTCATGATCGCGCCGGCGTTGTCTTCGGAGCCGTCGATGCCGTCGGTGTCGCCGGCCAGCGCGTAGACGCCGGGCAGACCTTTGAGGCTGTCGGTCAGGCTCAGCAGGAACTCGGCGTTGCGTCCGCCACGGCCATTGCCGCGCACGGTCACGGTGGTTTCACCGCCCGAGAGAATCACGCAAGGTGCCGCCAATGGCTGGCCGTGCTGGACGATCTGCCGCGCGATGCCGGCATGGACTTTGGCCACTTCGCGGGATTCGCCTTCCAGGTCGCCGAGGATCAGCGGGCTGAACCCGGCCTGGCGGCATTTCACCGCCGCCGCTTCAAGCGATTGCTGTGGGCGGGCGATCAGTTGGAAATGACTGCGCGCCAGACTCGGATCGCCGGGTTTGACCGTCTCCGATTCCGGGCTTTGCAGCCAGGTGCGCACCGAGGCCGGTACGTCGATGTTGTAACGCTTGAGGATCGCCAGCGCTTCGGCGCAGGTGCTCGGGTCGGCCACGGTGGGGCCGGAGGCGATGACCGTGGCGAGGTCGCCCGGCACATCGGAAATCGCATAGGTATAAACAGTGGCAGGCCAGCAGGCTTTGCCCAGGCGCCCGCCCTTGATCGCCGAGAGGTGCTTGCGTACGCAGTTCATCTCGCCGATGGTCGCGCCGGACTTGAGCAGGGCTTTGTTGATGGACTGCTTGTCGGCCAGGGTGATGCCTTCGGCCGGCAGTGCCAGCAGGGCAGAGCCACCGCCCGAGAGCAGGAAAATCACGCGATCGCTTTCGTTCAGGTCGCTGACCAGTTCCAGCACGCGTTTGGCGACGGCCAGGCCGGCTGCATCGGGAACGGGGTGAGCCGCTTCGACCACTTCGATTTTTTCGCAAGGTGCACCGTGACCGTATCGGGTCACGACTAGGCCGGATACTTCACCCTGCCAGCAACGCTCGACCACCTGGGCCATGGCGGCGGCGGCTTTACCGGCGCCAATGACAATGACGCGACCCGTGCGATCGGCAGGCAGATGGGCTTCGAGGACTTGTTGCGGATGCGCCGCGTCGATGGCTGTGGCAAACAGCTCGCGCAGCAATTGTTGCGGATCGACCGACATGGCGGGCTCCCGGAATTCTTGTTATTGGGATTGACGTTGGAGCAGTGCTGAATGGATCGCTGGCAGGCCAGCGCCTACAGGGTTTCATCGGCCTCTGTAGGAGCTGGCTTGCCAGCGATCCAGGCGCCTCGGTGCTTCAGATACACCGAGGCGATTTTGTCGCGAGCAAGCTTGCTCCTACTTGCGAATCGAGAAGTTCGCCATGTGTTCCAGGCCCTTGATCAGCGCCGAGTGGTCCCAGTTACTGCCACCGATGGCCGCGCAGGTGCTGAACACTTGCTGAGTGTTGGCGGTGTTCGGCAGGTTGATGTTCAGTTCCTTGGCACCTTGCAGGGCCAGATTCAGGTCCTTCTGGTGCAGGCTGATGCGGAAACCTGGGTCGAAGGTGCCCTTGATCATGCGCTCGCCGTGCACTTCGAGGATCTTCGACGAAGCGAAACCGCCCATCAGTGCTTCGCGCACCTTGGCTGGATCGGCACCGTTTTTCGAAGCAAACAGCAGGGCTTCGGCCACGGCCTGGATATTCAGCGCAACGATGATCTGGTTCGCCACTTTCGCGGTTTGACCGTCGCCATTGCCGCCGACCAGGGTGATGTTCTTGCCCATGGCCTGGAACAGCGGCAGGGCGCGTTCGAAGGCATCGGCGTCGCCACCGACCATGATGCTCAGCGTCGCAGCCTTGGCACCGACTTCACCGCCGGACACTGGCGCGTCGAGGTACTGGGCGCCTTTTTCGTTGATTTTGGCAGCGAAAGCCTTGGTGGCGGTCGGCGAGATCGAGCTCATGTCGATCACGACTTTACCTTTGCCTACGCCAGCAGCGATGCCGTCGGCACGGAACAGCACGTCATCGACCTGCGGGGTATCCGGCACCATGACGATGATGAATTCGGCTTCCTGTGCCACTTCGCGCGGGTTCGCCAGTGCGACGGCGCCAGCGGCGACCAGGTCGGCAGGGGCGGCGTCGTGGTGCGCCGACAGGAACAGGCTGTGACCGGCTTTCTGCAGGTTCGCCGCCATTGGGTGGCCCATGATGCCGGTGCCGATAAATCCGATTTTAGCCATGAGAAAATCCTCGTTGTATTTGTTTTTGTAGGAGCCGGCTTGCTGGCGATCCAGGCGAGACGGTCTGTCTGATACACCGCGGTGATGCCATCGCCGGCAAGCCGGCTCCTACAGGGATTTGTGTTAGATCGCGTTGTGGGTTTTCAGCCAGCCCAGGCCTGCTTCAGTGGTGGTCAGCGGCTTGTATTCGCAACCGACCCAACCCTGATAACCAATGCGGTCCAGGTGTTCGAACAGGAAGCGGTAGTTGATTTCACCGGTGCCTGGTTCGTTGCGCCCCGGGTTGTCCGCGAGTTGCACGTGGTTGATCTCGGCCAGGTGCGATTGCAGGGTGCGCGCCAGATCACCTTCCATGATTTGCATGTGGTAGATGTCGTATTGCAGGAACAGGTTGGCGCTGCCGACCTGCTCGCGAATCGACAGGGCTTGCGCCGTGTTGTTCAGGTAGAAACCCGGAATGTCACGCGTGTTGATTGCTTCCATCACCAGTTTGATACCTGCCGCTTGCAGCTTGTCGGCGGCAAACTTGAGGTTGTCGACGAAGGTTTTCTCGACGGTGGCATCGTCAAAACCCTGCGGACGAATACCGGCCAGGCAGTTGACCTGGGTGTTGCCCAGCACTTGTGCGTAAGCGATGGCCAGATCGACACCGGCGCGGAACTCTTCGATACGGTCCGGCAGGCACGCGATACCGCGCTCGCCCTTGGCCCAATCACCGGCCGGCAGGTTGAACAGCACTTGAGTCAGACCGTGGGCATCAAGCTGGGCCTTGATTTCGGCGGAGCTGAAGTCGTACGGGAACAGGTATTCGACACCACTGAAGCCGGCCTTGGCGGCCGCTTCAAAACGGGCGAGAAAGTCCTGTTCAGTGAACAGCATGGACAGGTTGGCTGCGAAACGCGGCATGGTGGTCTCCCGTAAATATGTAAGGCCCCCTTGTAGGAGCCGGCTTGCTGGCGATGGCGTTATGTCAGTCATATCAATGTCGATTGATACTCCGCTATCGCCAGCAAGCCGGCTCCTACAGAGGGAGCGAGCAGCTATTAATCAAGCAACGAAATCGCCGTCGGTGCGTCGTTGCCGACCAGCGCCAGGTCTTCGAATTCGTTGACGGCGTTGATCTCGGTACCCATGGAAATGTTGGTCACACGCTCCAGGATAATCTCGACGATCACCGGCACCTTGAACTCTTCGATCAGCTCCTGAGCCTTGCGCAGGGCAGGCTGGATCTGAGCCGGTTCGAACACACGCAGTGCCTTGCAGCCGAGGCCTTCGGCCACTGCGACGTGATCGACACCGTAGCCGTTGAGTTCCGGCGCGTTCAGGTTATCGAAGGACAGCTGCACGCAGTAGTCCATGTCGAAACCGCGCTGTGCCTGACGGATCAGTCCCAGGTACGAGTTGTTCACGACTACATGAATGTACGGCAGCTTGAACTGCGCGCCTACGGCCAATTCTTCGATCATGAACTGGAAGTCATAGTCCCCCGACAGGGCCACGACTTTACGGTTCGGATCGGCCTTGACCACACCCAGTGCTGCCGGAATGGTCCAGCCCAACGGGCCTGCCTGACCGCAGTTGATCCAGTGACGCGGCTTGTAGACGTGCAGGAACTGCGCGCCGGCAATCTGTGACAGACCGATGGTGCTGACGTAGCAGGTGTCTTTGCCGAACACCTGGTTCATTTCTTCGTAAACGCGTTGCGGCTTGACCGGCACGTTGTCGAAGTGAGTCTTGCGCTGCAGGCTGGCTTTACGCTGCTGGCAGTCTTGCAGCCAGGCGCTGCGGTTCTTCAGCTTACCGGCGGCTTGCCATTCGCGAGCGACTTCGATGAACACGGTCAGCGCGGCGGCAGCGTCGGACACGATGCCCAGGTCCGGGGTGAACACGCGGCCGATCTGAGTGCCTTCGATATCGACGTGAATGAACTTGCGGCCTTCGGTGTACACATCCACCGAACCGGTATGACGGTTGGCCCAACGGTTACCGATACCCAGCACCACGTCGGACTTCAGCATGGTGGCGTTACCGTAGCGGTGCGAAGTCTGCAAGCCAACCATGCCCACCATCAGCGGGTGATCGTCCGGGATGGTGCCCCAGCCCATCAGGGTCGGGATCACCGGAATACCGGTCAGTTCGGCGAACTCGACCAACAGATCGCTGGCGTCGGCATTGATGATGCCTCCACCGGCCACCAGCAATGGGCGTTCAGCCTGATCCAGCAAGGCCAGAGCCTTCTCGACTTGAACGCGGCTGGCGGTCGGCTTGGCCAGCGGCAGTGGCTGGTAAGCGTCGATGTCGAATTCGATTTCGGCCATCTGCACGTCGAACGGCAGGTCGATCAGCACCGGGCCTGGACGGCCGGAGCGCATTTCGAAGAAAGCTTTCTGGAACGCGTAGGGCACTTGGCCCGGTTCGAGAACCGTGGTTGCCCACTTGGTGACGGGCTTGACGATGCTGGTGATGTCGACAGCCTGGAAGTCTTCCTTGTGCATACGGGCGCGGGGTGCCTGGCCGGTAATGCAGAGGATTGGAATCGAGTCGGCCGAGGCGCTGTAGAGCCCGGTGACCATGTCAGTACCGGCAGGGCCGGAAGTCCCGATGCACACGCCGATGTTGCCAGCCTTGGTGCGGGTGTAGCCCTCGGCCATGTGCGAGGCGCCTTCAACGTGGCGAGCAAGGACATGATCGATGCCGCCGACCTTTTGCAGGGCGTTGTACAACGGGTTGATGGCGGCACCCGGGATGCCAAAAGCGGTATCAACCCCTTCACGGCGCATCACCAGAACGGCGGCTTCGATTGCTCTCATTTTGCTCATGGTTTTGTGCCTCTTTACGTTTTGTAATTGTATACAAGTGGCTTTGCGCAGAGTGTATTCACGGCGGACGGCGCAGGTCAATCCATTTTCTCAAGCGCTCGTTTCATTCGTCTGAAGCCCGTTCTGCTGTGGCTTTTCGTCGCATGTCGCGCTTTTCGAGAATTATTGTATACAAAAAAATAATTCATTGTGTTCTATTTGTTGCATCGGGCTGCGACGTAAAAGCGCAGCTCAACGGCTTTCCGAAAAACAAAATGAGGACGGCACCATGAGCGCTTTAACCTTGAAAGTCGCAGTCAACCTGGTCAACGAAGCCATCACCGCAGGGCGTGCAATCTGCGCGGCACCCTTGACCATCGCAGTACTGGATGCCGGCGGGCATCTGATCACCCTGCAGCGCGAAGACGGCGCGAGCCTCCTGCGCCCGCACGTCGCCATCGGCAAAGCCTGGGGCGCGATCGCGCTGGGCAAGGGTTCACGTCTGCTGGCGCTGGATGCGCAACAACGTCCGGCGTTTATCGCGGCGTTGAACAGCCTGGGGCAGGGCAGCGTCGTGCCGGCACCGGGAGGGGTGTTGATCCGCGATCAGGCGGGCAATGTGCTGGGGGCGTTGGGGATCAGCGGGGATTTGTCCGATGTTGATGAGCAGTGTGCGATCACTGCGATTGAGGTGTTGGGGTTGCGGGCGGATGCGGGGGTGGTTGCTTAAGTTTTTTATTGATTGATCTACCGTCATCGCCAGCAGGCTGGCTCCCACAGGGGGATGTTTGTCTTACACAAATTTTGTGTTCACAAGGATCCAGTGTGGGAGCTAGCCTGCTAGCGATGAAGACACAGCGATGGATCAATCCGGCTCACATCCTTTGAGCACCAACCGAATAATCGTCTGCGCCGCCGCTTCATAATCTTCTTCGTCCAGCTTTGCCTTGCCAGTGATAGCCGTGATCTGCCAGTCGAAATCAGCGTAGGTCTGGGTCGCGGCCCAGATGCTGAACATCAGGTGGTTGGGGTCGATGGGGGCGATTTGCCCGCGATCGATCCAGGTCTGGATACACTCGATATTGTGTTTGGCCTGGCCGTTGAGCTGTTCGACGAGGTCGGTGCTCAGGTGCGGTGCGCCGTGCATGATTTCGCTGGCGAACACCTTGGAGGCGAAAGGCAGGTCGCGGGAAATGCGGATTTTCGAGCGAATGTAGCCGCTGAGCACTTCGCTGGGAACACCGTCCGGATTGAACGGCGTGGACGCCTGGAGAATCGGCTCGATGATACTTTCCAGGACCTCGCGGTAGAGGTTTTCCTTGGATTTGAAATAGTAATAGACGTTGGGCTTGGGCAATCCCGCCTTGGCTGCGATGTCGCTGGTTTTGGTCGCAGCGAAGCCTTTGTCGGCGAATTCTTCACTGGCGGCACGCAGGATCAGTTGTTTGTTGCGCTCGCGGATTGTGCTCATAAAGCCGGTGGTTCCTTGCCTGTTCTGGCGGTTGCGCATGGTATCACCGGGCTCGCGCGGCGCTCAAGAATGCACCATAGCCTGTTGCGCCGCGCTATGCTGCATCGCATTTATCGAAGAAGGAAACCTGACCCATGGCAGGAAGCAGTTTGCTGGTGCTGATCGACGACATCGCCACCGTACTGGACGATGTATCGTTGATGACCAAAATGGCCGCCAAGAAGACTGCCGGGGTGCTCGGCGACGATCTGGCGCTCAATGCCCAGCAAGTCAGCGGCGTGCGCGCCGAACGGGAGATCCCGGTGGTCTGGGCGGTCGCCAAGGGGTCGTTCATCAATAAGCTGATCCTGGTGCCGTCGGCATTGGCCATCAGCGCATTCGTTCCGTGGCTGGTCACGCCGTTGCTGATGGTCGGTGGCGCTTACCTGTGCTTCGAAGGTTTCGAAAAGCTCGCCCACAAATTCCTGCACAGCAAGGCCGAGGACGCCGCCGAGCATGCGCAGCTGGTCGAGGCGGTGGCCGATCCTGCCACCGACCTGGTGGCCTTCGAGAAGGACAAGATCAAAGGCGCCGTGCGCACCGACTTCATTCTTTCGGCGGAAATTATTGCGATCACCCTCGGCACCGTGGCCGATGCGCCGCTGTCCCAGCAAGTAATCGTGCTGTCGGGCATCGCAATCGTCATGACGGTCGGCGTCTATGGCCTGGTGGCGGGCATCGTCAAACTCGACGATCTGGGGCTGTGGCTGACGCAGAAGCCCGGACAGATGGCGAAAAGCATCGGCGGCGCGATCCTGCGGGCAGCGCCTTACATGATGAAAAGTCTGTCGGTGATCGGCACGGCCGCGATGTTCCTGGTCGGCGGGGGGATCCTGACCCATGGTGTGCCTGTGGTGCATCACTGGATTGAAAGTGTCAGCGCGGGGGCGGGCGGGGCAGGTTTTATCGTGCCGATGTTGCTGAATGCGGCGGCGGGTATTGTCGCGGGTGCAGTGGTGCTGGCCGGTGTGATGGTCGCAAGCAAAATCTGGAAAGCCCTGAAAGGCTGAAAGCAATCACATAACAAATGTGGGAGTGAGCCTGCTCGCGAAGAGGGCGTGTCAGTCACCAAAAAGGTTGTCTGTCACACCGTCATCGCGAGCAGGCTCGCTCCCACACTGTTTTTGTTTTTTGGGCGCCGGACTTACTCGGCAACCTGCAACTTGCGAGACTCCGTATACACGTAACGCACTTTTTCATATTCGAACGGTGAGTTCAGCTGACCGTAGCGGAAGCTGGTCTGGTTGCGCTTGTCGATGCCGCGCAGGATCCAGACTTCCGGATGGTTGGAGCTGACTTCGGATACGTTGAGAAAGTTGATCGCCGAATCCGCGCTGAAGTCCACGATCAGGCCGCCCGTGTCCCGCAGGTTCGACGGTCCAAGGATGGGTAATACGAAGTAGGCACCGCCTGGTACACCGTAGAAGCCCAGTGTCTGGCCAAAGTCTTCGTTCTGACGCGGCAAGCCCATGGCAGTTGCCGGGTCCCACAGGCCGGCAATGCCGATGGTGGTGTTGAGCAGCAGTCGCGCAGTGGTTTCCATCGAGCGCTCACCCTTGAACTGCAGCAGGCTGTTCAACAGGTTTGGTACATCGCCAAGGTTGTTGAAAAAGTTGCTGACGCCGGTGCGCAGGAAGCTCGGAGTGATATAGCGATAGCCGTTGACGACGGGCAGGAACACCCACTCGTCAAAGCGATAGTTGAAGTGGTAAACGCGACGGTTCCACTCTTCCAGCGGGTCGTAGATGTTCAGCGCGTTGAGCGTCGAGCGTTCGAATTCGCGCTGATCGAGGCCCGGGTTGATCTTCAGCTTGCTCAATGGTTCCTTGAAGCCGTCACTGTCGACCACGGTGGGGGCGTTGGCCTTGCTGTTATCGGCATTGGCGATGTTTGCACAGAGTAACGCGGCGAGAAGCAGGAGATATTTAGCCACGGAAGAACTCCAGCATGGCGTCGCTGTTGACGCGGTAATTAAGGTTGCCGCAATGGCCGCCCAGTGGATAAACAGTCAAGCGTTTGCCAAACGTCTCGCGCAGGAAGCCCAAGTCGCCCGGGCCGAGGATCACGTCATCGGCATTGTGCATGACGGCGATTTTCGGGCTGTTGTGCAGATAGTCTTTCAGCGCATACAAACTGACCTGGTCAATCAGTTGCAGCAGGCTGCCACCGTCGGTGCGGGCGCGCCACATAGGGATCACCTGTTCGGTGATGTAGCAATCGAAGTCGCATTGCAGCGCACGCTTGAGGAACGGCGTGAGGCTGGTGCCTTCGGTAATCGGGAACTTGGGCGGCGTGATCAGGCCGCGGCGGTTGATCAGGTCCGAGGTAAATGCGATGTCGGCAGCCGAAAAGCGAAACGATGTGCCAATCAGCATGGCCATCTGTTCGTTGGTCAGATGCTGTTTGGACTGCTGGAAATCGTAAAGCAGGGCATCGTTGAGGTCGATGTAGCCCTTCTGCTGGAAGTAGCGGGTCAGTTTGTTCAGTACCAGCTCATAAAAGGTAGTGCTGTTGTTGATGCCCTTCACCTCGGTTTGCACCAGCTTGTCGAGGTTGGTGATGGAGGTGTAGAGGTTCACCGGCGGGTTGAGCAACAGGACTTTCTTGAAGTTGAAGCTGCGGCGGGTTTCGTCCAGGTGCGCTACAAAGGCGGCATCCAGAGCACCCAGGCTGTAACCGGTCAGGTAGTAATCGGTGACCGGCAGGTTCGGGTTTTGTGCCCGTACGGCCTGCATCACCCGATACATATCCTCGGCGTCTTCCTTGGTGACGCCAGGTGTAGCAAAGCGCGAAGCGGCGCTGATGAAATCGAAGCTGGTCGGCGAAGACAGCTGCACCACGTGATAACCAGCTTTGTAGTAGAGCTTCTTCAGGTATTCGTTGTGGCTGCTGTCATAGCGTGCGCCGGTGCCGGCAATCAGGAAAATCAGTGGAGCGGCATGGTCCTGGGTGGCGATGCGGTAATTGAGGCTCTTCACTGGCCAGAAGTTGTCCGGCAGTTCAAACGCCCGCTCGGGGCGCAGGGTGATGCTGCGTGTCGACTGATCGATGTCTTCGTCCAGCGGCAATTCGGGACGCAGGTCCGGTGGTGTCGTGGCGATGGTCGCTTCGAACGGATTGGTGAGGGGATAGCCATAACTGGCAGCGTCTATATCGACCGCCAGTGCGGACGCACTCAATATAAGGCCGCCAAAGAGGGCGGCGAAGCGCAAGGAACGGAGCATGACTAGATCCCTTAGAAGAAGGTGCCGATTGAATTTCGCAGGCTATGACCACAGGGTTTGCGCCTAAGTGCCATGCATCGGCACCAAACAGGGCGGATTTCGAAGTAATAGTAGCTGGACGATACACTTTGCAGCGATTGAATGACCAGTTAACAGTTGTTATAGCTTGCGAATCGTTTGTGTGCGATTAAGCTGGCCGCCGTTTTTTCGTCAATTGGAGTGCTACATGTCCCGTCGCCTGCCCGTGATCCTGCTGCTTGTTTTGCTGCCTGTCTGGCTGGCCGCCAGTTATGGCGCGCGTTATGGCTTCATGGAGGATGCGCAATGGGTTGGCATTTGCGTTGACGAGACAAGCCGTTGGGAATGTCAGGTACGTTCGAATCTGGGGTTGATGATTCACTTCGCCGTCCTGGGATGGGCTGCATTGGCGGCTGCGATTATCGGTTTCGTTGTGCCGGGGCGGGCAGGGTGGTGGCTGGCGGTACTGGCGCTGGTGTTCGGGTTACCCGCGCTGGCGTTGTACAACACGACCTTGGCGGTGTTTGCGGTGGTGGTTGCGGGGTTGCGGTTGGTTCGGGCGTCTCGTAGCGCCTGATAGATTGCCATCGCGAGCAGGCTCGCTCCTACAGTAGATCTTCAGCGAACGCAAAATTGGCGTGCGACAAAAATCAAATGTAGGAGCAAGCTTGCTCGCGATGGGGCCGTACGCTTCGCTGTTAATTCAAGCCTTGCGAACTCGCAGGCAACGCCACAACGCCGCCACCATCAACACACTCACCAACGCCCAACCCCAAGCCTGCTGATTCTGCAGCCCTTCACGAAACAACTGCGGTGCAATGCTGGCCCCGATAATGAAGGTCAGCAACGCAATCTCCCGACGCTGCACGCTCACCGGGCGGCATAGGTAGACGAGTGCTGGCACGACAAACGCGACACTCGGGAAGCTGCGATAACGCGGGTCGAGCACCAGTTCGAGCATCATCACTGCCGCCGCAAAACCGGAAGCTGCAACGAGCCATCCAGCGTGGCGCTCCAAAAAGTTGAAAGCGCTTTCACGCCATCCGGTGCGTGAGCTCAGCGTCAGCGCCGCATGGGCAATGATCAGCAGATTCAACACGGTCAGCAAACCGACCCACAACCATTCACTGTTGAAGCGAGTGGTGACCCGCGCCAGGTCGCCCCAGGCACCCAGCGAGCAGGCGGCGAGTGCACCGAAAAGCGGGAGTATCAAAGCCGCGCGCGTGCTACGAACCCGACCGCCAAGCAGCAGCGTGCCGATGAAAATCAAACCACCCACCACCAGCCATTGCGACCAGTACGGCACGTTCGTCACCGGCCCGGCCAGCACGCCTTTGTCCTGGCGGTCGGCATCGAACAATCCCCAGTAACCGCCGACTGCACCTTCGCTGGCGCGTTTCCACGGCTGGTCGAAAGCTTCGATCAGGTTGTAATGCCAGCCTTGCTGCTCGGCCATGGTGACAAAGCCACGAATGAATTTGGCTTCGTTAACCCGGCTCGGCAGCGCGGTTTCACGCTGGCGGCCCTCACTCGGCCAGCCGGTTTCGCCAATCATCACGTCCTTGGGCGCGAACTTGTTGCCGAACACCTGGCGTACCTCGGCCACATGTTGCAGGGCGGCATCGATGTTCGATGGATCATCTTCCCAGTACGGCAGCAAGTGGATGGTCAGGAAGTCCACGGCGGGGGCGATTTGCGGATGCTTGAGCCAGAACTCCCAGACGTCGGCATAAGTGACGGGTTGTTTGACCTGGCTTTTGACTTTGTTGATCAGCTTGGCCAGTTGTGGTCCGGTAACTTCCTTGCGCAGCAGGGCTTCGTTGCCGACGATCACCGCGCTCACCACGTCGGCGTTGGCGTTGGCCGAGGCGATCAGCATATCGACCTCTTTTTCCGTGTCCACCGGATTGCTGTTCACCCAGGCGCCGATCATCAACTTCAAGCCATGCTTGCGCGCCAGATCCGGCAACGCTTCGAGGCCGGTCATGGAGTAGGTACGAATGCATTCGAAGCTCTTGGACAGCAGCGCGAGGTCAGCGTCCATGCGCTCGGGACGCAAATTGAACGGCACATCGAACGGTGATTGGTCTTTATCGAATGGCGTGTAGGAGGCGCACTGCAGCTTGTGCGTCGCGCTGGCCACGTCCGGCAAAATCACCGGTTTGCCAAGCCCGTACCAAAAGCCGCAGAGCGCGAACAGACCCAGCAGGCAAGCGAAAAAATAAGCAGCAAAAGGGAATCGAGGAGTCGCGGACATGGTCAGACCGTGTGGGAGCAAAGCGGCGCATGTTACCTGCATTTACCGCGTGCTTGGGGGCCTGCATGATTTTGACATGCAAAGTTCGGGCGGATCGGCCGGAGTGTTTGTCGTGCTCAGGGTTAATGGCGTTCTGATGTCGTTTCTCGTTGCTTTGAGGTCGCTGGCAGAGCAGGTCGTCATTGGCGCGAGGTTGATGATCGGAGTGTCAGTGCTCCGCTGATGTTCGAGCGAGTTTGCAGTGAGGCGTGATGGGGGCGCTGTGCACGATAACTATACGTTGACGCGGCTCGGCACCCGTCGAGCGCAGCACTTTCGGGGAAGTAACGATGAAGATGCGACGACTTTTAGGCGCGAGTGCCGCTCTGGTACTTGCGGTTGGCTCCACATTCGCCAATGCCGAGAGCAAGACCCTGAGCATCGGTTATGTTGACGGCTGGTCCGACAGCGTTGCGACCACTCACGTGGCCGCCGAAGTGATCAAACAGAAGCTCGGTTATGACGTGAAGCTGCAGGCCGTCGCCACCGGGATCATGTGGCAAGGCGTGGCGACCGGCAAGCTCGACGCCATGCTATCGGCGTGGCTGCCAGTGACACACGGCGATTACTGGACCAAGAACAAGGATCAGGTTGTCGATTACGGCCCCAACTTCAAAGATGCGAAAATCGGTTTGATCGTACCGGAGTACGTGAAGGCCAAGACCGTTGGCGATCTGAAAACCGACGACAGCTTCAAGAACCGCATCGTTGGTATCGACGCCGGTTCAGGCGTAATGCTCAAGACCGAACAGGCCATCAAGGACTACGACCTTACCGGTTATCAACTCAAGGCCAGTTCCGGCGCCGGCATGATTGCCGAGCTGACTCGCGCCGAGAAGAAAAACGAATCCATCGCCGTGACCGGTTGGGTGCCGCACTGGATGTTCGCCAAGTGGAAACTGCGTTTCCTGGAAGACCCGAAAGGCGTGTATGGCGCTGCTGAAACCGTCAACAGCATCGGCAGCAAAGAGCTGGCAACCAAAGCACCGGAAGTGGCCAAGTTCCTGAAGCACTTCCAGTGGGCGTCGAAAGACGAAATCGGCGAAGTCATGCTGGCGATTCAGGATGGTGCCAAACCTGAAGCGGCGGCGAAGGACTGGGTCGCTAAACACCCGGAGCGCGTGGCTGATTGGACTAAATAATCTGAGTTGATGCTTCAGGTCAGTCTCTTCCAGGGTCGCTGGGCATTCTATGCCTAGTGGCCCTTTTTCTTTTCTGTAGGAGCAAGCTTGCTCGCGATGGGCGTGAACGTTAACGCGTGCCGCCGGGAAAAACTCGGTGCCTCCAAATTCATCGCGAGCAAGCTCGCTCCTACAATTGGCAGATATGTCATGGCGTTCTAAGACTAAGGTCGTCTGGAACCTGCCCCGCAGCCGCATAGAGTGGATACCGTTCCAACTAAATCTGTGCTGCGAGGATAAAAACAATGAACGACAGCATTTACCTCTCGATTCAAAACAGCCCGCGCTTCAAGGAGCTGGTTAGCAAGAGGGAACGATTCGCCTGGATTCTTTCGGCGATCATGCTAGGGCTTTACTCCGGATTCATCCTTTTGATTGCCTACGGGCCGCATGTGCTGGGGGCGAAAATCAGCCCTGAGTCATCGATTACCTGGGGTATACCGATCGGTGTCGGGCTGATTATCTCGGCCTTCGTCCTGACCGCTATTTACGTGCGACGCGCCAACGGCGAATTCGACGACCTGAACAATGCGATTCTCAAGGAGGCTCAGCAATGATCCGGCGTCTAATGGCTCTGTTGAGCATCGCAGCCTTCGCACCGGGCGCCTGGGCGGCTGACGCCCTGACCGGCGCCGTGCAGAAACAACCGCTGAACGTCGCCGCGATCCTTATGTTCGTGGCGTTCGTCGGCGCAACCTTGTGCATCACTTACTGGGCGTCCAAGAAAAACAACTCGGCCTCCGACTACTACGCCGCTGGCGGCAAGATCACCGGTTTCCAGAACGGTCTGGCGATTGCCGGTGACTACATGTCGGCAGCATCCTTCCTGGGTATTTCCGCGCTGGTGTTCACCTCCGGCTACGACGGTCTGATCTACTCGATCGGCTTCCTGGTGGGCTGGCCGATCATTCTGTTCCTGATCGCCGAGCGCTTGCGGAACCTGGGCAAGTACACCTTTGCCGACGTGGCGTCCTATCGCCTGGGCCAAACCCAGATTCGCTCGCTGTCCGCGTGCGGTTCGCTGGTGGTGGTGGCGTTCTACCTGATCGCGCAAATGGTGGGTGCCGGCAAGCTGATTCAGCTGCTGTTCGGTCTCGACTACCACGTTGCAGTGATCCTGGTCGGTATCCTGATGTGCATGTACGTGTTGTTCGGCGGCATGCTGGCGACCACCTGGGTGCAGATCATCAAGGCAGTCCTGCTGCTGTCCGGCGCTTCGTTCATGGCGCTGATGGTGATGAAGCACGTTAACTTCGACTTCAACATGCTGTTCTCCGAAGCGATCAAGGTTCACCCCAAAGCTGAAGCGATCATGAGCCCGGGCGGCCTGGTGAAAGATCCGATCTCGGCGTTCTCCCTTGGTCTGGCCCTGATGTTCGGTACCGCTGGCCTGCCACACATCCTGATGCGCTTCTTCACCGTGAGTGACGCTAAAGAAGCTCGCAAGAGCGTGTTGTATGCAACTGGTTTCATTGGTTACTTCTACATCCTGACCTTCATCATTGGCTTCGGCGCGATCCTGCTGGTCAGCACCAACCCGGCCTTCAAAGATGCTGCTGGCGCGCTGTTGGGCGGCAACAACATGGCGGCGGTGCACCTGGCCAACGCGGTCGGTGGCAGTATCTTCCTGGGCTTCATCTCGGCGGTGGCGTTCGCGACCATTCTGGCAGTGGTAGCTGGTCTGACTCTGGCCGGTGCTTCGGCGGTGTCCCACGACCTGTACGCCAGCGTGATCAAGAAAGGCAAAGCCAACGAGAAGGATGAGATTCGCGTCTCGAAGATCACCACCATCGCCTTGGCGGTGCTGGCAATTGGTCTGGGTATCCTGTTCGAGAGCCAGAACATTGCGTTCATGGTCGGCCTGGCATTCTCCATCGCGGCGAGCTGCAACTTCCCGGTGCTGCTGCTTTCCATGTACTGGAAAAAGCTGACCACTCGCGGTGCGATGATCGGCGGCTGGATGGGGCTGATCAGTGCGGTCGGTTTGATGGTGCTTGGTCCGACCATCTGGGTGCAGATCCTGCATCACGAGAAGGCTATCTTCCCGTATGAGTACCCGGCGCTGTTCTCGATGATGATTGCCTTTGTCGGTATCTGGTTCTTCTCGATCACTGACAAGTCGACGGCGGCTGACAATGAGCGGGCGCTGTTTTTCCCGCAGTTTGTTCGTTCGCAGACTGGCCTGGGCGCGAGTGGGGCGGTTTCGCACTAAGCGTTTGGGTTTGACTGTTTAAGATGTGTTGAATGGAATGCCCCGGTCGAGAGATCGGGGCATTTTTTATTGGGCGGTAATCGGCCTGAATTTGGTGGATGTAGCCGATTTGCTGTAGGAGCTGGCTTGCCAGCGATGGCGGCCTTCGGGTCGACCAGGTTCTTGGTTGATTGAGTACATATCCGTTATTCAGGTGACGGCGGCTTATGGGTTCGCTCTTACAGCGGGTCACTTTTGGCAAACGCCCGGAGTGCCGGCCCAGCCAAAAGTAACCAAAAGGTCTCGCCCCTTACGTACGGCCCCTCGCTAAGGCTCGGCGTTCCTTCGCTCCGGCATTCATCCGGGGGCATTTCCCTCCGGTCGGCTTCGCTTCGACCTACATGCAATGAGCTCGACTGCGTCGAACGGCGCTGTGCGCCAATCCCCGGATGAACACCTCCACTCAGCCTCCCGAGGGGGCGGGTGGATCAAAAGCGGAAGGCGAGCTAACGCTCGGCCTGATGAGTGGTGAAGAGCGTGGGTGTACGCCAATCAACTGTAGGAGCTGGCTTGCCAGCGATGGCGGCCTGCCTGCCGGCCAGATTTCGCGGATGTATCACTCCGAGCTGCCGAAGGCAGCGATCTTTTGATCTTGCCTTTAAAAAACAGAGTCGAAAGATCGCAGCCTCGTTGCACTCGACAGCTCCTACAGGGAGGGCGCGTACACATCAGAACCAGGCCGGCCGGTAGGCCGCCTCGGATGCTGTTGCGGTGTATGCCCCCTCGTGAGGCTGAGTGGAGGTTCTGCGCAGTGGGCAACCCGGCATGGATGCCGGGTTAGCCGCCCCCGGCCATGGATGGTCGATGGCGGCGGGCCCACGGAGCAGGACCGGAGCGAGGGAATGCCGAGCCACGGCGAGGCACCGAATGTCAGGGGCAAGAGCCCTTGGTTACTTGGGGCCGGGCGGCGTTCCGTTTTTCCAAGTGACCCGCCGTAAGGGCGGAACCCTAAGTGGCCGTTACAGAAAAAACGGATATGTACCCGAGCAAAGAACCAATTGCGAAAAAGGCGCACAAACAAAAACGGCCTCCTGCTCTTTATATAAAAAGCAGAGGCCGTCTCCGGTACAACTCAACACGCTACAGCAAGACAGATCTTACTTACGGTCTTCCAGCTTGGTGATGTCACGCGACTCGTAGCCGGTGTACAGCTGGCGCGGGCGGCCGATCTTGTACGGGCTGGAGAGCATTTCTTTCCAGTGGGAGATCCAGCCGACGGTCCGCGCCAGGGCGAAGATTACGGTGAACATGCTGGTTGGAATGCCGATCGCCTTGAGGATGATCCCCGAGTAGAAGTCGACGTTCGGGTACAGCGAGCGTTCGATGAAGTACGGGTCGGTCAGAGCGATCTCTTCCAGGCGCATGGCCAGTTCGAGTTGCGGATCGTTGTTGATCCCCAGTTCGCGCAGCACTTCGTCGCAGGTCTGCTTCATCACGGTGGCGCGTGGGTCGCGGTTTTTGTAAACGCGGTGACCGAAGCCCATCAGTTTGAACGGATCGTTCTTGTCCTTGGCCTTGGCAATGAACTTGTCGATGTTCGAAACATCGCCGATTTCATCGAGCATGGTCAGTACGGCTTCGTTGGCGCCGCCATGGGCAGGGCCCCACAGTGCAGCGATACCGGCGGCGATACAGGCGAACGGGTTGGCGCCCGAAGAGCCAGCCAGACGTACGGTGGAGGTCGAAGCGTTCTGCTCGTGGTCGGCGTGGAGGATGAAGATCCGGTCCATGGCCTTGGCGAGTACCGGGCTGATCGGTTTGATCTCGCACGGGGTGTTGAACATCATGTGCAGGAAGTTTTCCGCGTACGACAGGTCGTTGCGCGGGTACATCATGGGTTGGCCCATGGAGTACTTGTAAACCATCGCTGCCAGGGTAGGCATCTTGGCAACCAGGCGGATCGCGGAAATTTCGCGATGCTGCGGGTTATTGATGTCCAGGGAGTCGTGGTAGAACGCCGAGAGGGCGCCGACTACGCCGCACATTACGGCCATCGGGTGAGCGTCGCGACGGAAGCCGTTGAAGAAAGTCTTCAGCTGCTCGTGAACCATGGTGTGGTTCTTCACGGTGCTGACGAACTGGGCCTTCTGTTCTGCGGTCGGCAGTTCGCCGTTGAGCAGCAGATAGCAGGTTTCCAGGTAGTCCGACTTTTCAGCCAACTGCTCGATCGGATAGCCGCGATGCAACAAAATGCCATTGTCACCGTCAATATAGGTGATCTTCGACTCGCAAGAAGCGGTCGACATGAAGCCTGGGTCAAAGGTGAAGCGGCCCGTGGCCGTCAGACCCCGAACATCGATAACATCGGGACCAACGGTGCCGGTTAAAATGGGCAGCTCGACGGGGGCTGCGCCCTCGATGATCAACTGCGCTTTTTTGTCAGCCATGTGGCCTCCTATTTATGCTTGAAATCATCAGACAGACCCCCCACGCAGGGCCCGCACCACTATAGTGAGATAAATTTGAATGTCAATTTGCCTAAAGTCTTGCTGCTAAAGGCTTTAACCGTACTTTTTCCTCGAAATTGACTGCCATTTACGCCTTTTATCCAACTTGTGCAATCAGCTATTAGGGGAAGGTGAACGCGTTGTCATTAGTAGCCTAACTGTCTATACTCGGCCACCGACCGCCAAGGGCTTTTGGGCTTGCTTTCATTGGGGGTCGCATCCCTGGGTGGTGGTTACCTGACCAGTGCACTCCCCAACAACTTTGCCCTGATTGTTAGGGGCTCTTCAGTGTGAAAAAAAAGCCGTGAAAAGCCAACGACCTGTAAACCTAGACCTAAGGACCATCAAACTCCCAGTCACTGCTTACACGTCCATCCTTCACCGTATTTCCGGTGTCATCCTCTTCGTGTGCCTTGCCATCATGCTTTATGCATTGGACAAGTCGCTGAGCTCTGAGGAAGGCTTCGGTCAGGTGAAAGCGTGTCTGACCAGTCCGCTAGCCAAGCTAGTGACATGGGGCATCCTGTCCGCTCTGCTTTATCATCTGGTAGCCGGTGTGCGCCATTTGATCATGGACATGGGCATCGGTGAGACGCTGGAAGGCGGCAAGCTGGGCTCGAAAATCGTTATCGCCGTTTCCGTGGTGGTAATCGTTCTGGCAGGAGTTTGGATATGGTAACTAACGTCACGAACCTCTCGCGTTCGGGCCTCTATGACTGGATGGCGCAACGTGTGTCTGCGGTCGTTCTCGCGGCTTACTTCATCTTCCTGATCGGATACATCGCGGCCAACCCTGGCATCGATTACGCCCAGTGGCATGAACTGTTCGCCCATAACGGAATGCGTATCTTCAGCCTCCTGGCCCTTGTTGCCCTCGGCGCTCACGCCTGGGTCGGCATGTGGACCATCGCGACCGACTACCTGACGCCAATGGCGTTCGGCAAGTCCGCGACGGCTATACGTTTCCTTTTCCAGGCAGTCTGCGGCGTTGCGATGTTCGCTTACTTCGTCTGGGGCGTGCAGATTCTCTGGGGTATCTGATTCATGGCTAACATTCCAACGATTTCTTTCGACGCCATCATTATTGGTGGTGGCGGTGCCGGCATGCGCGCAGCGCTGCAACTGGCACAGGGCGGTCACAAGACTGCCGTGATCACCAAGGTTTTCCCGACCCGTTCGCACACTGTTTCCGCCCAGGGCGGCATCACCTGTGCCATCGCGTCCGCTGACCCGAACGATGACTGGCGCTGGCACATGTACGATACCGTCAAGGGTTCCGACTACATCGGTGACCAGGACGCTATCGAATACATGTGTCAGGAAGGCCCGGCTGCTGTTTACGAGCTGGATCACATGGGTATGCCGTTCTCGCGTACCGAGCAAGGTCGTATCTACCAGCGTCCATTCGGTGGTCAGTCCAAGGACTACGGTAAAGGCGGCCAGGCTGCGCGTACCTGCGCTGCGTCCGACCGTACCGGTCACGCTCTGCTGCACACCCTTTATCAGGGCAACCTGAAAGCCGGTACCGTGTTCCTGAACGAGTACTACGCTGTCGATCTGGTGAAGAACGGCGAAGGCGAGTTCGTCGGCGTGATCGCCATCTGCATCGAAACCGGCGAAACCACCTACATCCGTGCCAAGGCCACCGTACTGGCTACCGGCGGTGCAGGTCGTATCTACGCTTCGACCACCAACGCCCTGATCAACACCGGTGACGGCGTTGGTATGGCACTGCGTGCTGGCGTTCCGGTGCAAGACATCGAAATGTGGCAGTTCCACCCGACCGGCATCGCCGGCGCCGGTGTACTGGTCACCGAAGGTTGCCGTGGTGAAGGTGGATACCTGATCAACAAGCACGGCGAGCGTTTCATGGAGCGTTATGCTCCGAACGCCAAAGACCTTGCCGGTCGTGACGTGGTTGCTCGTTCGATGGTTAAAGAAATCATCGCCGGCAACGGTTGCGGTCCGAATGGCGACCACGTAATGCTCAAACTCGACCACCTGGGCGAGGAAGTGCTGCATAGCCGTCTGCCAGGCATCTGCGAACTGTCGAAGACTTTCGCGCACGTTGACCCGGTTGTTGCGCCGGTTCCGGTTGTTCCGACCTGCCACTATATGATGGGCGGCGTTGCCACCAACATTCATGGTCAGGCGATCACACAGGACGCCGAAGGCGTTGACACCATCATCCCGGGTCTGTTCGCAGTGGGTGAAGTGGCTTGCGTATCGGTTCACGGTGCCAACCGTCTGGGCGGCAACTCGTTGCTCGACCTGGTGGTGTTCGGCCGCGCTGCCGGCCTGCACCTGGAAAAAGCACTGACCGACGGCATCGAATACGACGACGCTACCGAAGCCGATATCGAAGCTGCCCTGTCGCGCCTGAACGCACTGAACAGCCGTACTGAAGGCGAAGACGTGGCTACCCTGCGTCGCGAGCTGCAGAACTGCATGCAGAACTACTTCGGTGTATTCCGTACCGGCGAATACATGCAGAAGGGTATTGCCCAGCTGGCTGACCTGCGCAAGCGCATCGCCAACGTCAAGATCAACGATAAGTCGCAGGCGTTCAACACTGCACGTATCGAAGCGCTTGAGCTGCAGAACCTGCTGGAAGTGGCAGAAGCTACCGCCATCGCTGCAGAAGTACGTAAAGAGTCCCGCGGTGCTCACGCCCGTGAAGACTTCGAAGACCGTGACGACGAAAACTGGCTGTGCCACACCCTGTACTTCCCGGGTGACAAGCGCGTGACCAAGCGTGCTGTGAACTTCTCGCCGAAGACTGTTCCGACTTTTGAACCTAAGATTCGGACTTATTAAGGGTGGCCGCCATGTTGCAAGTCAGCGTTTATCGTTACAACCCTGATCAGGACGCCGCGCCGTTCATGCAGGAATTCCAGGTTGATACCGGTGGTAAAGACCTGATGGTGCTGGACGTGCTGGCCCTGATCAAAGAGCAGGACGAAGGTTTCTCCTATCGTCGCTCTTGCCGTGAAGGTGTTTGCGGTTCCGATGGCATGAACATCAACGGCAAAAACGGTCTGGCCTGCGTCACACCGTTGTCTGCTGTCGTGAAAGGCAACAAGTTGATCGTTCGTCCTCTGCCAGGTTTGCCGGTTATCCGTGACCTGGTCGTCGATATGAGCATCTTCTACAAGCAATACGAGAAGGTTAAGCCCTACCTGCAGAACGACACGCCGGCTCCGGCCATCGAGCGTCTGCAGTCCCCTGAAGAGCGTGAAAAGCTCGACGGTCTGTACGAGTGCATCCTGTGCGCTTGCTGCTCGACCTCTTGCCCGTCCTTCTGGTGGAACCCGGACAAATTCCTGGGTCCAGCTGCTCTGCTGCAAGCGTATCGCTTCCTGGCAGACAGCCGTGACACCAAGACGTCCGAGCGTCTGGCTTCGCTGGATGACCCGTTCAGCGTATTCCGCTGCCGCGGGATCATGAACTGCGTCAACGTATGTCCGAAAGGCCTGAACCCGACTAAGGCCATCGGTCACATCCGTAACATGTTGCTGTCTAGCGGCGTGTGATTCAGCTGCTGTACCCGTTGTACCCGTAGATGCTACGGCGCAGGCTTCAACCGGCGCCGTAGTTTTAACCTGAGCAGCAGCTTAAAAGGCTGGGCTCTTATTTTGAAGAAATGAGACAAGCAGGGGCATCCGGGCTGGTACCCGGACTATCAGTGTGATCCTAGTGGCTTGTTTTGGTCGCTGCATTCGGACTTCTGCAAGCTTGCTCTGTGTCGACACCGGTGGTGTTCCCCTAACCGAGGGTGACCAAGCATGCAAGAAAGCGTGATGCAGCGCATGTGGAACAGCGCCTACCTATCCGGTAGTAACGCTGCCTATGTGGAAGAGCTCTACGAGCTCTACCTGCACGACCCTAACGCTGTGCCAGAAGAGTGGCGCACCTACTTCCAGAAGTTGCCTGCTGACGGCAACTCTGCCACCGATGTTTCGCACTCGACAATTCGCGATCATTTCGTCCTGCTGGCAAAGAACCAGCGCCGCGCCCAACCGGTTTCCGCCGGCAGCGTGAGCAGTGAGCACGAGAAGAAGCAAGTTGAAGTGCTGCGATTGATCCAGGCCTACCGTATGCGTGGCCACCAGGCAGCCCAGCTTGATCCGCTGGGGCTGTGGCAGCGTCCTGCACCTGCAGACCTGTCGATCAATCATTACGGCTTGACCAATGCCGATCTTGATACGACCTTCCGTGCCGGCGACCTGTTCATCGGCAAAGAGGAAGCGAGCCTACGCGAAATTCACGAAGCGTTGCAGCAGACATATTGCCGCACCATCGGCGCTGAATTCACGCACATTACCGATTCCGAGCAGCGCCAGTGGTTCCAGCAGCGTCTGGAAAGCGTGCGCGGCCGTCCGACGTACTCCGCCGACATCAAGAGCCACCTGCTTGAGCGCGTGACTGCCGGTGAAGGCCTGGAAAAATACCTGGGCACCAAATACCCGGGTACCAAGCGTTTTGGCCTGGAAGGCGGCGAAAGCCTGATTCCGATGCTCGACGAGCTGATCCAGCGTTCCGGTTCCTACGGCACCAAGGAAATCGTCATCGGCATGGCCCACCGTGGCCGTCTGAACGTACTGGTCAACACCTTCGGCAAGAACCCGCGCGAGCTGTTCGACGAGTTCGAAGGCAAGAAGAAGGTCGAGCTGGGTTCGGGTGACGTTAAATACCACCAGGGCTTCTCGTCCAACGTGATGACCACCGGCGGTGAAGTTCACCTGGCGATGGCGTTCAACCCGTCCCACCTGGAAATCGTTTCCCCGGTGGTCGAGGGTTCGGTACGCGCCCGTCAGGATCGTCGCAACGATCCAACCGGTGAGAAGGTTCTGCCGATCTCCATCCACGGTGACGCGGCTTTCGCCGGTCAGGGCGTGGTCATGGAAACCTTCCAGATGTCGCAGACCCGCGGTTTCAAGACCGGCGGTACCGTGCACATCGTGATCAACAACCAGGTCGGTTTCACCATCAGCAACCCGCTGGACTCGCGCTCCACCGAGTACGCGACCGACGTTGCGAAAATGATCCAGGCGCCGATCCTCCATGTGAATGGTGATGATCCGGAAGCCGTATTGTTCGTGACCCAGCTGGCCATCGACTACCGCATGCAATTCAAGCGTGACGTGGTGATCGACCTGGTCTGCTACCGTCGTCGCGGCCACAACGAGGCCGACGAACCTAGCGGTACCCAGCCGATCATGTATCAGCAGATCACCAAACAGCGCACCACCCGTGAGCTGTATGCCGATCGTCTGACCCAGGGCGGTGTGCTGGACGCAGAGCGTGTTCAGGCGAAAGTCGACGAATACCGCAGCGCGCTGGACAACGGTCTGCACGTTGTGAAAAGCCTGGTCAAAGAGCCGAACAAAGAGTTGTTCGTGGACTGGCGTCCGTATCTGGGCCACGCCTGGACCGCGCGTCACGACACTCGCTTTGATCTGAAGACCCTGCAGGAACTGTCCGCCAAGCTGCTGGAAATTCCGGAAGGCTTCGTGGTTCAGCGCCAGGTTGCGAAGATCTACGAAGACCGTCAGAAGATGCAAGCCGGCGGCCTGCCGATCAACTGGGGTTACGCCGAAACCATGGCGTACGCGACCCTGGCGTTCGAAGGTCACCCGATCCGCATGACCGGCCAGGACATCGGCCGGGGTACGTTCTCGCACCGTCATGCTGTGCTGCACAACCAGAAAGACGCGGGCACCTACATCCCGTTGCAGAACCTGTACGACGGTCAGCCGCGTTTTGACCTGTACGACTCGTTCCTGTCCGAAGAAGCGGTGCTGGCGTTCGAATACGGCTACTCGACCACCACGCCGGATGCGCTGGTGATCTGGGAGGCCCAGTTCGGCGACTTCGCCAACGGTGCCCAAGTGGTTATCGACCAGTTCATCACCAGTGGCGAGCACAAGTGGGGCCGTCTGTGCGGTCTGACCATGCTGCTGCCGCACGGTTATGAAGGTCAGGGGCCAGAGCACTCCTCGGCTCGTCTGGAGCGTTACCTGCAACTGTGCGCCGAGCACAACATTCAGGTCGCGGTACCGACTACGCCGGCACAGATCTACCACTTGCTGCGTCGTCAGGTGATTCGCCCGCTGCGCAAGCCGTTGATCGTTTTGACTCCGAAGTCGTTGTTGCGTCACAAGCTGGCCATTTCGACCCTGGAAGATCTGGCCGAAGGTTCGTTCCAGACCGTTATCCCGGAAATCGATGCCCTGGACCCGAAAAAGGTCGAGCGCGTTGTTCTGTGTAGCGGCAAGGTCTACTACGACCTGCTGGAAAAACGCCGTGCCGAAGGCCGTGACGATATCGCCATCGTGCGTATCGAGCAGCTGTACCCATTCCCTGAGGACGACTTGAAAGAAGTCCTGGCGCCTTATACCAACGTCAAAGCTGCCGTTTGGTGTCAGGAAGAGCCGATGAACCAGGGTGCGTGGTACTGCAGCCAACACCACATGCGTCGAAGCATCAGCAACCTCGACAAGTCTCTCGTACTTGAGTACGCGGGCCGCGAGGCTTCTGCTGCACCGGCATGCGGTTACGCCTCGATGCACGCCGAGCAGCAGGAACAATTGCTGCAAGCGGCCTTTACTGTTTAACGCCTTCGCGCACCTGAAACCGAATTTAAGGACTCACAGACAATGGCTATCGAAATCAAGGCCCCCACTTTCCCGGAATCGGTTGCCGATGGCACCGTTGCCACCTGGCACAAAAAACCAGGCGACGCTGTAAAGCGTGACGACCTGATCGTTGACATCGAGACCGACAAGGTTGTGCTGGAAGTGTTGGCAGAAGCCGACGGCGTCCTGGGCGCCATCGTGGCCGAAGAGGGCGCTACCGTTCTTTCTGCCCAGGTACTGGGTTCCATCGAAGCGGGCGGCGCTGCTGCCGCTCCAGCTGCTGCCGCGGCTCCGGCTGCTGCACAGGCTGCTGCTCCAGCTGCCGAAGGCGAAGACGATCCTGTTGCTGCACCGGCTGCTCGCAAGCTGGCTGAAGAAAATGGCATCAACATCGCTTCCGTTGCCGGCACTGGCAAAGGCGGTCGTGTGACCAAGGAAGACGTGGTTGCAGCTGTTGCTGCCAAGAAAGCCACTCCGGCTGCCGCGCCTGCCAAGGCGGCTGCACCTGCCGCTGCTGCTCCGGTGTTCGCTGCTGGCGACCGCATCGAGAAGCGCGTGCCGATGACCCGCGTTCGTGCCACCGTGGCCAAGCGTCTGGTTGAAGCTCAGTCGAACATGGCGATGCTGACCACTTTCAACGAAGTCGACATGACCGAAGTCATGGCCCTGCGTTCGAAGTACAAGGACCTGTTCGAGAAGTCCCACAACGGCGTGCGCCTGGGCTTCATGTCGTTCTTCGTGAAAGCGGCCACCGAAGCGCTGAAACGCTTCCCGGCTGTCAACGCTTCGATCGACGGCGGCGACATCGTTTACCACGGCTACGCTGACGTCGGCGTTGCAGTTTCCAGCGATCGCGGCCTGGTTGTACCGGTTCTGCGTAACGCCGAACTGATGAGCCTGGCTGAAATCGAAGGCGGCATCGCCACCTTCGGCAAGAAAGCCCGCGACGGCAAACTGTCGATGGACGAAATGACCGGTGGTACGTTCACCATCACCAACGGCGGTACTTTCGGTTCGATGATGTCGACCCCGATCGTCAACCCGCCACAAGCCGCCATCCTGGGCATGCACAACATCATCCAGCGTCCAATGGCCATCAACGGCCAGGTCGTTATCCGTCCGATGATGTACCTGGCACTGTCCTACGATCACCGTCTGATCGATGGCAAAGAAGCTGTGACCTTCCTGGTGACCATCAAGAACCTGCTGGAAGATCCGGCTCGTCTGTTGCTGGATATCTGATAGAAGCAGCCATGAGCTGCAAGTCCAGGCTGTCGGAAAACCCGCTGCCTGGCTTGCAGCTTGCGGCTTGAAGCTTTTCGCTAAAGAGGATTTTTTGAATGTCGCAGAAATTTGACGTAGTAGTGATCGGCGCGGGCCCTGGCGGTTACGTGGCTGCCATCAAGGCCGCTCAGCTTGGTCTTTCGACGGCCTGCATCGAGAAGTACACCGACAAGGAAGGTAAACTGGCTCTGGGCGGTACTTGCCTGAACGTCGGCTGCATTCCATCCAAAGCCCTGCTGGACAGCTCGTGGAAATTCCACGAAGCCCAGGACGGTTTCGCGATCCACGGTATCAACCACGCTGGCGTGACCATGGACGTGCCAGCAATGGTGGGCCGCAAGGCCAACATCGTCAAAGGCCTGACCTCCGGCGTTGCGACCCTGTTCAAAGCCAACGGTGTGACCTCCATCCAGGGTCACGGCAAGCTGCTGGCCGGCAAAAAAGTTGAAGTCACCAAGCCTGATGGCTCGGTAGAAATCATCGAAGCCGAAAACGTCATCCTGGCTCCAGGTTCGCGTCCGATCGACATTCCGCCAGCACCGGTTGACCAGAATGTGATCGTCGATTCGACCGGCGCCCTGGAATTCCAATCCGTGCCCAAGCGTCTGGGCGTGATCGGCGCTGGCGTGATCGGTCTGGAGCTGGGTTCGGTCTGGTCGCGTCTGGGTGCAGAAGTCACTGTCCTGGAAGCCCTGGACACCTTCCTGATGGCAGCCGATGCCGCTGTTTCCAAGGAAGCGCTGAAAACCCTGACCAAACAGGGTCTGGACATCAAACTGGGCGCTCGCGTGACCGGTTCGAAAGTGAACGGCGACGAAGTCGTGGTGAACTACACCGATGCCAAAGGCGAACAGAACATCACTTTCGACAAGCTGATCGTAGCCGTTGGTCGCCGTCCGGTGACCACTGATCTGCTGGCTGCCGACTGCGGCGTGACCCTGGACGAGCGCGGTTTCGTGCACGTCGACGATCACTGCGCTACCACCGTGCCGGGCGTTTACGCCATCGGCGACGTGGTTCGCGGCATGATGCTGGCGCACAAGGCGTCGGAAGAAGGCATCATGGTTGTCGAGCGCATCAAGGGTCACAAGGCTCAGATGAACTATGATCTGATCCCTTCGGTTATTTATACTCACCCGGAAATCGCGTGGGTCGGTAAAACCGAGCAGGCCTTGAAAGCTGAAGGCGTTGAAGTTAACGTCGGCACCTTCCCGTTCGCAGCCTCCGGCCGTGCCATGGCTGCCAACGATACCGGTGGTTTCGTCAAGGTCATCGCAGATGCCAAGACAGACCGCGTACTGGGCGTCCACGTGATTGGCCCAAGCGCTGCCGAACTGGTTCAGCAGGGCGCGATCGGTATGGAATTCGGCACCAGCGCTGAAGACCTGGGCATGATGGTTTTCTCCCATCCGACCCTGTCTGAAGCCTTGCACGAAGCTGCTTTGGCAGTGAATGGCGGCGCCATCCACATCGCCAACCGCAAGAAGCGTTAAGACAATAAGAAACCACGGCGGAATGGCCCGTCGTGAGCCTTGCATGCAAGACTCACCGCGGAATATCCGCTGGACGCAGTCTTGCGTAGCTGCACCGGTTGTCCGGAAAGGCTACGCAAGCAGCAGTCACAGGTGGTGCGGCACTTGAATGAGTGCAGCACCGAATGCGCAGTACCTAACGAAGACGGTAATAAGCATGAATCTTCACGAGTATCAGGGTAAGCAGCTGTTCGCTGAATACGGCCTGCCAGTTTCCACCGGTTACGCAGTAGACACCCCGGAAGCAGCAGCAGAAGCTTGCGACAAAATCGGCGGCAGCGAGTGGGTTGTCAAAGCCCAGGTCCACGCCGGTGGTCGCGGTAAAGCGGGCGGCGTAAAGCTGGTTCGCAGCAAAGAAGACGCCAAAGCCTTCGCACAGCAGTGGCTGGGCAAGCGTCTGGTGACTTACCAGACTGACGCCAATGGTCAGCCAGTCACCAAGATCCTGGTTGAATCGTGCACTGATATCGCTAAAGAGCTGTACCTGGGCGCTGTCGTTGACCGTTCGAGCCGTCGTATCGTGTTCATGGCTTCCACCGAAGGTGGCGTGGACATCGAGAAAATCGCTCACGACACTCCAGAAAAAATTCTGAAAGCCACTATCGATCCATTGGTTGGCGCTCAGCCATTCCAGGGTCGCGAGCTGGCATTCCAGCTGGGCCTGGAAGGCAAGCAAGTTGCTCAGTTCGCCAAGATCTTCGTAGGTCTGGCCAAACTGTTCAAGGATCACGACCTGGCTCTGCTGGAAGTGAACCCGCTGGTGATCAAGGCTGATGGCGATCTGCATTGCCTCGACGCCAAGATCAACATCGACGCCAACGCCATGTACCGTCAGCCTAAGCTGAAAACTTTCCACGATCCGTCGCAAGACGATCCGCGCGAAGCGCACGCTGCCAAGTTCGAACTGAACTACGTAGCACTGGAAGGCAACATCGGTTGCATGGTCAACGGTGCTGGCCTGGCCATGGGTACCATGGACATCGTCAACCTGCATGGCGGCAAGCCAGCCAACTTCCTCGACGTGGGCGGCGGTGCTACCAAAGAACGCGTTACCGAAGCGTTCAAGATCATTCTGTCCGACACTAACGTCGCTGCAGTACTGGTCAACATCTTCGGCGGCATCGTTCGTTGCGACATGATTGCCGAAGGCATCATCGGCGCCGTGAAAGAAGTCGGCGTGAAAATCCCGGTTGTTGTTCGCCTTGAAGGCAACAACGCTGAGCTGGGCGCTAAAGTACTGGCAGAAAGCGGTTTGAACATCATCGCTGCTACCAGCCTGACCGACGCTGCTCAACAAGTTGTTAAAGCTGCGGAGGGCAAATAATGAGCGTCCTGATCAATAAAGACACCAAAGTTATCTGCCAGGGTATTACCGGTTCGCAAGGTAGTTTCCACACCCAGCAAGCCATCGAATACGGCACCAAGATGGTTGGTGGCGTAACTCCAGGCAAAGGCGGCACCGAGCACCTGGGTCTGCCAGTGTTCAACACCGTTAAAGACGCAGTAGCTGCCACTGGCGCTACCGCCAGCGTGATCTACGTTCCGGCTCCTTTCTGCAAAGATTCGATCCTGGAAGCTGCTTTCGGCGGCATCAAGCTGATCGTCTGCATCACCGAAGGCATTCCTACCCTGGACATGCTGGACGCTAAAGTTAAGTGCGACGAGCTGGGCGTAGTCCTGATCGGCCCTAACTGCCCAGGCGTGATCACCCCAGGCGAATGCAAGATCGGCATCATGCCAGGTCACATTCACTTGCCAGGCAAGGTCGGTATCGTTTCCCGTTCCGGCACCCTGACCTACGAAGCTGTGAAGCAGACTACTGACGCCGGTTTCGGTCAGTCGACTTGCGTCGGCATCGGTGGTGACCCGATCCCGGGTTCGAACTTCATCGACATCCTGAAGCTGTTCCAGGAAGACCCGAAGACCGAAGCGATCGTGATGATCGGCGAGATCGGCGGTTCGGCTGAAGAAGAAGCGGCTGCCTACATCAAGGCACACGTGACCAAGCCGGTTGTTTCCTACATCGCTGGTGTGACTGCTCCTCCGGGCAAGCGCATGGGCCATGCTGGCGCAATCATCTCTGGCGGCAAAGGCACTGCAGACGAGAAGTTTGCTGCCCTGGAAGACGCAGGCGTTAAAACCGTGCGTTCGCTGGCAGACATCGGCAAGGCTTTGTCCGAGCTGACCGGTTGGGCTGTCAAGTAAGCCTCGCGCTTAGCTGACGCTTCACCAAACAAAGGCCACCTTCGGGTGGCCTTTGTCGTTTTTGAAGATCAAAAGATCGCAGCCTGCGGCAGCTCCTACATTGGATCGCATTTCCCTGCAGGAGCTGCCGCAGGCTGCGATCTTTTGATCTTTTAATGCATAAACGCGACATCGAAGTGTCGCAGATCGGAATGTTCGCCCCGTAACAGTGCGTTTATCAGCCAAATTCGTTAGGCTACGCGCCATTTTTGCGTCCGCAGCCCACAAGGCGGCAACGCGCTAAAAGGGTTGGTCCCATACGGACCGACAGCATTTCCCTCACCCATAGGGAAATCCCTCTCTAAATTCCGATTCAGTAGTGTGGTATTTCCTTAATGAAAGTGTTGAAAGGCCAGGACATCCTGGCACTTGGTTTTATGACGTTTGCCCTGTTCGTCGGGGCCGGCAACATCATCTTCCCGCCTATCGTCGGTTTGCAGTCCGGACCTCATGTCTGGATGGCGGCGCTGGGTTTCCTGGTCACGGCAGTCGGTCTGCCAGTGATCACCGTTGTGGCGCTGGCCAAGGTCGGTGGTGCCATGGATGCGCTGAGCAGCCCGATCGGTAAAGTCGCCGGTGGCCTGTTGGCAGCCGCCTGCTACCTCGCTGTGGGTCCGCTGTTCGCGACACCGCGCACTGCGACCGTATCGTTCGAAGTGGGGCTGGCGCCTTTGACCGGCGAGAGCCCGTTGGCGCTGTTCCTCTACAGTTCGGTGTACTTTCTGTTGGTGTTCTTCATCTCGCTCTATCCGGGCCGCCTGCTGGACACTGTAGGTCGTTTCCTCGCCCCGCTGAAGATCATCGCGCTCGCCGTTCTGGGCATTGCTGCATTCGCCTTGCCGGCGGGTGATATTGGTCAAGCCACGCCTGAGTACGTTGCGGCACCGTTCTCCCAAGGGTTCATCAATGGTTATCTGACCATGGATACCTTGGGCGCACTGGTGTTCGGCATTGTCATTGTCAACGCCATCCGCTCCCGTGGCGTCGAGTCGCCAGCACTGATCACCCGTTATGCGATCATCGCCGGCCTGATCGCCGGTGTCGGGTTGGCACTGGTGTATGTCAGTCTGTTCCGCCTGGGTTCGGGCAGCCACGAAGTGGCCGCTGGCGCTACCAATGGCGCAGTGGTATTGCATGCTTACGTGCAACATACCTTTGGTTCGTTGGGCAGCGGCTTCCTTGCCGTGCTGATCTCTTTGGCGTGCCTGGTGACAGCGGTCGGCCTGACCTGCGCCTGTGCCGAGTATTTCAGCCGTGTGTTGCCGCTGTCCTACAAGACACTGGTGATCATCCTCGCGGCATTCTCGCTGCTGGTGTCCAACCTGGGCCTGACCAAACTGATTGCGTTCTCGATCCCGGTGCTCACCGCGATCTATCCACCGTGCATCGTTCTGGTGGCGTTGAGCTTCTGCAAGGACTTCTGGCATGAGCAGAGTCGCATCCTTGGCCCAGTGATGCTGGTGTCGTTCATCTTCGGCTTGATCGATGCCCTGAAGGGGGCCGGTCTGGCTGACTGGATGCCGACTCAACTGACCCATTTGCCGCTGAGCGAGCAAGGTCTGGCATGGCTGGTGCCATCGGTGATGACGCTGGTGGTCGCCGTGGTCTGTGATCGTCTGTTGGGCAAGCGCGCCGAAGCGTTGGCTTAAGCCTCAAAGGCCGGCCGCTAGCCGGCCTGACAAGCCAATACAGAAATGCCCCGTATCGATTGATACGGGGCATTTTTTTTGTGAGGGATGCGGTGTCTTTTGCGTTGCGCTAACGTCGAAGCATTGCCGAATCGATTGTAGGGGCGAGCTTGCTCGCGAAGAACCCGAGAGTAACGCGTTTATCCAGAAATCACGTGCCATGGTTTGCGACCATCGCGAGCAAGCTCGCTCCTACAGGCTTTATGTACGCCGTTAACACATCACAAGGACCTGCATGTCGTTTATCCAAGCCAACCTGATCCACATTCTTGCCGCTATCTGGTTTGTCATCTGCTGGGGCGGTTACACCCGCTATGCGACGTGGAAGGGCCGCGACACGGCGTGTCTGGCCAGCGTCCTGCACCTGTACCGCGAAGACTGGATGCGTCGCATGCTGCTGCGAGACAACCGCATTGCTGATGCCAGCGTGATCGGTAACCTTGAGCGCAACGCGTCATTTTTTGCTTCCAGCACGTTGATCATCCTGGCGGGCATTCTCACGGTGCTCGGCGCTTCCGAGCGTGCAGTGTCATTGCTGGCGGATATTCCAATGGTGCAACAGGCGTCCCAAGGCATGTCGGAGATCAAGTTGCTGTGCCTGGCGCTGGTGTTTGTCTATGCGTTCTTCACCTTCAGCTGGTGCATGCGCCAGTACAACTTCGCGGCGATTCTGGTCGGTTCGGCGCCGATGGTCGGTGAGCGTCATGTTTCCGAACAGGAACGCAAAGCCTTCGCCTCCCGGGCGGCGCGGGTTATTTCGATGGCCGCCAACCAGTTCAACTTCGGGCTGCGCTCCTACTACTTCGGCATGACGATGCTGGCCTGGTTTGTCAGCCCCTGGTTGTTCATGTTGATGAGCGCCGGTGTGGTGTTCGTGTTGTATCGCCGCGAGTTTCACTCTGACGTTCTCGACGTGATGGTCTATACCCCTACAGAGGCACCCTTGCCCGATGTGAGTAAAGAGGCGGCTTGATGAGTATTCCGTTCTGGTGCGTGTTTATCTCGGCGTTGCTGATCTTCGTGGCGCGTATGCCCGTGAGCAAGGCGATGAAAGAGCAGGGTGGTTACAACAATCACCAGCCACGCCAACAGCAGGCGCAACTCACGGGGTTGGGTGCGCGCGCGGTGGCGGCCCACCAGAACAGTTTCGAAGCTTTCTTGTTATTCGCCGTGGGTGTGTTGATGGCGCATACCACTCAAACGGCAGGATGGCTCATCGATTTGCTGGCGATCATCTTCGTGATTTCGCGAGTGATCTACCTGGCGTGTTACTGGAAAGATCTGGCTTGGCAGCGCAGTCTTGTTTGGCTGGTGGGATTGGTCTGTTCGTTGTTACTGATGATTAGTCCGACTTTTCGAACGATTTTGCTCTAGCGCTAACGATGCAAAAAAAAACTCCGGACAAAAGAAAACCCGCACTTGGCGGGTTTTCTTTTGTCGCGCTAAAAACTGTTTTAGTTTTTAGGGGCGGCCTCTTTAGCCGCTGCTTCGTTCGATTCAGCCTGAGCTTTGGCAGCTTCGGCGTTTTCTTTCGCAGCGTCGTTCACTTTATCCTGAGCTTTGTTCATGTCTTGCTGAGCCTGCTCAGCATGTTTGGCGGCATCTTGAGCTTTGTCCTCGGATTTTTTATCGCAGGCAGCGAGACCGAGGGAAGCGGTCAACATCAAGGCAATAGCTAAAGTCTTACGCATGGGGTGTTTCTCCTTATGGAAAATATCTACTGGCTTTAAGAGCACAGGCGTTCGGGTTAAGTTCCACAATTTGTGCAGATATATAAGTTTGTTCTAACGCGGAACTTTTACCGGGACTTTCACTGCACTGGGCCAACACTAACAAGAGTCTTTATCAAATGGCTGAAAACCCCGTTTTTGAGCGCGCCAGGCGATTCCTATCGGCGTTGCGGCATTGTCAGGTACTTGGATTGCGAGTTCACAGCGCCAGCCACGAAGGCCTCACCGTTGTGCTGCCATACAGCCCGCAAATCGTCGGCAATCCTGAAACGGGCGTCATTCATGGCGGCGCCTTGACCTCGTTGATGGACACGGCTTGCGGCATGTCTACGCTCTGCGTACTGCCAGAATTCGAAGTCTGCCCGACGCTCGACCTGCGCATTGATTACATGCACGCCGCCGAGCCTCATAAAAATGTCTACGGTTTTGCCCAGTGCTACCGGGTGACCACCGATGTGATCTTTGCCCGCGGCTTCGCTTATCAGGACGACCCGGAGCATCCCATCGCCCATGTGGTCGGCACATTCATGCGCATGGGCAAGGGCATTAAAGGCACCAAAGGCTTCGGTGGCGCCATCGCCGGAGGAGTGAAATGACCATTAGCTTTCAGGCGCAACTGCAAGCGGCCCATGAGCAGGGGGACTACAGTTCGCTGTTGCAGCTGATTCCGTACGCCACGCTGATCGGCGTCGAATGCTCACGGGTGGGGGATGAACTGCTTTTTCGTCTGCCGGCCAACAAAGACAATATTGGTAATCCTTTATTGCCGGCCATTCATGGCGGAGTAATCGCCGGTTTCATGGAGTTGTCCGCCGCGTTGCATCTGCTGGTCGCGACCGGATCGCCCGGTGTGCCGAAGATCATCGACTTCTCCCTGGACTACCTTCGGGCCGGGCAATTTCGCGATACCTGGGCCCGTTGCCAGGTATGTCGCCAGGGCCGCAGAGTCGCCAATGTGGCGATTACCGCCTGGCAAAGCACCGAAGCCGAACCCATTGCCACCGCCCGCGCCCATTTCAAACTCGAGGAGCCCTTGAAATCCTGATCGGTGCCCCAAACTCTGAGGACAACCCGCCGTCGATCATTCGGGTCGCGGTTTATGCCATCTGATTGGAGTTTGATGACCATGAGTGTGGAAACTCAAAAGGAAACCCTGGGCTTCCAGACCGAGGTGAAGCAACTGTTGCACCTCATGATCCATTCGCTGTATTCCAACAAGGAAATTTTCCTTCGCGAATTGATCTCGAACGCCTCTGACGCTGTCGATAAATTACGTTTCGAAGCCCTGGCCAAACCAGAGCTGCTGGAAGGTGGCGCCGAACTGAAAATCCGTGTGAGCTTCGACAAGGACGCTAAAACCGTCACCCTCGAAGACAACGGTATCGGCATGAGCCGCGAAGACGCGATCACCCATCTGGGCACCATCGCCAAGTCCGGCACCGCCGATTTCATGAAGCACCTGAGCGGCGACCAGAAGAAAGATTCACACCTGATCGGTCAGTTTGGTGTCGGCTTCTATTCCGCTTTCATCGTTGCCGACAAGGTCGACGTGTACAGCCGTCGCGCCGGCGCTGCTGCCAGCGAAGGTGTGCACTGGTCGTCCAAAGGCGAAGGCGACTTTGAAGTCGCTACCGTCGAAAAGGCCGACCGTGGCACGCGCATCGTCCTGCACCTGAAATCCGGCGAAGACGAGTTCGCCGATGGCTGGCGCCTGCGCAACATCATCAAGAAGTACTCCGACCACATCGCGTTGCCAATCGAGTTGCCGAAAGAAGTGGCAGCTGCTGAAGGCGAAGAGAAGCCTGCCGTTGAATGGGAAACCGTCAACCGCGCCAGCGCTCTGTGGACCCGTCCGCGTACCGAGGTCAAGGACGAGGAATACCAGGAGTTCTACAAGCACATCGCTCACGACTTCGAAAACCCGCTGAGCTGGAGCCACAACAAGGTCGAAGGCAAGCTCGAATACAGCTCGCTGCTGTACGTGCCGGCCCGTGCCCCGTTCGATCTGTACCAGCGTGAAGCGCCGAAAGGCCTGAAGCTGTACGTGCAGCGTGTGTTCGTCATGGATCAGGCTGAGTCCTTCCTGCCGTTGTACCTGCGCTTCATCAAGGGCGTGGTCGACTCCAACGATCTGTCGTTGAACGTGTCCCGGGAAATCCTGCAGAAAGACCCGATCATCGACTCCATGAAGTCGGCGCTGACCAAGCGCGTTCTGGACATGCTGGAAAAGCTGGCGAAGAACGAGCCCGAGCAATACAAAGGCTTCTGGAAAAACTTCGGCCAGGTCATGAAAGAAGGCCCGGCAGAAGACTTCGCCAACAAAGAGAAAATCGCCGGTCTGCTGCGTTTCGCCTCGACCAACGGCGATGATGGCGAGCAGGTTGTCGGCCTGGCTGACTATCTGGCACGCGCCAAGGAAGGTCAGGACAAGATTTACTACCTGACCGGCGAAACCTACGCGCAAGTCAAAAACAGTCCGCACCTGGAAGTCTTCCGCAAGAAAGGCATCGAAGTGCTGCTGCTGACCGATCGCATCGACGAGTGGCTGATGAGCTACCTCAGCGATTTCGACGGCAAGAGCTTTGTCGACGTGGCGCGCGGTGACCTGGACCTGGGCAACCTGGACTCGGAAGAGGACAAGAAGGCTGCGCAAGAAGTCGCCAAGGCCAAAGAAGGTCTGGTCGAGCGTCTGAAAACCGCCTTGGGCGAATCCGTTGCTGAAGTGCGGGTTTCCCATCGTCTGACCGACTCCCCGGCAATTCTGGCCATCGGTGAACAGGACCTGGGTCTGCAAATGCGTCAGATCCTCGAAGCCAGCGGTCAGAAGGTTCCGGATTCGAAGCCGATCTTCGAATTCAACCCGACTCACCCGCTGATCGAGAAGCTCGACAACGAGCAGAGCGACGAGCGCTTCGGCGATCTGTCGCACATCCTCTTCGATCAGGCCGCTCTGGCTGCCGGCGACAGCTTGAAAGACCCGGCGGCCTACGTGCGCCGTCTGAACAAGCTGCTGGTCGAACTATCAGCTTAACTGTGTTGCAGAAAAACCCGCTTCGGCGGGTTTTTTTTATTCTGGTGTTCAACAATCAGGAGTCATAAATGAGCCAAATCACTGTACGTTCTGTTGCCTATCAGATTGATGGGCGGGAGTACGAAAGCCGTCTGGCTTTCGATGCCGACCAAAAAGGTCCGCGTCCGGGTCTGTTGATGGCGCCGAACTGGATGGGCGTCAGCGCCGGCGCTGAAGAGATTGCCAGGTCGGTGGCGGCCAAGGGCTACGTGGTGCTGATCGCGGACCTCTACGGTCAATCGGTTCGTCCGACCAACAACGATGAAGCGGCCGCGGCGATGATGCCGTTGAAAGATGACCGTCCGTTGCTGCGCAAACGCATGCAGGTGGCGTTCGAACAGCTGCAAAGCCAGGGTGAAGCGGCCGTTGATACGTCGAAACTGGCGACTTTCGGGTTCTGCTTCGGCGGTTGCTGTGCTTTGGAGTTGGCGCGTACCGGTGCTCCGGTCAAGGCGGCTGTGTCGTTCCACGGCACTCTCGATACGCCGAATCCGGCTGATGCGAACAACATCAAGGGTAAAGTGCTGGTGCTGCACGGTGCTTCCGATCCATTGGTGCCGAAGGAGCAGTTGCCAGCCTTTGAAGATGAGATGAATGCGGCGGGTGTGGATTGGCAGTTGCTGAGTTATGGCGGTGCCTTCCACTCGTTCACCGATCCGCATGCCAACGTTGCGGGGATGATGATGTACGACGCTAAAATCGCCGCTCGAGCGTTTACCTCAATGCATAACTTGCTGGATGAAGTGTTCAAGGGCTGATTAGCTTTGAGGTCAAAAGATCGCAGCCTTCGGCAGCTCCTACAGAATGACGTGATTCCTGTAGGAGTGGCCGAAGGCTGCGATCTTTTGCTTTTTATCCTAAGGCAATTCGATCCGCTCCACCTCCCCCGGAACTGTCGGCCAATCCCCGGCCGCCCAGCGACGGCGCGCCTCGTCGATGGCTGCCGGATCGCTTGCGACAAAATTCCAGTTGATCCGTCGTGGCCCGTCCAGCGGTGCACCGCCGAACAGAACGGCATGACTGTCGCTTTCAGCGAACAGGGTCATTTCTACTCCGGCAGGCAGCACCACCAGCGAGTGCGGTTCTATTGGCTCGCCATCCAGCTGCACCTCACCACTCAATACATATAGCGCGCGTTCTTCGTGCTCGGTGGGAATCAGCATTGTCGTCGCTGTTTGCAGGTGCAGCTCAGCGTACAACGTAGGTGAAAGCACCGGTACTGGCGATTCCAGGCAAAAGCCTGAGCCGGCAATCAGGCGGATTTTCACACCGAGGTTGTCGCTGACCGGAAGCGTGGATGCGCGATGGTGGCTGTAATGGCCGGGACCCTGTTCATGTTCTTTGGGTGATGCCAGCCAAATCTGCAGGCCATGCATCGTGAAGCCGCTGCTTTGAAGCGCCTCAGGGGTACGTTCGACGTGAGCAATGGCGCTGCCGGCGGTCATCCAGCTGACATCACCGGCATTCACTACCTGATCGGAGCCCAGGCTATCCTTGTGCTGAATCTGCCCCTGGAACAGGTAGGTCAAAGTGGAGAGGCCAATGTGCGGATGCTGGCGGATGTTCATGCCTTTGCCGGGCGGATAACGGGTCTCCAACATGTGGTCGAAAAACACGAATGGCCCGACGCTGCGACACTTGGCCGATGGCAGCGGGCGGAGAATCGGCTGGCCTTCGACATCTTCGGCGCGGGGGCGGATCACGAGCGGAGTGTTCATGGTGCGTTCCAGGCTGAGCGGGTGATGCCGTCGAGCATAACCCGCTTGCGTTGCCCTTGCCGCTACTGGCTGAAGGCACCTTCGGACAGATGGGTCTCGATGCTGACTTCGCTGGTGGTCATCAGCTTGTGCACCGGGCAGCGGTCGGCCACCCGGTGCAGCTCTTCACGCTGGGCGTCGGTGAGCACGCCCTTGAGGGTCAGTTTCACATGCAGGGCATATTTACCTTTCTGTTCTTCACTGTTGTCACGTTTGACCTCCACGCCAACGCCGGTCAGCGGAATGTCCTTTTTCTTCGCGTACATCTTCAAGGTCAGGGCCTTGCAGGCGCCCAGCGCGGCATCGAAGTAATCGTGCGGCTCCGGCGCCGAACCTTCTCCGCCTGCCGATGGCGGGGCATCGGCAAAGAGTTCGTGGTCATCGATCTGGACGGTATGGCGCAAGCCTTCAGCAGAAACGGTGTTGACGGTGACAGTCATGGGAAACCTCGCAGGCAGCAGGAAAAGTCATTCGATCAAGAAAGACCTTGAAGGTATAGAGCATTACACCGCGCGTGCGTTCCGCATTCCTCCTGTAGGAGCTGGGGCAGGCTGCGATCTTTTGATCTTCAAAAAAAAGCATTTGCGCAATGCTGTTCACTTAAGCATGGGGTTGTTAAAAACTGGATTGGGGGGATATCCATTGCTGCGGTAACGGCCACTTATGGTTTCGCCCTTACGGCGAGTCCCTTTTTCAAACGCCAAAAAGGAACCAAAAGGCTCTTGCCCCACCACTCGGTGCCTCGCCTAGGCTCGGCATGCCCTCTCTCCGGCATTGCTCCGTGGGTCGCCGCGATGGGCCATCCATGGCCCAGCGCGGCTAAACCGGCGTCCTGCCGGTTTACCCACTACGCAATGCCTGCGTTCGGCCATCGTGGTTTAACGGGGCGCCACGATCAAAAGCAAAGCGAGGCAGCCTGACAGCCGACCTGTTTCTAGTGAACACGTTTCCCTGTAGGAGCGAGCTTGCTCGCGATGGTCGCCAACGATAAAGCGCCCTGTCTGGATGACTGCGTTGTCTGGAAGTCCATCGTCGGAACGCCGCGTGGAGCAGGCGCGCTCCTACAATTGGATCGCGCACAGACCTGCAATCAGGTCGGCTGTCAGGCCGCCTCGCTTTGGCTTTGGCTTTTTGATTTTCTTGCCCTATATCGAGAGGCCGAGTGGAGGTTCTGCGCAGGCTTTTCCAAGTGACTCGCTGTAAGAGCAAAACCATAGGTGGCCGTTACCGCAGGAATGGATATACACCTAATCCAAATATCCACCTGGAGCCCTCCAACGTAAAGTGAACAGCATTACCGCATTCGCGGGGCTTCGTTCAACTGCCCTTAACCGAGTTGCCGTTCACCGCGCCGTCCAGGAGCATGATGTTGTACTCCCTGCCATCGGTCTCGACCTGTTGCAGGCGAACCAGCAGGTAATCCCAATCCTTGGCGAACCACAGCACGGTGATGCGCTTGCTTTGTGTTGGGTCGCGCACGCGCTCGACCTCGACCTTGATCGCATCGATCTGGCCAGCCTTGGTTTCGACTTTTTCCGAACCCAGCACGCGGAAGTCGTAGGTATCGACTTCGCCATCATCGACGACCTGATAGCTCATGCTTTTCTTGCCGGCGGCCACGTCATGCTGCAGCTCCAGCTGGTAGGTGGATTTGTCGAGCATGCCGCGGTTGAGGGCAATATTGACCGCGTCGCCGCTACCGGTGCCCTTGTCGGCGGTCAGGGTGTTTTTCTTCGGACAGCCAATCAGTTCAGTCATCGCCGCCAGTCAAATTCAATTACAAATGCTTTTCTGGTGTCGTCCGAAGAAGTGTTTATTTGTTTTGCAAGGCCGTATTAATCTCGATGCTCACATCGGTTGGATATGATGGCTAATGAATCTTGAAAATATTCGATACCATATCGCAGTCACTCTCTTGGTTTTAGGGTGTTCAATTCCGGTCATGGGAATGGTGGTCTGGGTAATTACTGAGATAATCCCGCTTGAAGATCGAGCCTTGAAAATTGCTTATTTAACAACCTATGTGTTTATAGTATTGCTTGGCTTGCGCTTTTACATTCCAAGAATGCGCGGCATGACATAAAATAGCAGCGCATCATCCAGTATTATGGATTATTAAGTGTTGATTGGTTTTCTTCGTGAATGGCGCTCAATGTGATCGAGTCAACTAATCCTTCAAAGAGCAAAGCCAGCCTCCCAGTTTGCTGATAGCTCCGCTCATTACTAATAGGGTCAAATCGAAAAAACTGTACAGAGCCTGGTTTTCGCACAACTCTGAACATTCCGTAACCCGACAAGATCAAGTCTGTTGTGTAGTACGCCATATTGCCGCTGTAGCTATCCCTAAATAACGCCTGATAGCCGCGCCGAATAGGTCCTTGAGTGGCAGGCATGTCTGGGCCGTTATAATATTGGCCGCACCTTCGGCGATATTGTTAGCCCCATGACTGACTAGAAGTGCGCCAGGTATAACTCCGACTCCCCAAGATGCACCTGTAACCACTACCCCTGCTTTAATCTGTGCGCCTCCTGCTAGAATATTGATGCCGTTTTGAGTATAAAAAAGTGACTTGGATATTAGCTCCGCATGTTCAGCCCCGATCTGCCGCAGCCCTTCCCATGCGCTTATCACGCCCTCATCAACGGCCTGAATAATTTCCGATGTGCGCCATGCCTATGCTGCAGCCAGCTGCAACCAATTCTGACGCCGCTCTGGTCACGTCATGAATATCACAGGAAGTTTCATTCATTATCATTCATTCCCTGTATAAATTGATGGTGCAGTCCAATTCTTCACCACCATGCAGTGCGCTCGCCAGCAGTGGTGATGATTTGTCGATGGCTTTGGTTATCATGATAGGCATGTGTTTACCGCGACCACCGGTAATGCTTCCGTCATTGCCTGCAACCATATCATGCGAAAAAGCCAGCACCATGATTTCGTCCTGATGGCCGAATTGGCACTTATTGCCGATAGAACTTTGGCCTGAGCAGCCGGCAGAAATCTTCCCTTGACGCTTACCGGTAATACTCATGTAGCTATGGCTCGCAATTAAGGTCGCTCCTTAATTTATTGGGAGCGCCAGATTATAGGAGAAGTGTTGATCCTGGCTTTAGGCTGTTTCTGAAAATGCAATATTTCACCCGTTTTGTTTTAGATTAAGAAATTGCTGTGGGAAATTACGACGTGGCTTGTAGGATTAAGGCGTCAGGGAAGATCTAAGAGTTTGTGTACTAAAAAATTCCCGGTACTTAAATCTGGTTTCTTAAAGTATCTATATTCTTGTGTTCGAAGGTTTTTCAGCGGGGATATATGAAGTGCGGGTATTAATGTCGTATGGGCTAAAGAGTTGCCGAGGGCGAGCGGGTCCTGTTCAGCAGAAAAAAATCCGATGCCAGAGGTCTGGCATCGGATTTTCGGAGAAGCTCGCAGGGGTTTAATTGCTTACGCAAACTACGTTGCCGCAATGGCGGTGTTTTACATGTCGATCCGAATCAGCTGCCTTTGACAGTCTTGCCGTTGACCGTACCGTTCAGGAGCATGATGTTGTACTCCTTGCCGTCGGTTTCGACCTGTTGCAGGCGGACCAGCAAGTAGTCCCAATCCTTGGCGAACCACAGCACGGTGATGCGCTTGCTTTGTGTCGGGTCGCGCACGCGTTCGACCTTGATTGCCTCGATCTGGCCAGCCTTGGTGTCGACTTTTTCCGAACCCAGCACGCGGAAGTCATAGGTATCGACTTCACCATCATCGACCACTTGATAGCTCATGCTTTTCTTGCCGGCAGCTACGTCATGCTGCAGCGCCAACTGGTAAGTGGATTTGTCGAGCATGCCACGGTTGAGCGCAATCTTGACCGGGTCACCACGATCGGTGCCGGTGACCATCTTGGTGGTCCAGTCGAAATCCAGGTCGGCTTTCTTGGCTTTACCCAGGCCACCGCGTTCGAAGTGATACGACTGCGGCAGAAAAGTGTCCTTGTCCACGGTCAGAGTGCTTTCTTCGGACAGGCTGGCAATCATCATTGATGCCTTGAAGCTCAGCTTCCACTTGCCGCCACCCAGGCTTTCGAGGCTTCGCTCGGCAGTGCCGCTCATGGGCAGTTGTTTCCAGTCGGCGGTGTAGCTGGCGGAGAACGGTTGTAGGTCTGCAGCCTGTGCGAAGGGTAAGGCAAGCAAGGCGCAAGCGAAGAGCAGGGCGCGACGCATAAAATCTCCTAGGGTCGAATCAAGTGGCCACTGGCCGCGAGTAACTGTCCATCCAGTAAAGCACCTTGTTCGCCGAGGGCTAGACGACCTTCGGCAAACCAGCGTACCGCCATCGGGTAAATCAGGTGTTCCTGTACATGGACCCGCTGCGCCAGGCTCTGCGGCGAGTCATGCAACTCTACCGGTATTACTGCTTGTACGACCAGTGGTCCGCCATCGAGTTCCTCGGTGACGAAGTGCACGGAGCAGCCATGCTCGGCGTCGCCGGCCTCCAGCGCGCGCTGATGAGTATGTAGCCCTTTGTATTTGGGTAGCAGCGACGGGTGGATATTGAGCAGGCGACCCTGATAGTGGCGCACGAATCCAGCGCTGAGAATGCGCATGAAACCGGCCAGTACAACGAGTTTGGGGTTGAAGGCGTCGATCAGTTCGATCAGCGCGGCATCGAAGGCCTCGCGACCTTCGAAGGCCTTGTGATCCAGGGTGCGAGTGTCGATACCCGCATCCCTGGCGCGTTGCAGGCCGTAAGCGTCGGCGCGGTTGGAAATCACCGCAGCGATGCGGACCGGGCTGTCGCCGGTCCGCGTGCTGTCGATCAAGGCCTGCAAGTTACTGCCGGTGCCGGAGAGCAGCACCACGACATCACAGGTCTTAGGCATCAGTGAGCCTTGAGGTTCTTCAATTCGACCTGAGCCGCGCCTTCGGCAGCGGTGGAGATCTGACCGATGACCCATGGCTGCTCGCCGGCTTCACGCAGGACGTTCAGGGCGGTTTCAACGTGCTCTTGAGCCACGCAGATGACCATGCCGACGCCGCAGTTCAGGACGCGGTGCATTTCGTTTTCATCGACGTTGCCTTTCTCTTGCAGCCAGTCGAACACCGCCGGGCGGGTCCAGCTCGCCACGTCAACCACCGCCTGTGCACCTTTAGGCAGGACGCGCGGGATGTTGTCCAGCAGGCCGCCACCGGTGATGTGGGCCATGGCTTTGACTGCGCCGGTTTCCTTGATCAGCTTGAGCAGCGGCTTGACGTAGATACGGGTTGGTGCCATCAGCAGGTCGGTCAGTGGCTTGCCGTCGAGCTGGGTGTTTTCGATGTCGGCACCGGACACTTCGATGATCTTGCGGATCAGCGAGTAGCCGTTGGAGTGCGGGCCGGAAGACGGCAGGGCGAGCAGGGCATCGCCGGCTGCGACTTTGGATCCGTCGATGATCTCGGATTTTTCCACGACGCCGACGCAGAAGCCGGCCAGGTCGTAGTCTTCGCCTTCGTACATGCCAGGCATTTCTGCAGTCTCACCGCCAACCAGTGAGCAACCGGACAGCTCGCAGCCAGCACCGATGCCGGTTACGACCTGGGTCGCGGTTTCGACGTTGAGTTTGCCGGTGGCGTAGTAGTCGAGGAAGAACAGCGGCTCGGCGCCGCAGACCACCAGGTCATTCACGCACATGGCGACCAGATCGATACCGATGCTGTCGTGCTTGTTGAGGTTCAGTGCCAGGCGCAGCTTGGTGCCGACACCGTCAGTACCGGAAACCAGCACAGGCTGCTTGTAGCCGGCCGGGATTTCGCAGAGGGCGCCAAAACCGCCCAGGCCGCCCATGACTTCCGGGCGCGCAGTGCGCTTGGCGACGCTCTTGATGCGTTCGACCAATGCTTCACCGGCGTCGATGTCTACACCGGCGTCCTTGTAGCTCAGGGAGGGTTGCTTGCTCATGATCCAGGCCTTTAGGGGGGATTTCTGGGTAACGACCGAGTCCAGCGGGACCGCCGAACTGCGTAGGCAAGAGCCATGCGCGCTATTCGGACACTGCCCGGCTGTTGCCGGTCTGCGAAGGCGCGCGATTTTATCAGGCTTGAGCGGCAGCGACCATCCTCACGCCGACAGCAGGGGCATATCTGCTTAAAAAAAACCGTGATTGAGCCGTGTCATTGGCATCCTTCATGGCTGTAAGGTATCGCGATTAACCGTCTATCGTTATGGCAGTGCGAAAAACTTACCCAGGGCGTGTGAATGTTTGGCGTCGGTCGAGGGTCACAGCCTTGCCCGATTGTTCTCATGCGGTCTGTTCCAAGCCGCTCTTGTCGTCAGGAATCGTCCATGCGTTTTTGTAAATTCTTGTTTGTGGGCTGTTTGTCATTGTTCAGCCTTGTGGGGCATGCCGAAACCGTCAAAGGCCTCTATCAAGTGCGTGAACCAGTCAATGGTCAGTCGCCCGAGGAGCGCGAGCAGGCGACTCAGCGTGCGCTGGATACGCTGGTGGTACGCCTGACCGGCGATCCCAAGGCTGCGCAGAGTCCGGGGTTGGCGGCGGTTCGCAAGGATCCGCAACAAATCATCAGTCAGTACGGTTTTGAAGCCGGTCCGCCGGAAGTGTTGAAAGTCGATTTCGATCCGGGCACGACTGAGCAAGCTCTGCGCCGTGCCGGTTTGCCCATGTGGGGTGCCAATCGGCCGTCGATTCTGGGTTGGTGGCTGAATGATTCGACTGAGGGTTCCAGCCTTGTCGGCGATGGTCAGGCCAGCGCAACACCGCTGCGACGGGCCGCACAGCATCGTGGATTGCCATTGCGCTTGCCATTGGCGGACTTGAATGAACAGATCATCGCCACGGCACCGAATCTGGAAGGCACTGACCCGGCGCCGTTGCGCGGTGCTTCGGAACGATACAACGCAGACGCCTTGCTGGCGGTGCATGCCCGTGAGGAAGGTGGCCAGTGGCAAGCCAATTGGCGGCTGTGGCTTGGTGATCAGAAAGAGGCCGGCACTGTGCAGGGCGCCGATCAGGCGGCTTTGGCCGATGCGGTGATGCTGGCGGTCAATCAGCGTCTGGCGCCCCGTTTCGTCGCCAAGCCTGGGGCTTCAGGTCAGCAGTTGGTAGAAGTGCAAGGCATGAATCTTGAGCGATACGCCGCGCTTGGGCGTTTGCTTGAGCCATTTGGCGGGCGGCTGCAAGGTGTTGATGGTGACCGGATACTTTATCGGGTAAATGGCAGTGTCGAACAATTGAAGGCGCAGATGTCGCTGGCGAGATTGCAGGAAATGCCGGTCGAACCCGCACCGGCGCCAGTAGTTTCCGCCCAGCCTGTGGCTGGAGGCGCGGCACCTGCCGCAGCGCCAGCCCCTGTCGCACCGACACCGCAATTGCGTTTTCGTTGGTAAATCGTTTTCGTTCCTTATATAGAAGCAGGAGTGGTACATGGCCGATTCTCGGCGTTGGTTCTGGCTGGGTGGGGTGGTCCTGCTTTGCGTGTTTGTCTGGTTGTTGCATCCGATTCTGACGCCGTTCCTGGTGGCGCTGCTGTTGGCCTATCTGTTCGATCCGCTGGTGGATCGCCTGGAGAGCGCCGGTCTTTCCCGGACCTGGGGCGTGATTACTGTGTTTGCAGTGTTCACCCTGATTTTTACTGCACTGCTATTGGTGCTGGTGCCAATGCTCGCCAGGCAGTTGTTCCGTTTGTATGAACTGGCGCCGCAAATGCTCGATTGGTTGCAGCACACCGCATTGCCATGGGCGCAATCGAAATTCGGCTTGTCAGACGGGTTCTGGAAGTTCGACAAGCTCAAGGCGGCGATCAGCGAGCACATGGGTCAGACCACTGACATTGTCGGCGTGGTGTTGAGCCAGGCGACGGCCTCGGGGCTGGCGTTGATAGGTTTGCTGGCGAACCTGGTGCTTATTCCGGTGGTGAGTTTTTACCTGTTGCGGGACTGGGACGTGATGATGGCCAAAATCCGCGGCCTGTTACCTCGCGATCGCGAGGAGCGTGCTGTGTCCCTGGCAGGCGAATGTCACGAAGTGCTCGGGGCGTTCGTACGCGGGCAATTGTTGGTCATGGTGGCGTTGGGCGTGATTTACGCGGCAGGCCTGATGCTGGTCGGCCTGGAGTTGGGATTGCTGATTGGTCTGATTGCCGGTCTGGCGGCAATCGTGCCGTATATGGGTTTCATCATCGGCATCGGAGCGGCATTGATCGCCGGCCTGTTTCAATTCGGCGGGGATTTGTATCCCATGCTGGGAATCGTAGCGGTCTTCATGATCGGTCAGGCGCTGGAGGGCATGGTGCTGACGCCGTTGCTGGTCGGCGACCGTATCGGTTTGCACCCAGTGGCAGTGATTTTTGCGATTCTGGCTGGCGGAGAGCTGTTCGGCTTTACCGGTGTGTTGCTGGCGCTACCGGTGGCGGCAGTGATCATGGTGCTGGTACGTCATGCCCATGATTTGTACAAGGACTCGGACATCTATGCCAATGGCGAGGAGCCTTGACGAGAAGATGAGTGGGTGGCGGTCGCACTGACCGCCGAACAAACTGTCATAAAACTGTAGCGTTAACGCAAACCTTTGATTTTGCTTATGGTCTGTCGCATTGTGCGTCCAGCGCCACGGGTATAAACTTCGCAAACTTTACACAGAGGCCACTAACGGTTCCTTTGGAACTGTTCAGTCAGCATGAAACCGATTCAGCTGCCCCTAGGTGTGCGTCTGCGTGATGACGCCACCTTTATCAACTATTACCCAGGCGCCAACGCCGCTGCACTCGGCTATGTCGAGCGGCTCTGCGAAGCCGACGCCGGCTGGACCGAAAGCCTGATCTACCTTTGGGGCAAGGACGGGGTAGGGCGTACGCACCTGCTGCAAGCGGCCTGTCTGCGTTTCGAGCAGTTGGGGGAGCGGGCGGTATACCTGCCGCTGGCCGAGCTGCTGGACCGTGGCATTGAAATTCTCGATAACCTCGAACAGTACGAACTGGTCTGCCTGGATGATTTACAGGCGGTCGCTGGCAAGGCGGACTGGGAAGAGGCGTTGTTCCATCTGTTCAATCGCTTGCGTGACAGCGGCCGACGTCTGCTGATTGCTGCGTCGACTTCACCCCGAGAGTTGCCGGTGAAACTGGCGGATCTCAAATCCCGCTTGACCCTGGCGTTGATCTTTCAGATGCGTCCCCTGTCCGATGAAGACAAATTGCGTGCACTGCAATTGCGTGCTTCCCGTCGCGGGCTGCATCTGACCGACGAAGTGGGGCATTTCATTTTGACCCGGGGCACTCGCAGCATGAGTGCACTTTTCGAACTGCTTGAGCGCCTCGATCAGGCCTCGCTTCAGGCTCAGCGCAAGCTGACCATCCCGTTTTTGAAAGAAACCCTGGGCTGGTAAACCCGCTAAAACCGAGAGGTTTAGCGGGTTTGGCATATTTAAGGCGCCAGAAAACACGCTTTCCTGTCGGGTCTCAGGCAGCGCGTTACATTCAAAATGGGCTTAAGCGCTTAGATGCTAACGAGAAACCGAGAAGTCACATAAAGATCGATTGAATTTGCAAATGAGGTTGATAGCGGGCATAGTCTCGGCTTCTTTACATCTATCAGCCACGGTCGTGCCCATGCTAAATCGCTTTGCACCCCTCGTGCCCCTCGCACTCGTTACCCTGTTGTTCGGTTGCGCTGCTCACACTCCAGTGAGTCAGCAAGCATCGCAACAGCAGGTCAAGAACTCCGCTACAACCCAGACTTCCGCTCTTTATCAGGAAACGCTGGAACAGGAAGAGAAGGCGAACGAAAAAGAACTCGCCGACTTCGCTGGTGGCAAGTCGTATCAATTGCCGGTTCTGGCAGACAGCATCCTTGAGCGTGGCATGTCCCTGATCGGTACCCGTTACCGTTTCGGCGGCACCTCTGAAGCCGGTTTCGATTGCAGTGGCTTCATCGGTTACCTGTTCCGCGAAGAAGCGGGCATGAACCTGCCGCGTTCCACTCGCGAAATGATCAACGTGGACGCCCCTCTGGTCTCGCGCAGCAAGCTTGAGCCGGGCGACCTGTTGTTCTTCGCTACCAACGGCCGTCGCGGTCGCGTCAGTCACGCCGGAATCTACCTCGGCGACAACCAGTTCATCCATTCGAGCAGCCGTCGTAGCGGTGGCGTGCGGATCGATAGCCTGGGGGACAGCTACTGGAGCAAGACCTTCATCGAAGCCAAACGAGCCCTGGCAATGGCACCAAACGCATCGCCAATCGTCACTGCGCGTAAATAAGCAGACATTTTGTAAGGTGAACTTAAAGTCTTACTTGAAGTTTGCCGGATAGCCGCTAAAATTCTGATCTACTAATGATGGCAAACCGCCTGCGTCACGCGCAGGCGGTTTTCTTTTCTGCGCTCCCCGCAGAAAAAAGCCGCAGCCAGATCAGGATGTTCTGCTTATGACGACGTCGGCCCGCCTCGCAATCATCTTCCTCGCAGCGCTGCTCAGCGCCTGCGCCAGTCGCACACCGCCGCCAGCGCCGGTGGTTCGCGCGCCCCTCGTATTCGGTCCATCCCAAGCTTTTTCGCCTGAAGCGGAAGACGTGCTGTTCCGCGCGCTCGGTCTTGTGGGCACACCTTATCGCTGGGGTGGCAACACGCCGGATTCGGGATTTGATTGCAGTGGTCTGATTGGCTACGTGTACCGTGACGTTGCCGGTATTTCCTTGCCGCGCACCACCCGCGAGATGATCACGATACAAGCGGCCAGTGTCGGTAAGGAGGGTCTGCAAACCGGTGACCTGATCTTCTTCGCCACCAATGGTGCTTCCCAGGTCAATCATGCCGGGATCTATGTTGGCGAGGGGCGCTTCGTCCATGCACCCGCCACCGGCGGTACTGTGAAGCTCGACAGTTTGTCCAAGGCTTATTGGCAGAAAGCCTACCTCAGCGCCAAGCGCGTTCTGCAGCCGGAGCATCTGGCGCGCAATCCATAATCGCCTGAGGTTGTGGACATGACCGCTCGCACGCTCAATCTCGACGATGGTTTGTACCAATACCTGCTCGATGTTTCCTTGCGCGAAACGCCGCTACTCAAGCGTTTGCGCGACGAAACCCAGGCAATGCCCATGGCGCGATGGCAAGTGGCACCGGAGCAAGGGCAGTTTCTCGCGCTGCTGGTGAAACTCACCGGCGCCAGGCATGTGCTGGAAATCGGCACTTTCACCGGTTACAGCGCCCTGTGCATGGCGGCGGCATTGCCGGATGACGGCTCACTGATCTGTTGCGACATTCCCGGCGATTACAATGCCACCGCCCTCCGTTACTGGCTCGAGGCAGGGCTGACCGGGCGAATCGACCTGCGTCTGGCGCCTGCGCTGGAGACGCTTGGCAAGCTGGGCCAGCCAGGTCAATTCGATCTGATTTTCATCGATGCCGACAAGGCCAACTATCCCGCCTACCTGGAGCATGCGCTGCGTCTGTTGCGGGTCGGTGGGCTGGCGGTGTTCGATAACACCCTGTGGAGTGGCCGAGTTCTCGAGGCAAATCCCGAGAGCGAAGACACCCGTGCGATCCAGGCGCTTAATCGAGCGTTGAAAGATGACTCGAGAGTGGATCTATCCCTGTTGCCGATAGGCGATGGATTGACACTCTGCCGTAAACGGTAGTCATCAGCAGGAAAGATCGCAGCCTTCGGCAGCGCCTACAGGACGTGCGCCAATCAATGTAGGAGCTGGCGAAGGCTGCGATCTTTTGCTGTCTATTTTGCAGTCGACACCCGCCAAATCTTGTTCCCTACATCGTCGGCCACCAACAAATCCCCCTGCTGATCAATCACCACGCCCACGGGTCGACCCATGGCCTTTTCCTCGTCATTGAGGAATCCGGAAAGGACATCAACCGGCTGCCCGGCCGGTTTGCCGGCATTGAATGGCACGAAAATCACTTTGTAACCACTGTGCGGCTTGCGGTTCCACGAGCCGTGCTGTCCGATGAAAGCACCTTGAGTGAACGGTGCTGGCAGTTTGCTGTTTTCGGCAAACGTCAGGCCCAGCGAGGCGGTGTGCGGGCCGACGGCATAGTCTGGCTTGAGAGCTTTGGCGACAAGATCCGGATTCTGCGGCTCGACGCGAATATCGATGTGTTGACCGTAGTAGCTGAACGGCCAGCCGTAGAACGCGCCGTCCTGCACCGAGGTGATGTAGTCCGGCACCAGGTCGCTGCCGATTTCATCGCGCTCGTTGACCGCGGTCCACAGCGCGCCACTTTGTGGTTCCCAGGCCATGCCGTTGGGATTACGCAAACCCGAAGCAAAAATCCGGTGGTTGCCGGTGGCGCGATCCACTTCCCAGATCGCGGCGCGTCCTTGCTCCTTGTCCATGCCATTTTCCGCGACGTTACTGTTGGAGCCCACGGTCACGTACAACTTGCTGCCATCCTTGCTGGCGATGACATTTTTGGTCCAGTGGTGATTGAGGGGGCCGCCCGGCAAGTCGACCACTTTGATCGGCGACGACTTGATCGTCATATCGCCGTTCTCATAGTGAAAACGCAGCAAGCGGTCCGTATCGGCCACGTACAGGTCGTTGCCGACCAGCGTCATGCCAAACGGTGAATTGAGATTTTCCAGAAACACGCTGCGGGTTTCCGCAATACCGTCGTGATCCTTGTCCCGCAGCAGGGTGATGCGATTCGGGCTCGGCACGCCGGCTCCGGCGCGGCCCATCACTTTTTTCATGACCCAGCCTTTGACGCCTTTGCCATCGTCGGGTTTGGGCGGGGCGTTGGTTTCGGCCACCAGCACGTCGCCGTTGGGCAATACATAGAGCCAGCGCGGGTGATCAAGGTCTTCGGCAAAAGCGGCTACTTGAGTGCCTGCGGCGGCGACGGGTTTGGCACCGGCAGGCCAGCCGATGGCGGGCGCGATGTTCACCGTCGGGACCAGGGTTTTATTGGGTTCGGGCAGTTGGGGCGAGGGGCCGGTGCCGTCGGATACTTGCAGCCTGGAGGTCTCGCCACAAGCGGTGAGCCCTCCAGCGAGGGCGATAACGAAAACGAACGGGGAGGTGCGCATGCTGATCGTCCCTATGAATGCCTTGTTCTAATCATAGAGAAGCGCTGCCTTTCGATGGTTCAACCTTCAGCCGTGGGCTTGCGATATTCCTGCCCGGCCGCCCGGCTTTAATTGACGCTCCATTCCCAACCCTCTAACCTTCGCGGCTTGTTTCAGGTGCTCTGTGGCTTGTGTCGACAGAGTGAAACAGGGAAGCCGGTGAATGAGTTCTTCAAAGGGTTGAAGGTCATGATCCCGGCGCTGCCCCCGCAACGGTAAATGAGTGAAGGCTGCGCCTTGAGCCACTGTATCGATATGTCGATATGGGAAGGCGCGCAGTCAGGTGCAAACCGCTCATGAGCCCGGAGACCGGCCTGATTCATCCAACGGCATCACGGTGGGCGATGCCAGGCTTGTTGCCTTCTATTCTTGTGCCTGCCCGCCGTTATTCCAGCCTCAACGGAGAGCTTCCCCATGACTGATACCCCCGAACGTGATGAGCGCCATCTGGCGCGCATGCAGCGCAAAAAAGCGGTGATCGATGAGCGCATCGCCAGTTCCCCGAATGAATGCGGCCTGTTGCTGGTGTTGACCGGCAACGGCAAGGGCAAGAGCAGTTCGGCGTTCGGCATGCTGGCGCGAGCCATGGGTCACGGCATGCAATGCGGCGTGGTGCAGTTCATCAAGGGGCGCAACAGCACGGGCGAAGAGTTGTTCTTCCGGCGTTTCCCGCAACAAGTGCGCTTCCACGTGATGGGCGAGGGTTTCACTTGGGAAACCCAGGATCGCCAGCGCGACATCGCCGCGGCCGAGGCTGCCTGGGAAGTGTCCCGCGAACTGCTGCGCGATCCGTCCATCGGCCTGGTGGTGCTGGATGAATTGAACATCGCCCTCAAACACGGCTATCTCGATCTCGATCAGGTGCTCAGCGATTTGCAGGCGCGGCCGCCGATGCAGCATGTGATCGTGACTGGTCGCGCCGCCAAGCCGGAAATGATCGAGATGGGCGACACCGTGACTGAAATGGGCATGCTCAAACACGCCTTCCAGGCTGGAATCAAAGCGCAAAAAGGCGTCGAGCTGTGAATCAACCTCGTCATTGCCCGGCGGTACTGATCGCCGCGCCGGCTTCCGGTCAGGGCAAGACCACTGTCACTGCCGCGCTCGCCCGTTTGCATCGCAATCAGGGGCGCAAGGTTCGTGTATTCAAATGCGGGCCAGACTTTCTCGATCCGATGATTCTCGAGCGCGCCAGCGGTGCGCCGGTTTATCAACTGGATATGTGGATGGTCGGCGAGCAGGAAAGCCGTCGTCTGCTGTGGGAAGCCGCCGGCGAAGCTGATCTTATTCTGATCGAAGGTGTCATGGGCCTGTTCGACGGTACACCGTCCAGCGCCGACCTGGCGCGGCACTTCGGTGTACCGGTGCTGGGGGTGATCGACGGCACCGCCATGGCTCAGACCTTCGGCGCACTGGCGTTGGGGCTGGCGCGGTATCAAACGGACCTGCCGTTTGCCGGGGTCCTGGCCAACCGTGTCGGCACGTTGCGTCATGCGCAGTTGCTTGAAGGCAGCCTGACTGAAGGGTTGCGCTGGTACGGCGCCTTGTCCCGGGAAACCGGGATCGAATTGCCGAGTCGGCACCTTGGCCTGGTGCAGGCCAGCGAGTTGAACGATCTCGATGTGCGCCTCGATGCGGCCGCCGATGCCTTGGCCAGCAGTTGCGAGGTGGCGCTGCCGCCCGCCGTGGCGTTCGCGGCGCCGGACGTTATTGACGTCGAACCGTTGCTGGCCGGTGTACGCATCGCCGTGGCTCGGGACGAAGCTTTTGCGTTCACCTACGGCGCGAGCCTGGACCTGTTGCGGGCGATGGGCGCCGAGTTGTCATTCTTCTCGCCGATCCGCGATAGCGTGTTGCCGGAGGTGGACAGTCTCTATCTGCCGGGCGGATATCCGGAGTTGCACCATGTTGCGCTGTCGAAAAACACCGCGATGCTTGACGCGATCCGCGCACACCACGGGGCAGGCAAGCCATTGCTTGCCGAGTGTGGCGGCATGCTTTATCTGCTCGATTCGTTGACCGATGTCGACGGTACTCGCGCTGAACTGGTTGGCTTGCTGGCCGGTGATGCCGTGATGCAAAAACGCCTTGCCGCGCTGGCGTTGCAAGCGGTCGAGCTGCCGGAAGGGTCGTTGCGCGGACACACGTATCATCACTCGCTGACCACCACTGAGTTGGTGCCGATTGCCCGGGGTTTGAGCCCGAATGGCGGTCGCGGAGCCGAGGCGGTTTATCGTGAGGGGCGGATGACCGCTTCTTATGTGCACTTTTATTTTCCGTCCAATCCCTCAGCGATTGCCGCGCTTTTTGCGCCCGACCTTCAGGACGCCTTCGCTGGCAAGCCAGCTCCTACAAGGGACCACCTCTATCCTGTAGGAGCTGGCTTGCCAGCGAAGCGGTCATGACTGACAACACCTTCTCTGAAACCGAACGCGCAGCCGTCTACCGTGCCATCGCCGAACGCCGCGACATGCGTCACTTCGGCGGCGGTACGGTCGAGCCGGAGCTGCTTCGACGTCTGCTCGAAGCCGCGCATCAGGCGCCGAGCGTAGGCCTGATGCAACCGTGGCGTTTCATCCGCATCAGCGATCGCGCCTTGCGCCGGCAGATTCAGCAACTGGTGGAAGAAGAGCGCATCCGCACCGCCCAAGCCCTCGGTGAGCGCAGCGACGAGTTCATGAAGCTCAAGGTCGAAGGTATCGACGATTGCGCCGAAGTGCTGGTCGCCGCGCTGACCGACGACCGCGAGCGGCATGTCTTCGGTCGTCGCACCTTGCCGGAAATGGACATGGCGTCGTTGTCCTGCGCGATCCAGAACCTCTGGCTGGCGTCCCGTGCCGAGGGATTGGGCATGGGCTGGGTGTCATTGTTCGAACCGCAAGCCCTGGCGGATCTGTTGAACTTGCCGCCCGGTGCGAAACCGCTGGCGGTGCTGTGCCTGGGGCCGGTCAAGGAATTCTATCCAGCGCCGATGCTGGTGCTCGAAGGCTGGGCGCAGGCGCGCCCGCTGAGTGAACTGTTGTACGAAAATTACTGGGGAGTGAGTCAATGAGTGTGGCGTTGTTGAGTGTCGCCGCGGTTGCGCTGGATGCGCTGCTGGGTGAACCCAAACGCTGGCATCCGCTGGTGGCGTTCGGCCGTTTTGCCGACCGCATCGAGCAACGTTTCAACAGTGGGGGGCGCGGCTGGCGCAGCCATGGCGTCACCGCGTGGATGATCGCTGTGGTGCCACTGACATTACTGGCTACGGCATTTTCCTGGGCGCCTTATGTTGGCTGGATCGTCGAGATACTCGCGCTCTATTGCGCGCTCGGCATGCGCAGCCTCGGCGAACACGTCGAGCCGGTAGCCAAAGCACTGCGCAGTGATGATCTTGAAGAAGCCCGCGCGCGTGTGGGCTATCTGGTCAGCCGCCAGACCAGCGATCTGGATAAAACCGAAGTCGCCCGCGCCGCCACCGAATCAGTGCTGGAAAACGGGAGCGACGCGGTGTTCGCTGCCTTGTTCTGGTTTGCCGTGGCCGGTGTGCCGGGGGTGGTGCTCTACCGTTTGAGCAACACGCTGGATGCGATGTGGGGCTATCGTAATGAGCGCTTTGAGCGTTTTGGCTGGGCGGCGGCGAAGATTGACGACGTCCTCAATTACATTCCGGCAAGGCTGGTGGCAATGACTTACGCGTTGCTGGGTAAAACCCGCCTGTCGCTGAAATGCTGGCGTACGCAAGGCCCGACCTGGGACAGCCCGAATGCCGGTCCGGTGATGGCGGCGGGGGCGGGAGCGCTGGGAGTCGAATTGGGCGGGGCGGCGATTTATCACGGTGAACTGCATCAGCGTCCTCAGCTGGGCGAAGGTCCGCCGGCGGATGCCGACTCCATTGACCGGGGCTGGCAATTGGTCCAGCGCGGGGTATGGTTATGGCTGCTGATTCTCTGCATAGGGGCTGAATTTTATGCTTGAGCACGGTGGAAGGCTGCGCAAGGCCGCGCTCGAATATGGCATAGACGAATCCGAATGGCTGGACCTGTCGACCGGTCTGGCGCCCTGGCCGTTTCCTGTACCGGACATTCCGTTGCGCTCCTGGGCGCGTCTACCGGAAGCCGACGACGGGCTGGAGCAGGCTGCGTGTGATTACTACGGCACGTTACAGGCACTGCCGGTGGCCGGTTCGCAAATGGCCATTCAACTGCTGCCGCGCCTGCGTCGCGCCGGCAAGGTCGGCGTGCTGTCGCCTTGTTATGCCGAACATGCCGAAGCGTGGCGCCGCAATGGTTACATCGTGCGCGAAGTGGTGGAGCAGGAAGTCGACTTCTTCATTGACAGCCTCGACGTGCTGGTGGTGGTCAATCCAAACAATCCCACGGGTTTGAATCTGACACCGGGGCGTTTGCTGGACTGGCACGCGCGGCTGGCCCAGCGCGGCGGGTGGCTGGTGGTGGATGAAGCGTTCATGGACAACACGCCGCAGCTGAGTCTGGCGCCGTTTGCCCATCAGGTGGGATTGATCGTGCTGCGTTCGTTCGGCAAGTTCTTCGGCCTGGCCGGGGTGCGATTGGGTTTCGTGCTGGCGGAGCGCAAGTTGCTCAAGCTGCTCGCCGAACAAGTGGGGCCTTGGGCGGTGAGCGGGCCGACGCGGATAGTCGGGCAGGCATGCTTGCGTGATACCGAAGGCCATGTGCGCCAGCGAGCACGCGCTGAAAAGGCCAGAGAGCGCCTCGCTTCGTTGCTGGAACAACACGGTTTCAAGGCTCAGGGCGGCTGCGCCTTGTTCCAGTGGCTGATCACTGATCAAGCCCAGGCCCTTCACGAATTCATGGCCAGGCGCGGCATTCTGCTGCGCCTGTTCACTCACAACAGCAGCCTGCGTTTCGGCTTGCCGGGCGACGAATCCGATTGGACTCGCCTGGCTGCGGCATTCGAAGCGTTCGCCAAGGAAACTGCATGACCACGTTGATGGTGCAGGGCACCACCTCGGATGCCGGCAAGAGTACGCTGGTAACCGCACTGTGCCGCTGGGTTACGCGTCAGGGTGTCAGTGTCGTTCCGTTCAAGCCACAGAACATGGCGCTCAACAGTGCGGTGACCGCTGACGGTGGCGAGATTGGTCGTGCGCAAGCGGTGCAGGCCCAGGCGGCTAATCTTGAGCCACACACCGACATGAACCCGGTGCTGCTCAAGCCGAACAGCGACACCGGCGCGCAGGTGATTATTCATGGTCGCGCTGTCACAAGCATGAATGCCGTCGCCTATCACGACTACAAGACCATCGCCATGCAAGCGGTGCTGGCGTCCCACGAACGCTTGAGGACGGTGTATCCGGTGGTGATGGTCGAAGGCGCGGGCTCGCCAGCCGAAATCAATCTGAGGGCCGGCGACATCGCCAACATGGGCTTTGCCGAAGCGGTGGATTGCCCGGTGGTGCTGATTGCCGACATCAATCGTGGTGGCGTGTTCGCGCATCTGGTAGGCACCCTTGAGCTTTTGTCGCCGAGCGAGCAGGGGCGAATCAAAGGTTTCATCATCAACCGTTTTCGTGGCGACATTGCCTTGCTGCAACCGGGTCTCGACTGGCTGGAAGAACGCACCGGCAAACCGGTGATCGGCGTTCTGCCCTACGTGATGGACCTGCACCTGGAAGCTGAGGATGGCATTGACCAGCGCCAGACCGACAAGGCCGAGCAAGTGTTGAAAGTGGTGGTGCCGGTGTTGCCGCGCATCAGCAATCACACCGATTTCGATCCGTTGCGCCTGCATCCGCAAGTCGATCTGCAATTCATCGGTCCGGGCCAGGCAATGCCACCGGCCGATCTGATCATTCTTCCCGGATCGAAAAGCGTACGCAGCGATCTCGCGTTTTTGCGGGCCAATGGCTGGGAAAGCGCCATCGCCCGACATCTGCGTTACGGCGGCAAGGTGCTGGGGATTTGCGGTGGCCTGCAAATGCTCGGTGAGCAAGTGCACGACCCGCTGGGCCTGGAAGGCGCGCCGGGTTCCAGTGCCGGTTTGGGATTGCTGGCGTTTGAAACGGTGCTCGAAGAACACAAGCAGCTGCGCAATGTACGCGGTCGCCTGGCGCTGGAAGATGCGCCGGTCTCGGGTTATGAAATTCATGCAGGCGTGACCACCGGGCCGGCGCTGGAAAATGCGGCGGTATTGCTCGATGACGGGCGTTGCGACGGTGCGCAAAGTCTCGATGGGCAGATTTTCGGCACTTACCTGCACGGCCTGTTCGAGTCACCGGCGGCGTGCAGCGCGCTGCTGCGTTGGGCCGGTTTGCAGGATGTGCAGGAGGTGGATTACCACGCCTTGCGCGAACGCGATATCGAGCGCTTGGCGGATCTGGTGGAGAAGCATCTGGATACCGACTTGCTGCGTCAGCTCTGCGGGATTTGAGATGCCTTCAGGACCTCCTCGCGGGTAAACCCGCTCCCACAGAGAGCACCTCGAACCCTATAGGAGCGGGCTTGCCCGCGAAGAGGCCAGTCGCCTCAACAATGATTTTTCAGGACGGCACCATGCTCCAACTGATCCTCGGCGGCGCTCGCTCCGGCAAAAGTCGTCTAGCTGAAAAGCTCGCCATCGACAGCAATCTGGCCGTGACGTACATCGCCACCAGCCAGCCGCTGGACGGTGAAATGAATCAACGTGTGGCCCATCACCGCGCCCGTCGCCCTGTCGAATGGGCGTTGATCGAAGAGCCGCTGGATCTGGCCCGGGTGCTGCACGAAAACGCGAGCGCCGAACGCTGTCTGCTAGTGGATTGCCTGACGTTGTGGCTGACCAATCTACTGATGCAGGACGATGCGCAGCGTTTGATCGCCAAGCGCGACGCTTTGCTGGACTGCCTGACGTCGTTGCCGGGTGAAATCATTTTTGTCAGCAACGAAACCGGAATGGGTGTCGTGCCGCTGGGCGAATTGACTCGCCGCTATGTCGATGAAGCCGGTTGGCTGCATCAAGCCCTGGCCGAGCGCTGTGACCGCGTCATCCTGACCGTCGCCGGCCTGCCTCTGACTTTGAAAGGAACTGCGTTATGACCCAAACCTGGTGGCTCAATCCGTGCACGCCCATTGACGCCCAAGTGATGGAACAGGCGCAGGCCCGGCAGCAGCAACTGACCAAACCGGCCGGTTCCCTCGGTCAGCTGGAGTCGGTGGCGATTCAGTTGGCGGGTTTGCAGAGACAGGTCAAGCCGAGTCTGGATCAGCTGTGGATTGCGATTTTTGCCGGTGACCATGGCGTCGTTGCCGAAGGGGTGTCGGCGTTTCCCCAGGAAGTCACCGGGCAAATGCTGCACAATTTTGTCGGCGGTGGGGCGGCGATCAGCGTTTTGGCGCGGCAGTTGGGCGCGTCGCTCGAGGTGATCGATCTCGGGACAATCACGCCTTCATTGAATCTGCCGGGAGTGCGGCACTTGAACATCGGCCCGGGCACGGCGAATTTTGTGCAGGGTTCGGCGATGACCGTGACTCAGGGTGAACTTGCTCTGCAGGCCGGGCGCGACAGTGCGCAACGGGCCAAAGCGACAGGCGCGCAGCTTTTTATCGGCGGCGAAATGGGCATCGGCAACACCACGGCCGCCAGTGCACTGGCGTGTGCGTTGCTCGATTGCCCGGTGACGCATTTGACCGGGCCGGGAACCGGGTTGAATGCAGCCGGTGTCAGCCATAAGGCGCACGTCATCGAGCAGGCCTTGGCGTTGCATGGCGCGCAGCGTGGCGATGCGTTGCAGACGCTTTTCAACCTGGGTGGTTTTGAGATTGCCGCGCTGGTGGGCGCTTATCTGGCATGTGCCCAGGAAGGTATCGCGGTGCTGGTGGACGGTTTCATTTGCAGCGTCGCGGCGTTGGTGGCGGTGCGCTTGAATCCGGAATGTCGCCAGTGGCTGTTGTTCGGTCATCGTGGTGCGGAACCGGGGCATCGGCATGTTCTGGAAACCCTGCAGGCTGAGCCGCTGCTCGACCTCGGCCTGCGTCTGGGCGAAGGCAGCGGCGCAGCGCTCGCGGTGCCGCTGTTGCGCCTGGCGTGCGACCTGCACGGGCAGATGGCGACCTTTGCCGAAGCAGCTGTGGCGGATCGTCCAGCATGACCCTGCGCCTGGACCTGCTGCGGCATGGCGAAACCGAACTCGGCGGCGGCCTGCGCGGCAGTCTCGATGACGCCCTGACCGAAAAGGGCTGGACGCAGATGCGTGCAGCGGTGGTCGCGCAGGGCCCTTGGGATCGCTTGATCAGTTCACCGTTGCAGCGTTGTGCGCGATTCGCGCAAGAACTCGGTGCGCAGTTGGCGGTGCCGGTCGAGCTGTACAAAGATCTGCAAGAGCTGCACTTCGGCGACTGGGAAGGGCAAAGCGCTGCGGCGTTGATGGAAACCGATGCTGAGGGCCTGGGCCGGTTCTGGGCTGATCCTTACGCGTTCACACCGCCTCGGGGTGAACCTGTTGCTGATTTTTCCGCGCGAGTGCTCACGGCGGTGGAGCGGTTGCACGCTTCGTGCGCCGGCGAGCGGGTGCTGCTGATCAGCCATGGCGGTGTCATGCGGTTATTGCTGGCTCAGGCCCGGGGCTTGCCTCGTGAGCAGTTGCTCAGTGTTGAAGTCGGGCATGGCGCATTGTTCTCGCTGGCGGTGACGTCCCGCGGCTTGCTGGAAGAAAGAGTCTGACCATGTTGCCGTTCTGGATCGCCCTGCAATTTCTCAGTAGCCTGCCGATTCGCCTTCCTGGTATGCCCGAGCCTGAACAATTGGGTCGATCCCTGTTGTTTTACCCGCTGGTCGGTCTGCTCTTCGGTGCGTTTCTGTGGGCGGTGAACGGGCTGCTGCTCGGCACGCCGCTGTTACTGCATGGGGCTTTGTTACTCACCGTTTGGGTGTTGCTCAGCGGTGCGCTGCATCTGGACGGCCTGGCCGATAGCGCCGATGCATGGCTGGGTGGTTTCGGCGACCGAGAGCGCACCTTGATCATCATGAAAGACCCCCGTAGCGGGCCGATCGCCGTGGTCACGCTGGTGTTGGTATTGCTGCTGAAATTCGCAGCGCTACTGGCGTTGATCGAACAGCAGCAGACGCTGGCGTTGCTGATTGTTCCGTTGATCGGTCGCAGTGCCTTGCTGGGCGTGTTCCTGACGACGCCTTACGTGCGTCCTGGTGGTCTGGGGCAGGCGCTGGCGGATCATCTGCCGCGCTCCGCAGGCAAGCAGGTGTTGGCACTTAGCGCAGTGGTATGCGTGGTGATCGCCGGATTGAACGGCGTTGTGGCGGTGGTGCTGGCGATATTGGGTTTTGTCTGGCTGCGCCAAATAATGCTGCGACGACTGGGCGGTACGACCGGTGACACGGCTGGCGCAATGCTGGAGTTGCTGGAAGTTGCAGTGCTGGTAGGCTTAGCCCTGGCTTGATAATTTTGCAATCTGTAACTTGATTTAACCCACTCGCGGGTATATACACGCACCATGCTCGATTCCCAATGTTTATGCATCAATCTGCGTCGCGCCGCTCGTGGCGTCAGCAGGCACTACGACGGCGCTCTCGATGGCTTCGGGATCAACGTTGCGCAGTATTCTTTGCTGTGCAATCTGCAACGCCTGAATCAGCCGAGTATTTCCGTGCTGGCCGAGGCAATGGGGCTGGATCGCAGCACCCTGGGACGTAATTTGCGCGTTCTGGAAGGCGAAGGCCTGGTGACGCTGGTCGAAGGCGAGGACATGCGCAATCGTATCGTCGTGTTGACCCAAGCGGGTGCCGATCGGTTGAAAGCAGCCTTGCCAGCGTGGGAAGCGGCGCAACAGCGTTTAATTGATCGCTTGGGTGTCGAGAAGCAGGAAATTTTGCTGAAACTGTTGGATGAACTGGCTTGATGCCGGTTTTTTCCGATCTTAAGCGGGTATATACCCGCTACCGGAGAACAAGATGACATCGATGTGGCGTACGTGCGGTTGGGTTTTGTTGGGAAGTGCGCTGATCCTTGCGTTGTCACTGGGTGTGCGACACGGTTTCGGGCTTTTTCTGGCGCCCATGAGCGCCGAGTTCGGCTGGGGGCGTGAGGTCTTTGCCTTTGCCATCGCCTTGCAGAATCTGATATGGGGCCTGGCACAACCGTTTACCGGTGCGCTCGCCGACCGCTTCGGTGCGGCGAAAGTCGTGCTGATCGGGGGCGTCCTGTACGCGGCAGGGTTGATTTGCATGGGACTTTCCGACTCACCGGCGACCCTGTCCCTGAGTGCAGGCCTGCTGATCGGGATTGGCCTGTCCGGCACCTCGTTCTCGGTGATTCTGGGTGTGGTCGGCCGTGCGGTGCCGCCGGAAAAACGCAGCATGGGCATGGGGATTGCCAGTGCTGCCGGCTCGTTCGGCCAGTTCGCCATGCTGCCCGGTACCTTGGGTTTGATCGGTTGGCTGGGTTGGTCGGCCGCGTTGCTGGCGCTGGGTCTGCTGGTAGCGTTGATCGTGCCGCTGGTGACGATGCTCAAGGACAAACCTCTGCCAGTGCTGGGGCATGAACAAACCCTGGGTGAAGCGTTGCGTGAAGCCTGTTCCCATTCGGGTTTCTGGTTGCTGGCGTTCGGCTTCTTTGTGTGCGGCTTTCAAGTCGTGTTTATCGGTGTGCACCTGCCGGCCTATCTCGTGGATCAACATTTGCCGGCCACGGTTGGGACGACGGTGCTGGCACTGATCGGCCTGTTCAATATTTTCGGAACCTACACTGCCGGCTGGCTGGGCGGACGCATGTCCAAACCGCGTTTGCTCACGGGGTTGTATCTGTTGCGGGCAGTGGTCATCGCACTGTTCCTGTGGGCGCCGGTGACGACCACTAGCGCGTATCTGTTCGGTATGGCCATGGGGTTCCTGTGGTTGTCGACGGTGCCGTTGACCAACGGTACGGTCGCCACCTTGTTTGGCGTGCGAAACCTGTCCATGCTCGGTGGGATTGTTTTCCTGTTTCACCAGCTCGGCTCGTTCCTCGGCGGCTGGTTGGGCGGGGTGGTGTACGACCGCACAGGGAGCTATGACTTGATCTGGCAGGTAGCGATTCTCTTGAGTCTCGTTGCCGCTGCGCTGAATTGGCCGGTGCGTGAGCGTCCGGTGGAGCGTCTTCAAACCAGTATGAGTGCGACATGAACAGTCTTTGGCCACGGATCACGATTTTTGCTGTTGGCGCGATGCTGCTCGCCGCCGTGTGGTGGGGCTGGCAGCAGGGCGGGTTGGCCTTGATGCAGTTGGGTATGGGGACTTGCTAGCGGGATGTGGGGGCGAGTAACGTCCAACCCTGACGACTTTTCAAGGATATCCCGATATGCCGATACGCTGGCTGGCAGTTCCCGCGTTACTGATCGCGTTTACCGGGTGGGCTCAAGCGGCAGGATGTCCGGATCTGTTGCAAGGCTCGTTACCGAAGCTGCGGGCCAAGGAAACGATCGACCTGTGCGAGCGCTTCGCCGGCAAGCCGCTGGTGGTGGTCAATACCGCGAGCTTCTGTGGCTTTGCTCCGCAATTCAAAAGCCTGGAGGCACTGAATCAGCGTTTCAAGGATCAAGGCCTGGAAGTGATCGGCGTGCCGTCCAATGATTTCAAGCAGGAATCCGGGGATGGAGCCGAAACCGCCAAGGTCTGCTACGTGAATTACGGCGTGACCTTCACCATGACCGAGCCGCAGAAGGTTCGTGGCGACGAGGCGACGCACCTGTTCAAAGTGCTTGCCGAACAGAGCAGTGCGCCGAAGTGGAATTTCTATAAGTACGTGGTCGATCGCCAGGGTAAGGTTATCGCCAGCTTCTCCAGCCTGACCAAGCCGGATGATCCCGAGTTCATCGCGGCGGTGGAGAAAGCCCTGGCGTCGAAACCTTGATAAACGCCCACTAAAAAGCCCCGCCTCTTTACAAGAGAGCGGGGCTTTTTTGATGCTGTCGGCGAGCGGTTCAGGCTCGCCGGCAATCATCAGAAGCGGTAGGTCGCACCGACACCAAAACCGTTTGCACTGTTTTCGTACTTCGCGTTGTAGGACTGACCCAAAGCGTTGGAGCGTTTGACAGTGACATCTTCTTCCTGAAGGTAGGAGTAAGCCACATCAATGGTCCAGTCGTCGGTTGGGCTGAAGCCCGCACCGATGCTGAAGATCGTCCGGTCGCCAGTAGGAATGCGTGGCGAGCGATCAGTGTTGTTGGTGGGCGACTGGTCAAAGGTCAGACCGGTACGCAGTACCCACTGCTTGTTCAACTGGTAGGAAGTACCCACGGCGTAGGCCCAGGTGTCATGCCAGTTCTGGTCTTCCTTGATGGAACCCACGATTTGTGGGGCGAGGGCACCACCGCCAGCGGCGGTTACACCTTCGTTGTTGACCGTGATGTCTTTCAGGCGGCTCCAGCGAGTCCAGGTGGCACCGGCATAGAGCTTCCAGGCCTCATTGATATCTTGAGTCATGGAAAGGTCCCAGGACTCAGGTGTATCGATCTTCAGCGAGGCATCGTAACGGTTGCTTCTGAGTAACTGTGGTGGCACGTTGGTGCCGGCCGTCACTTCGGTGTGGCCATCGAGCTCGTACTTCACTTTCGAGTGATAGGTCAGACCGAGGCGCGTGGTGTCGGTGGCTTGCACCAGGATACCGGCGTTGAAGCCCCAGGCCGTATCGTCGCCCTTGATCTGGATATTGTTGTCGCCAGTCCCGCGGACAGGGAGAGCAATGTCCGATTCCAGGGTGCCGGAGATCCGGTTGATGGTAGGGCCGAAACCAATCGATACTTTATCGTTGAACGCGTAGCTGACGGTTGGCTGGAAAGTGATGACTTTGACTTCGCTCTTGCTGCCGAAAGCACGGCCCTGAAAGCCGCTTTCGTAGTCGGTGACCAGCCCGAACGGAGCATAGACACCAAAGCCGACAGCCCATTCATCGTTGAGTTTATTGGTGTAGAAACCCATCGGTACTGCGGTGAACGGAACCATGTCGCCTTTGTTGGTCCCGGTTGAGCGACCGCTGGTATCGCTGATGTCGGTCGAGGCGTCGATCGCTGCAATACCGCCAGTGATTTGCTGGCCATTGAGGCGGGCCATACCGGCAGGGTTGCCAAATACTGTACTTGCATCGTCGGCAGATGAAGAGCGCCCTGCAAAACCAGTCCCCATTGCGCTGATGCTCTGCTCGTTAAGGGCAAAGCCACTCGCAAAGATCTGGGTGGATGCCATGGCAACGGCGAGGCTAATGGTGGATTTGAGCATTACTTTTTTCATTATTAGAACTCCTGGTGATCACCGGGGCGAAAATTACCAACATTTTCGTCCCAGCGCCATAGGCTGTAATGCTTGATTTAGAGCGGTTTTGTAGGACAATCCGACCAAAATGCCGACGCGTTGCGCGATCTTTGGATACAAATTTTTTCAGCAGGCGACCTGATTCAGGGGTGAAACACAGGTTTGCCATGCGCAGGTGAAATCACGCAGACGACCCTGGGGATGAAATGTCTGGCGCCAAATTCTGGCCATACCCAACAAGTCATCAGCTTCGGGAAGGGGAGTGTTTTGTTCTTCCACCAGCAGCCAGGCGATGGCAGTGGCGTAACGCAGGTTGACGGTCAATTCGAGGTGCGGGCCGCTCAGAAAGGCGTGTTGGCTGGCCAGCCCGCGGACCAGGCTTGCGCGCTCCGGGTCCAGCGCCAGGTAGTGATCCCAGAGAGCCTGGTGGCGGGGCTCGGCGATTCGGTACAGGCCGTGACCACGGCGGTCATGCAGGGCGGATCCAAGGGCAGACTGACTGGCGGCGATGCCCAGCAGCAGGGATTCGGCAGTAGCGCTATGACGTCCCAGGTAGATCAGGGTAGGACGAATGACATAACGGCACAGTTCGCTGGCAGCGATACCCATAAAACCCTCGAAACCTTAAATGGGCGGCGAAACCTGAAGGGGCTTTGGCAGCAGTGAATCTACTCAGGATCGCCGCAAGCGGGTCAAGCCGCTTGAGTTGAAGTGTAGTGTCATATTCGCGCCGTAAAGTTCTGTTTTTAAAATATTTCTGGCTGCCAGTTATAATCGTTATACCGGTTTGTACTTAGCCTGAACCCTGTCAATGGGAAATATCGGGCAATAAAAAAGCCCCGCTTTTTATTAGCGGGGCCTTTGGCTATCAGCGTTCTGGTATCAGGCAACCAGTGCCTGACGGGTACGCTCGATTACGGCCTGCAGCGGCTCGGCGCTGGAGTATTGATCGGGGTACAGGCGCTCGCTGTGGCGGGCGATGCCGTGTTCGTTCACCAGAGTGAAACTGAAGCAGCCTTTGCGAGCGGCCATGATCAGGCAGTTCATTGGTGCAAAAGCATTGGTTAGGGTGCGGATGGCATCCTGTGTATGGATTTGAGTAGACATTATTGGGTGTTCCTGCAAATGACACGGATAAGAACCGTGCAACGTTAAAACGTTCCAGTAACGTCGACCACCATTGGTCGAACGAAGAACCCGACTGGAACAAAGCAGCCAGTTTGAAGCGCTATGAATTTTTGCGCGCTTGGGCCGGCAGGTAGGTACTTAGGAGGGCAGGCAACACATCAAGGGCAAAGGTTCTGGGCCCGGGGTGAAGATCCTGATCAATTTGCAGGTTGGTTCGGTCAGAGTAATAGCGCTTGGCAACACCCTTTGCTTTCGATTCAAAGGCAGTGTTGGCGCAAGATATACCTGGAAACCATCGAGGTGGCCGATCCCGCTTGTTCGGTGAAAGCTTCCATGGAGAAGGCTGACCGGGGGGATTTGTTCGACCAGAATTGACTTTCAGCTTGGTACTAACGCCGCGGATACTAACGGATTGAACCGGAGAAGGGAAGTGTGTTAGCAAAAAAGAGTCGCAGATGACTCCAGGGCAGGCCTTTGTACCCTGCCAGCGAGCGGTCAAGGCCCCCGGAAACTCTACGAAATCCGACTGCCGGTAACCGAAGCTGTAACATGGGAATCCGCAGATACAGCCATTTATCCCCAGGTCTGGCGTCAAAATGCGCCGAAAAAGTGCATCGATATAACCGTCGCAAAGGCACTTGTGCACATTAGTTGCGCAGTTTGTCACTGCGCTGTCATCTCACGTTCAAGCAGCATGGCTGCCTGTATCCAAAATTTAAGTCAATGAAAAACATCGCTTTTTTTTACTGGTGAAAAAATCGTCAGTTTGACTGCAAGCCCCATTCCACAGGGCTTTGCGGGAGTTCACGGGTGGTTGTCCACTGAGTTATCCACAGCTTCTGTGGATTGTCCCGAGCGCTTGCTCTAGCACGGGCGTGCCGGGTTATTTTCAGCTTTACCTGTAAGAAAAAGAGAGTAAAGTTGCGCGCCTTCCGATCTACCCCACAGTGCTTTATGAAGTTTCGTTCAACCTCTGATTCCACATCCTCCGCACCTCCTTCTGGTCCTCCTACCAAACGCTTCTCGATGCGGGTAGCCGAGTGGCTTTTGGACAGCCCGCGGCTGGGTGAAAACACTAACGTCAAACACATCGCCGGGCGTTTGCTCAAGCAGCCGGCTCGTGAAGGCGTCGTGGCCGCGCAAAGCCGCCTCGGCCAGTTGATGTGCCGTGAATGTGGAAATGCCCGGGACCGCCGGATCGGCCAGGACCTTCTGCGTCAGGCCGCTCGGGCAGGCGATCGGCGTGCTCAACAGGAACTGGGGCTGATTGAAGACTGAGCTGTCCAAGACCTGATGCCTTGGTTAACCTTCAGGCTTTATCCGGATGGCAGGAGTGACTATGGCGATGGACTTGACCAGCGCATTGCTTGGTTTGGCGGGTGCTGCGCTGCCGTTGCTGGTATTGGCCTGGCAACTTCAGCGACGAGCCGGTACTGCGCAGGCAGAGGTCACACTGCTGCAGGAGCGATTGGCCATGTCGCAATTGGCCCAGGATGGACTGAGCGCGCAACTTGAATCGAGTCGCGATGAAATCGGTGATTTGACTCAGGCCAATGCTGCCAAGCAGGCAGACCTGGCCGCCTTGCGCCGGGAAGTCGAATTACTGCAGGTAGAACGAGACGATGCTCGGGACGCCGCCCACGCCTGGAATATCGAGCGAGCCGGCAAAGAAGCCGAGTTGCGTCGTCTGGATGCACAGACAGCTTCGCTGAGCGCCGAGTTGCGTGAACAACAGGACAGCCATCAGCAACGCCTCAACGACCTGCAAGGCTCGCGAGACGAACTGCGTGCTCAGTTCGCAGAATTGGCGGGGAAAATCTTCGATGAGCGTGAGCAGCGTTTTGCCGAAACCAGTCAGCAACGCCTGGGGCAATTGCTCGATCCATTGAAGGAGCGCATCCAGTCCTTCGAAAAACGCGTCGAAGAAAGCTATCAGGCAGAGGCCCGTGAACGTTTCTCCCTGGCCAAGGAGCTTGAGCGCTTGCAGCAGCTGAACCTGCGCTTGAGCGACGAAGCGACTAACCTGACTCGCGCCTTGAAAGGGCAGAAAACCCAAGGCAACTGGGGTGAGCTGATCCTGGAGCGGGTACTGGAACATGCCGGGCTGGAAAAAGGCCGCGAGTACCAGACCCAGGTCAATCTCAAGGGGCCGGACGGCGAGCGATTCCAGCCAGACGTTATCATCTATCTGCCGGGCGACAAGCAGGTGGTGGTCGACTCGAAAGTCAGTCTCACCGCCTACCAGCAATACGTCGCGGCCGAAGACGAGGCCATAGGACAGATTGCGATCAAGCAGCATGTGCTGTCGTTGCGTAATCACGTAAAGGGGTTGGCCGGCAAGGATTACAAGCGACTCGACGGCTTGCACAGTCTGGATTTCGTTTTGCTGTTCGTGCCGATCGAAGCGGCGTTTTCGGCCGCGTTGCAGGCTGAGCCCACGCTGTTTCAGGAAGCGTTTGACCGCAATATCGTGATTGTCAGCCCAACCACGTTGTTGGCGACCCTGCGGGTGATCGACAGTCTGTGGAAACAGGAGCGTCAGAGCCAGAATGCCCGGGAAATCGCTGAACGAGCCGGATGGCTGTACGACAAGTTCGTGCTGTTCATTCAGGATCTGGATGAGGTCGGCAATCGCTTGCAGCAATTGGACAAGGCCTACAGCTCGGCTCGCAACAAACTGACAGAAGGCCGCGGCAATCTGGTCAGTCGCTGTGAGCAGCTCAAGTTGCTGGGTGCCCGTGCGAGCAAAAGCCTGCCGGCAGACTTGCTGGAGCGGGCGATGACGGATGTGGATGGCTTGGTCGAGTTGCCAGAATAAAATCAAAAGATCGCAGCCTGCGGCAGCTCCTACAGTGCCGATCTATGTAGGAGCTGCCGCAGGCTGCGATCGTTACAACGGCAAATGCCGACTCAACAACGCCCTCAACGCCGCAGGCTTCACCGGTTTTGGCAGGTAATCCAGCCCCGCCGCATGCACCTGCGCCACCGTCTCCGGACGCCCATCGGCGCTGATCACCACCCCTGGCACCGGCTCGCCCAATCGGGTGCGTAACCAGGCCATCAGTTCGGTCCCGGTGTCGCCGTGATCCAGATGGTAATCCACCAGCGCCAGATGCGGACGCACGCCCTCATCAAGCAACGTTGAGCATTCCTCACGGTTGCGCGCGGTCCAGACCTGGCAGCCCCAGCGCGAGAGCAAACTGTTCATGCCGATCAGGATGCTGTCTTCGTTGTCGACACACAGCACCTGAGCGCCGTTCAGCAATTTGCCATTGAGTTCGGTGACTTGGGTCGGCATCGCCGTTTGTGCACGGGCCAATGGCACGCTCACGCTGAACACGCTGCCGCGCCCCGGCCAGGAGCGCACGCGCAGGGTGTGACCGAGGACCCGGCACAGTCCGTCGGCAATTGCCAAGCCCAGGCCGAGTCCTTTTTCAGCGCGGGTCTGATGGCTGTCGAGGCGCTTGAATTCTTCGAAAATCACTTGCTGCTTATCTTCCGGAATGCCCGGGCCACGGTCCCAGACTTCAAGGCACAATGCTTCTTTATGTCGACGTACGCCCAGTAATACAGGGCCTTTGGCATAGCGGAAAGCATTGGTCAGGAAGTTCTGCAGAATCCGTCGCAGCAGTTTGATGTCGCTGTCGACACGCAGTGCGCTGCCACGAACGCGGAAGATCAGTCCTTGCTCCTGCGCCAGCGCCTTGAACTCCGCTCCGAGGGTGTCAAACAGTTCGTTGAGGACAAAAGGCTTGCGGTCCGGATTGATCTTGCCGTTTTCCAGGCGGGAAATATCCAACAGGTCGCTGATCAAGTCCTCGGCCGAACGCAGTGAGCTGTCCAGATGCGCCACCAGTTTCTGCGTGTCGAGCGACAGGCCGTCGTCCTGATGGGAGAGCGCAGCGGAGAACAGCCGCGCTGCGTTCAACGGTTGCATCAAGTCATGGCTGACTGCTGCAAGGAAACGGGTTTTAGACTGGTTCGCCGCCTCGGCATTGCCCTTGGCTTCGGTCAGGGCGACGTTGAGTTGCGACAGTTCCTGGGTGCGCTCGGTGACTCGCTGCTCGAGGCTCTCGTTGGCTTCGGTCAGTGCCTGCTCAGCCTCGCGGAACGGGGTGATGTCAGTGAAGCTCATGACAAAGCCGCCACCGGGCATCGGGTTGCCGATCAGCTCGATCACCCGACCGTTGGGGAACAGTCGCTCGGACGTGTGCGCGCGACCTTGGCGCATCCAGTGCAGGCGTCGGGCGACATGCACTTCCGCTTCGCCGGGGCCGCACAGTCCGCGCTCGGCGTTGTGGCGAATGATGTCGGCAATCGGCCGGCCGACGCTGATCAAACCGTCCGGATAGTCGAATAACTCCAGATAGCGACGGTTCCAGGCCACCAGTTTCAGAGACTGATCGACCACGCTGATGCCCTGGGTGATGTTCTCGATCGCCCCTTGCAACAGGGCGCGGTTGAATTGCAGCACCTCCGAGGCTTCGTCGGCGATTCTTACAACGTCCTCCAGTTGCATTTCACGACCTTCGATGGCGGCTTTTACGACGGCGCGAGTCGAAGATGCGCCGAGCACGCCTGCCAGCAAGCGTTCGGTGTGGGCGATCCACTCACCGTCGGCATTCTGGTTGGGATTGAAACCTTTGCCCTGACGATAGGCAAAGCGGATGAAGCTCTGTCGAGCACGTTCCTCGCCAACGAAACGTGCGGCCAGTTGTAACAGATCATCGATTTGCACCGACAGCAGGGAGCGGGCGCTGGGGCGGGCGCTGATCTCCTGGCCGATGAAGCGCCCAGCCTGCCAGTGTTCGGAAACCCGGGTGCGTGACAATACCGAGACCCAGGCGAACAGCGTGAAGTTGCCCGCCAGGGACAGCACTACGCCTTGGGTCAGCGGGGTAATCGGCAGGTTCATCGGATTTGAGTGAAGCCATGCCAGGCCCGGGAAAGTGTTCAGTGACAGACCAAGGCTGTGGGCGGCAATTGGCAGAACCAAAGTGTAGAACCACAGGAACGTACCGGCAGCGAGGCCGGCAAATACGCCACGGCGGTTGGCCTGTTTCCAGTACAAGGCGCCGAGCATGGCCGGGGCCAATTGGGTCACGGCGGCGAAGGCGATCTGACCGATGGTCGCCAGGCTCGCGGTAGAACCCAGCAGCCGATAACTGACGTAGGCCAGCAGCAAAATGACTACGATGCTGACCCGTCGTACCGACAGCATCCACTGGCGAAACACTTCGAATGGTCGCTCGGCATTGTTACGCCGCAGCAGCCATGGCAGCAGCATGTCATTGGAGACCATGGTCGACAGCGCCACGCTGGCCACGATCACCATGCCGGTAGCGGCGGAAGCGCCACCGATAAACGCCAGCAAGGCCAGTGCCGGATGCGCCTGGGCCAGCGGCAGGCTGATGACAAACGAATCCGGCAACACCGAGCTGGGCAGCATCATTTGACCCGCGAGGGCGATAGGCACAACGAACAATGCCGCCAGTGCGAGGTAGGCTGGGAACACCCATTTGGCCAGGCGCAGATCCTGTGGGTCGATGTTCTCCACGACCGTGACATGGAACTGCCGTGGCAGGCAGATGATTGCCATCATCGCGACGCCGGTCTGTACCACCATCGACGGCCAGTTGATGGTTTCCTTCCAATACTCTTCAAGGCGCGGCGCGAGCATCGCCTGGTCGAACAGATCGTCGAAACCGTCGTAGAGGCCGTAGGTGACGAACGCGCCGACAGCGAGAAAGGCGAACAGCTTGACCAGTGATTCGAAGGCAATCGCCAGCACCATGCCGCGGTGGTGCTCCGTGGCGTCGAGGTTGCGGGTACCGAAAACGATGGTGAACAGCGCCAGTACCAGCGACACGATAAGCGCGGTGTCCTGGGCGCGGGTTCCCATCGCGTCGGCCCCGGCGCCGATCAGCAGATTCACCCCGAGCACGATGCCTTTGAGCTGCAGGGCGATGTAAGGCAGCACGCCGACCAGGCAGATCAGCGCGACCACCACCGCCAATGACTGGGATTTGCCATAGCGGGCGGCGATGAAGTCAGCGATGGAGGTGATGTTCTCCTGCTTGCTGATCATCACCATTTTTTGCAGGACCCACGGCGCGCCGAGCAACAGCAGGATCGGCCCGAGGTAGATCGGCAGGAATGACCAGAGTTGTTCGGCGGCCTGACCCACTGCGCCGAAAAAGGTCCAGCTGGTGCAATAGACTGCCAGCGACAGGCTGTACACCCACGCCCGCACTCGCGGCGGCAAGGGCGCGCTGCGACGGTCGCCGTAGAAGGCGATGGCGAACATGATGGCCATATAGGCCAGGGCGACGGCGGCGATCAGCCCGGTGGACAACGACATGGAAACTCCCGGCAAAAGACTTCCGGGCCTCCCGCCCGGACTGACAGTCTCGCACGGCCGCCCCGGTTAGTCAGTGTCGACCAAGGTCGTGGCGTGGCGGGGTGTCGCAGGTTGAAATGAGGGAGATTTTCGCTGTTTGGGCAGGCCTCATCGCGAGCGAGCTCTCTCCCACCATTAAACGCGATCCAATGTGGCAGCGAGCCTGTACGCGAAAGCGGCTACGCAGCAGCGCTGATTGTGCTGTCCGTTATCGCGTGGCACGCCTGCTGCGCCTGCGTTCAGCCTGTGTATGTAGGAGTGAGTTTCGGGAGAATATCTACAAAACAGATAACATATAGAGATATTACCCGTTATATAGATATTCTATTCGAATCTAACATGGGCTCTACCTCACGTGAGGACAGGAGTTCGTCATGACATGCGCCAATAGCATCAAGCCCGGAATAAAGCCTTTCAGCCACTTGCAGCACCCGCGCGAAGTGATTCGCCAATTCACCCCGAACTGGTTCGCCGCCACCATGGGCACCGGCGTACTGGCGTTGGCGCTGGCGCAACTGCCCGTTGCGATGCCCGGCCTGCACGCCATCGCCGAAGCACTCTGGCTGTTCAACATCGTATTGTTCCTGGTGTTCACCGCGGTCTATGCGGCGCGTTGGGTACTGTTTTTTGACGAGGCGCGGAGAATTTTCGGCCACTCCACGGTTTCGATGTTTTTCGGCACGATCCCGATGGGGTTGGCGACCATCATCAACGGTTTCCTGGTGTTCGGATTGCCACGCTGGGGCGATAGCGTGATTCACGTGGCTGAGGTGTTGTGGTGGCTGGATGTGGCGATGTCTGTGGCCTGCGGCGTGCTTATTCCTTACATGATGTTCACCCGTCAGGAGCACAGCATTGATCAGATGACCGCAGTCTGGTTGCTTCCTGTGGTCGCGGCCGAAGTGGCGGCGGCCAGCGGTGGATTGCTGGCACCGCATTTGGCCGACGCACATTCGCAACTGGTGGTATTGGTGACCAGCTACGTGCTGTGGGCATTTTCCCTGCCGGTGGCGTTCAGCATTCTGACAATTCTTCTGCTGCGAATGGCCCTGCATAAATTGCCCCATGAAAACATGGCAGCGTCGAGTTGGCTGGCGCTCGGTCCTATCGGCACCGGGGCGTTGGGTATGTTGTTGCTCGGAGGCGATGCGCCGCTGATTTTCGCGGCCAATGGGATGCCGGGTGTCGGGGAAGTCGCTGCCGGGTTGGGGCTGGTGGCCGGGATTACGCTGTGGGGCTTCGGCTTGTGGTGGATGCTGATGGCGGTGCTGATCACCGTGCGTTATCTGCGCGACGGGATTCCGTTCAACCTCGGCTGGTGGGGGTTCACCTTCCCGTTGGGTGTCTACTCACTGGCGACATTGAAACTGGCCAGCACCTTGAACCTGACGTTTTTCAGTGTTGCGGGTTGCATACTGGTGACGTTACTGGCGGTCATGTGGCTGATCGTTGGCAAGCGAACAGTGTTGGGCGCATGGCGCGGAGAGTTGTTTGTATCGCCATGCATTGCCGGATTAAAGAAATAAGCCGCAAAGATTGGGTAATGTGTGGCCTGGATCGACGTTTGATAATCCTGTAAAGAATCCAGGCCACTCTTACCCACATCAGAGACACATGGAATGAGTCACCCCTCACAGTTCACCTTGCTGCGCACCCGGCGCTTCCTGCCGTTCTTCATTACCCAGTCCCTGGGGGCATTCAACGACAACGTCTTCAAGCAGTCGTTGATCCTGGCCATTTTGTACAAGTTGTCCATCGAGGGTGATCGCTCGATCTGGGTCAACCTGTGCGCACTGCTGTTTATTCTGCCGTTTTTTCTGTTTTCGGCCCTGGCCGGACAGTTCGGGGAAAAATTCGCCAAAGATGCGTTGATCCGCCTGATCAAGCTCGGTGAGATCGCCATCATGGCGGTCGGAGCGGTCGGCTTCCTGTTTGATCACCTGTCGCTGATGCTGGTGGCGCTGTTCGCCATGGGCACCCACTCGGCACTGTTCGGGCCGGTGAAGTATTCGATCTTGCCTCAGGCCTTGCGCGAAGATGAATTGGTCGGTGGCAATGGCCTGGTGGAAATGGGCACATTCCTGGCGATCCTCGCCGGCACCATCGGCGCCGGGATCATGATGTCGTCCGGGCATTACGCCCCCATCGTTTCCACCGCAATCATTGGTATCGCCGTGCTCGGTTACCTGGCCAGTCGCAGCATTCCCCGCGCCGCAGCCGCCACGCCGGAAATGCGCCTGAACTGGAATATTTTCAGCCAGTCCTGGGTCACGCTGAAACTGGGCCTGGGGCAAACCCCGGCAGTGTCTCGTTCAATTGTCGGCAACTCGTGGTTCTGGTTTGTCGGGGCGATTTACCTGACGCAGATCCCGGCGTATGCCAAGGAGTGGATGCTCGGTGACGAGACCGTGGTCACCCTGATTCTGACCGTGTTCTCCGTAGGCATTGCGATGGGCTCGATGCTTTGCGAGAAGCTTTCCGGGCGCAAAGTCGAGATCGGATTGGTGCCCTTCGGATCGTTCGGTCTGACCGTTTTTGGCTTGCTGTTGTGGTGGCATTCCGGTGGGATTCCGGACAGTGCAACGGGGCACGGCTGGATCGAGATTCTCGGCTTCGGCCACACCTGGCTGGTGCTGTTCGACATCCTGGGTCTGGGTGTGTTCGGTGGATTCTATATTGTGCCGTTGTATGCGTTGATCCAGTCGCGTACCGCCGAGAACGAGCGGGCGCGGGTGATTGCCGCGAACAACATTCTCAATGCACTGTTCATGGTGGTCTCGGCGATTGTTTCGATCGTTTTGCTGAGTATCGCCAAGCTGTCGATCCCGCAGCTGTTCCTGGTGGTGTCGTTACTGAACATCGGCGTCAACGCCTACATATTCAAGATCGTCCCCGAATTCACCATGCGTTTCATGATCTGGCTGCTGAGCCATTCCATGTACCGCGTGGAGCATCGCAATCTGGATCTGATTCCGGACGAAGGTGCCGCGTTATTGGTGTGTAACCACGTGTCGTTCGTCGATGCGCTGTTGATTGGCGGCGCGGTGCGTCGGCCTATTCGCTTTGTGATGTATTACAAGATCTACAATCTGCCGGTGCTCAATTTCATCTTTCGCACGGCGGGGACGATTCCTATCGCCGGGCGTCATGAAGACATCCAGATCTACGAACAGGCCTTCACGCGTATTGCCCGTTATCTGAAGGATGGGGAGCTGGTGTGCATCTTCCCTGAGGGCAAGTTGACGGCTGATGGCGAGATCAATGAGTTCAAAGGCGGTCTCACGCGGATTCTCGAAGAGACGTCGGTGCCGGTGATTCCGTTGGCCTTGCAGGGGTTGTGGGGGAGTTTTTTCAGTCGTGATCCGGGCAAAGGGGTGTTTCGCCGATTGTGGTCACGGGTGACGCTGGTGGCAGGCCCGGCAGTGGCGGTTAATGCAGCAGAGCCGGCGAAGTTGCAGGCATTGGTCGGTGAGTTGCGTGGGGCAGTCAGATAACAGGTGTCTGTGCGGACCTCATCGCTAGCAGGCTAGCTCCCACAGGGGAATGCATTCCGATGTGGGAGCTAGCCTGCCAGCGATAGCGTCAGTGGCCTAAGCGCTGACCTTGAGCCCAACCAACCCGGCAATAATCAACGCCACACTGGCCAACCGAAACAACGCCATCGACTCGCCAAACAGAATGATCCCGGCGATCACCGTGCCGACAGCGCCGACCCCGGTCCAGATCGCATAGGCCGTGCCCAGCGGCAGTTCCTTCATGGCCAGGCCCAGCAAGCCAAGGCTGATGGCCATGGCCGCCACGGTCAGTGCAGTGGGGAGCGGGCGGCTGAAGCCGTCGGTGTATTTCAGGCCGACGGCCCAGCCCACTTCGAACAGACCGGCGAAAAACAGAATGATCCAGGACAAGAGAGACCTCCATCGATTGACGGGGTCGTCCCCAGATTAATGACTCGATTGAGCCGCGAGGTCGTCCTCGCGTTGCGCAATATAGTGCCCAGCATTAACCCGGGGATCAAGTTCGCGAATCAGTCAGTCGCTTGCTGCGCAGCGACTTCGCGATCTTCTTTTTCGCTCATGCGGCGGAAATACGTTGAGAGTAACGCCCCGGAAATATTGTGCCAGACGCTGAACAGCGCGCTCGGTACCGCCGCCAGTGGTGAAAAGTGTGCGCTGGCCAACGCGGCGCCCAATCCGGAGTTCTGCATGCCGACTTCCAGTGCCAGGGATTTGCGCTGCGCCAATGGCAGCTTGAATACACGGCCAGTGAAGTAACCCAGCAGATAGCCAAAGCTATTGTGCAGCATGACCACGGCCATGATCAGCAGGCCGGACTCAGCGATCTTCGCCTGGCTGGCGGCGACCACGGCGGTAACAATGATCACGATGCTGACCACGGACACCAACGGCAATACGTCCACCGCATGACGAACCTTGTCGCCGAGCACGCGCTGGGCAACCACGCCCAACACGATCGGCAGCAACACCACTTGCAGGATCGACCAGAACAGCTCCATGAAAGACACCGGCAACCAGGCCGAAGCCAGCAGCCAGATCAGCGCGGGTGTCAGCAATGGAGCGAGGAGTGTAGTGACCGCGGCAATCGCCACCGACAGCGCCAGATCCCCGCGCGCTAGCCAGGTCATTACGTTAGAAGAAGTACCGCTCGGGCAGCAGCCGACCAGAATCACACCGACAGCGATTTCCGGCGGTAAATGAAACGCCTGGCAGAGCAGCCACGCTACTCCGGGCATGATCACGAAATGCGCAACCACGCCCAGTGCCACGCGCCATGGATGGCGGGCGACTTCGGCGAAGTCTTCGAGTTTGAGGGTCAGGCCCATGCCGAACATCACCAGCCCCAGCAAGGGCACGATGGCGCCTTTGAGGCCGATGAACCATGCCGGTTGCAAGAAGGCCACGACGGCGAAAATCAGAACCCAGTAAGCGAAAGTGTTGCCGACAAAACGACTTAAAGCAGCCAGTGCGCGCATGGCTTGTTCCTTATTAGAGTGAAAGCGTTAGGGAGCTAAGCATACGCGGCTTACAAAAAAAGATCGCAGCCTGCGGCAGCTCCTACAGGAATCAGGTCAATCCGCATTATTTGCGGCCAACCGAATCAACGTAGGAGTTGCCGAAGGCTGCGATCTTTTCCAAGCGCCGCCGATCAAGGCAATCAGATGCCCTGTGGCGTCTCTTCCCCGCCCAACGCCTCAACCAGCGCCGGCAGGAAGTCGCCGAAGGTCAGCATCATCAGGGTGAAGCTGGCATCCAGTTGACCCAGGGCTTCATCACCACCGTCCTGTTCTGCCTGGTCTTGCAGCAGGTCTTCGAACTTCAGGCGCTTGACCACCATTTTGTCGTCGAGAACGAACGACAGTTTGTCCTGCCAGGCCAACGACAATTGAGTCACGACTTTGCCGGTGCTCAGGTGCAGCTGGATTTCTTCGCTGGTCAGGTCCTGACGTTTGCAGCGCACGATGCCGCCGTCTTCGTGTGTGTCACGCAGTTCGCATTCGTCCAGCACAAAGAAGTCATCCGCGGCTTTCTGAGTGGTGACCCACTCGGTCATGGTCGCGGTTGGAGACATCTTCACGGTCAGTGGGCGCACCGGCAAGGTGCCGATCACTTCACGCAGCGTCGACAGCAAGTCTTCGGCCCGTTTCGGGCTGGCCGAGTTGACCAGGATCAAACCTTGCTTCGGCGCGATGGCAGCGAAGGTCGACGAGCGGCGGATAAAGGCGCGAGGCAGGAAGGCCTGGATAATTTCATCCTTGATCTGATCGCGTTCCTTCTTATAGACCTTGCGCATTTGCTCGGCCTCGATCTCTTCGACCTTTTCCTTGACCGCGTCACGCACGACGCTGCCCGGCAGGATGCGTTCTTCTTTGCGCGCGGAAACCAGCAGGAAGTCGCCGCTGACATGCACCAGCGGAGCATCTTCGCCTTTGCCGAACGGCGCGACGAAACCGTAGGTGGTCAACTCCTGGCTTGCACATGGACGCGCCTGTTTGGTGGCCAGTGCAGTTTCCAACGCCTCGGCATCAACAGGCAGATCTTGGGTCAGGCGATAGATAAGCAGGTTTTTGAACCACATGGGGTAAGTCTCTCCTTATATGCAAAGGGGGGCATTATTGTCTTCGCCGTGCCATAGGCCAACCTTTCTCTAAGCCTTTGGAAGGGCTAAGAAAATTATTTAAAAAAGTGCTTGCCAGAGGTGGGGTCGCTCCGTAGAATGCGCGCCACACCGAAGCGAAGGGTGATTAGCTCAGCTGGGAGAGCGTCTGCCTTACAAGCAGAATGTCGGCGGTTCGATCCCGTCATCACCCACCATTCGTTTTCAGTGTTACGCGCAGCGGTAGTTCAGTCGGTTAGAATACCGGCCTGTCACGCCGGGGGTCGCGGGTTCGAGTCCCGTCCGCTGCGCCATATTCGGTAACCTGGAACGCTGAACGCCAGGTCACCACGGAAAAGCCCGCTAACGCGGGTTTTTTTCTGCTCCAAGTTTGTATGTTGTTCCTGCGGGTCGCATCGTTTCACCGGTTTTTAGATTTATTTGAAAAAAACTTCAATTAAATCAACACTTTATAAAAACCTGTGGCATAATGTGCCCCGCAACGAAGGTAAAGGGTGATTAGCTCAGCTGGGAGAGCGTCTGCCTTACAAGCAGAATGTCGGCGGTTCGATCCCGTCATCACCCACCATTTACTTTCAACGCTACGCGCAGCGGTAGTTCAGTCGGTTAGAATACCGGCCTGTCACGCCGGGGGTCGCGGGTTCGAGTCCCGTCCGCTGCGCCATATTCGGTTACCTGGACCACTGAACGCCAGGTCACCACAGAAAGCCCGCTAAATGCGGGCTTTTTGCTGTCTGGTGTTTGGCTTTCCTGTGTAGGGGCGAACCTGCTCGCGAAAAACTCAAAGCTGACGCCAGGCATCTGGTTCCCGCGCTGGGTCGACGCCCGGGCAGAACTGCCAGCAAGCCCGGCAGGCTGAAAATCGAGCGCAAGATGAGCGTCCTTGTCCAGTTGTCATTCTTTTATGCCTGTGCGTCCAAAGAGCGGCAGGAGGCCATTACGCAATATGTTGCAGGTTCAGAAATTGCCTGCATGAGGGGAAGATGAATGAAACTTCATTACCCGATTCCTGAAATGCGTTTAAACACCTGAACTTATCGGAGCTTTTCAGCTCTCATGCCGGTAGCCATTGGTCGTGGCGGCCTGATAAGCTCGCGGCTTTACTCGATTGCCCTTTAGGCGCATGAACAAGGAAATAGCATGAAACAGCATCGGTTGGCGGCGGCGGTAGCCCTGGTTAGCCTGGTACTCGCGGGTTGTGACTCGCAGACCAGCGTAGAGCTGAAAACTCCGGCGCAAAAAGCTTCCTACGGAATCGGCCTGAACATGGGCAAGAGCCTGGCTCAGGAAGGCATGGATGACCTGGATTCCAAAGCTGTAGCCCAGGGCATCGAAGACGCCGTCGGCAAGAAAGAGCAGAAGCTCAAAGATGAGGAACTGGTTGAAGCGTTCGCCGCGTTGCAAAAGCGTGCTGAAGAGCGCATGGCCAAAATGAGCGAAGAGTCGGCAGCTGCCGGCAAGAAATTCCTCGAAGAAAACGGCAAGAAAGCCGGCGTGACGACCACTGCGTCGGGTCTGCAGTACGAGGTTGTGCAGAAAGCCGAAGGCGCTCAGCCAAAGCCGACTGACGTAGTGACCGTTCACTACACCGGCAAGCTGACCAACGGCACCGTATTCGACAGCTCCGTCGAGCGCGGCAGCCCGATCGATCTGCCGGTCAGTGGTGTGATCCCGGGTTGGGTCGAAGGCCTGCAACTAATGCACGTTGGCGAGAAGTACAAACTGTACATCCCTGCGGACCTGGCGTACGGCGCACAAAGCCCGAGCCCGGCGATCCCAGCCAACTCGGTGCTGGTGTTCGACCTGGAACTGCTGGCGATCAAGGATCCGACGAAAGAAGACGCCGCTGCCAAATAATCAGCGACTGCTTCAAGTACAACGCCTCGCTCATGCGGGGCGTTGTTGCATCTGGCGTTCAGCGCAGGTAAACAAAGCGAACAGATGTCCCAAGCGAGAGTCATAGCCAATGTAGGCAACGGGGCTAGCTGCCTCGGCGTGCCAAGTCAATGAAATTATGGGATTTTTTCGATGGGCAAAAAACGCCCGATCTGAGCCGGGGCCTTGTGAAACGGGGCTTGCAGCCCTGAAAATCAGCTCTGTTCACAAGGTTATCCACAATTTGTGTGGATAACATTTCAACGGGAGGAATGATGAAAGCACCCTGGAGTTTCGCTCGTTTCCTGCCATTGGCCGGGCGCCTGCTCGCACGCGGGCGTTTGCCGACTTTGTTGTTCGCCGTAGCCAGCAAAGGCGCTAGCCAAGGCAATCGCCTGGGCAAGATCAAGGATGACCTGCGCTTGTTGCAGGCGCTCTGTCTGGCTTATTGGCGTGGTGAATATCGTGCCATAAGCCCGAAGGCCCTGGTTTCGGTCGTCGCCGGTCTGATGTATTTCCTCAGTCCGGTCGACGCCATACCGGACTTTCTGCCGCTGTTCGGCATGATCGATGACATTGCCGTGCTGGCCTGGTTGATGAAAGTGCTCGACGATGAACTCAATGCCTTCCGCGCCTGGCGCAAGCGTCAGGGGCCAGAGAAGCTCGCAGTGGTCGAGCGCCTGCCCGACAACCCGGAGCAGTTGCACCTTCAAGGCCCGAAAAAAAAATGAGCTGACCCCGTCTCGCCCATAGATTGATGCCCCCCGCGACCTTGGCCGCTGTTAGGATTACACTTCTAGGGAAAAGTGCCGACTCGCTAAGTGTTGTTGTCCTACGGGGTAGTCATGGATATTCAGATAATTACACGCGAAGGCGAACCCGAATATGCGGTTCTGCCATGGGCTCAGTATCAGGCTTTACTCAAAGCGGCAGGCATCAAGGAGCAACCGTCGCCTGAAGTCTCGAAGCTTCAAAAGGCAGCACCCGATCAGGTTCTTCCGGGCCTGGAAGAACTACGCAGTTTGCGCGAAGGGAAGGGCATCGCCATTGAGGCGCTGGCCCGCACGGTAGGCATCAGCCCGTCTTATCTGGCCATGATCGAGAGTGGCGAGCGTCTGCCCGACGCCGCGATTCGCCGCAGCCTGGCCTGGGAGTTGACGGTGCCAGGGTGGAGGGATGAATCGTGAGCGTACGCATCAGTCGTCAACATTGGGACGGATTGCTGGGGGAGCTGGATCAGGCGCGCCGTCAGCGCCATCTCCTGACTTATCGGGCACTGCTGGAGCGTTTGCAGTTGCCGACCCCAGCCATGCAAACCCTGACGGCAGCCCTTGAGCATTTGGCGGCGCTCGATGCCCGGGCCGAACAGCCGCTGCGCAGTTCGTTGGTGATCAGCCAGGGTGCCAGCCGTTTGCCGCGTACCGGTTTCTTCGAGTGTGTCGAGCGCCTGGGGCGTTTTTCAGGTCCCTCCGACGGCGTTGCCGCAGCGTCCTGGCATGCGTCGGAAGTGGTGCGGGTATTTGAATACGAATACCCGGAATCGGCAGAGGCCTGAGTGTTTCTGCAATTAAAGGCACGAGCCGGCTATTGGCTCGCGCGCAGGCTGTTTCACTGGTCGTGGTTGGTTCGTCAGCCGCGAGGCTGGCGCTGGCTCGAAGGCCAGTTCGCCCGTATGGCCAATCTGGGTGATGTCGGCGCTCAGAGCTTCTATGGGCACATCCTGACCTTTCGCGGTGTTGGCCTCGGTGCTCGTGAGGAAGGGGTGCGCTTGTTGCGTCTGGCGGCCCTGGCGGGGGATGGCAAGGCGGCTTATCAGATGGGCGTGATCAGCTTGGCGGGGACGCCGGCCAAGGCACCGGATCCGGGTGAGGCGGCGCGGTTCTGGGCGTTGGCTGCAAAGGCCGGACATCCCTTGGCGCCAATCAAATTGAAAGAGCTGCAAACTTTCTGCTCCGACGATGACCTGAAATCAGTGCCCCCTCTCTAACCGGTCTGTTCAGAAAGGCTGCTGATCGGCTGGAGCAGGCTGTGCAAACCGCTGAGCCAGGATTGAGCTCAAGCACTCAGCTGTTCGGTTGGGGGCATGGCGATTTCTGGCAAAAAAAAAGACCGGGGGTGCCTTTGATATCAAAAGCACGCCCAGTCCCGTATTACACAGCACAACGATGATTATTTGATGACGCTCCGAGGAGCGTCGACATCAATTGCCGTTAGTGCTTGGCCACTGCCGTATTGAGTTTCAGGTAGTCCAGCAGGATCCGCCCGGTTTCGCTCAGGTAGGCATCGTCTTCTGGCTTGGTCTTGTCATCCTCGGCCGCGATCGCATCCTCGTCTTCTTTCTTCAGCTCTTTGAGCGGTTCTTCGCCCTTGGCCTTGCGACGGATGTTTTCCATGACCAGTTGCTTGGCTTCGATGTCGGCGTGTTGGGCACGACGTTCGGCTTCGTTGAGGCTGACGGTTTTCTCGGACATCAGCTTCTGCGCCAGTGCCAGTTTGTCGCGGATGAACACGAACTCCGCGTCCTTGGCTGTACGTACGTCATGCTCGGATTTGAGCTGCGAAAGATACGGCTTGAACGGGTCGGCCGCTGGCTTGATGGCGGCGCGGATGGTGTCCCACGGCATGGCTTCCGGCAGGGCACTTTCACCGATTTCCTTGGTGTCGATGATCGACGGGTAGTCGATGTCCGGCAAGACGCCTTGATGCTGAGTGCTCTGGCCGGAAACCCGGTAAAACTTGGCCAGGGTCAGCTTCAGTTCGCCATGGTTGAGCGGCTGAATGGTCTGCACGGTGCCTTTGCCGAAGGTCTGGCCGCCGATGATCAATGCGCGGTGATAGTCCTGCATGGCGCCGGCGAAAATCTCCGAAGCCGAGGCGGACAAGCGGTTGACCAGCAACGCCATCGGGCCCTTGTAGAACGCCCCCGGGTTTTCATCTTCAAGTACATCGACGCGCCCATCGGCGTTACGCACGAGCACGGTCGGCCCTTTGTCGATGAACAGGCTGGTCAGCTCGGTGGCCTCTTGCAAGGAACCGCCGCCATTGTTGCGCAGGTCGATGACGACGCCGTCGACTTTGTCTTTCTGCAACTCGGTCAGCAGCTTCTTGACGTCGCGGGTGGTGCTCTTGTAATCCGGGTCGCCAGCGCGAAAGGCTTTGAAGTCCAGGTAGAAGGCCGGGATCTCGATGACGCCGAGCTTGTAGTCCTTGCCGTCCTGTTTCAGGTTCAGCACCGACTTCTTCACGGCCTGGTCTTCAAGTTTTACCGCTTCGCGAGTGATCGGCACGATCTTGCTGGTCTGGTCGTTCGGCGCATTGCTGGCCGGGATCACTTCCAGGCGGACCACGGTGCCTTTCGGGCCACGGATCAGCTTGACCACTTCGTCCAGACGCCAGCCCACCACATCGACCATTTCTTTGTTGCCCTGGGCAACGCCGATGATCTTGTCGGCCGGAGCAACCTGCTTGGTCTTGTCGGCAGGGCCTGCCGGCACCAGGCGCACGACTTTCACCTGGTCGTTGTCGCTCTGCAACACCGCGCCGATGCCTTCCAGGGACAGGCTCATGTTGATGTCGAAGTTTTCCGCGTTATCCGGCGACAGATAGTTGGTGTGCGGGTCGTAGGACATGGCGAAGGTGTTGATGTACGCCTGGAAGATGTCTTCCGCGCGAGTCTGGTCCAGGCGCGCCAACTGGTTCTTGTAGCGCTTGGTCAGGGTTTCCTGGATCTGCTTGGAGTCTTTGCCGGCGATCTTCATGCGCAGGACTTCGTCCTTGACGCGTTTGCGCCACAGGTCATCGAGCTCTGCGGTGGACTTGAGCCACGAGGCGTCCTTGCGGTCGATCAGCAAGGTTTCCTTGGTGGTGAAGTCGATCTTGTCGACGCCTTTGTTCAGCTCGGCAAGGGCGAAGTCCAGACGCGCCTTGACGCGGTCCAGATAGCGCTTGTAGATGGTGAAGCCGGCGTTGAGGTCGCCGCTTTTGAGGAAGTCGTCGAACTGCGTCTTCCACTTGTCGAATTCGGCAATGTCGCTGGCCATGAAATAGCTGCGCGACGGATCCAGCAGCTTGAGGTAGCTGTCGTAGATGATCACCGAGCGCGCGTCATCGAGTGGTGGCTTGCTGTAGTGGTGGCGCTTGAGCAACTCCACGACGTTCAGGCTGGCGATCACTTCGTCACGATCGGGCTGAAGCTTGTCCCAGCTATTGGCTGCGAATGTATTGCTCGACATCGGCAGCAAGCCGATACCAATGAATAAGGCGAGGGCGGTGCTGGGGAACAAATGCTTCATGCTGATTCGACGCGGGGACAATTGATAACGCATATTAGGCCGTCTTTGAAGTCGCCGGTTCTTTGGGAGCCGGTCGCATAATGCAAAAAGCCCGGCGCTATAGCTTCGGGCTCAGTCCAGACTCACTATGGAGGCACTGTGAAAGCATTGCAAGGCGTTGACGGTCAAGTGGTGTGGGTTGATGAGCCGAGTCCTACGTGCGATGTAGGGCAAGTTCGCATTCGAGTGTCGGCAGCAGGTCTCAATCGCGCCGATTTGTTGCAGAAAGCAGGCCTTTATCCGCCCCCGCCAGGGGCAAGCCAAGTGCTCGGTCTAGAGTGTTCGGGGGTGATCAGCGAGGTCGGCCCGGGAACGTCATGGAAGGTGGGCGATCGGGTTTGCGCCTTGCTGGCCGGGGGTGGGATGGCCGAAGAGGTGGTTGTCGACGGGCGGCATGTGCTGCCGGTTCCCGACGCAATGACATTGATCGAGGCGGCGGCATTGCCTGAGGTTTATGCAACAGTCTGGCTGAATTTGTTTCAACTGGCTGCGCTCAAACCCGGTCAGAAAGTTCTGCTGCACGCCGGGGCAAGTGGAATCGGTTCAGCGGCCATTCAGCTGTGCAAGGCGTTTGGTAACCCGTGTTGGGTCAGCGTCGGGTCCGCAGAGCGTCTGGCGTATTGCGAGGCACTGGGGGCGCAGGGCGGTGTGGTGCGCAACGGTGATCTGGAAAGTCTCAGGGATCTCGGACCGTTCGATGTGATCCTCGACCCGGTGGGCGGCAATTACGCGTCGCTGAACCTCAAACTCCTGGCTCAGGACGGGCGTTGGGTGCTGATCGGATTGATGGGCGGGCGCGAGGCCAAGCTCGATCTTGCTCAGGTGCTGGCCAAGCGTGTGCAATTGCTGGGCTCAACCTTGCGCACTCGCGATGATCAGTTCAAGGCTGATCTGTTCAGTGATTTGAGCCAGCATGTCTGGCCGTTGTTTGCCGAAGGGCGGTTGAGTCCGCAATTGGCCAGGACTTTTGCGATCAAGGATGCGGAGGCCGCGTTTGCCGAGTTGGCGAGTAACAACGTGGCGGGGAAAGTGGTGTTGGTGATTGATGAAAGCCTGAGCTGACAACACTGGACCTGTAGGAGCGCGGCTTGCCCGCGAAGACGTCGTGTCAGTCAATGGATCGTTGAATGACACACCGCTTTCGCTGGCAAGCCAGCTCCTACAGGTTTCGGGTTACTTCCAGTGATGGATCGGCCAGCCAGCTTTTTCGGCGTGCTCGAGCAACACCGGATCAGGGTTGACCACATGCGGGTAATCCACCTTCAGCAACAGCGGTAGATCATTGCGTGAGTCGGAATAGAAACTCGCGCCTTCAAGGTTTTCCTCTTCTGCATCCAGCCATTCCAGCAAACGGGTGATCTTGCCTTCGCGGTAGGTCAGGGTGCCGACGGTATGGCCGCTGTAAACCCCGTGGGCGACTTCCAGTTCGATGCCGAGGATCTCGTCGATACCCAGGCGCTCGGCGATGGGGCCGACCAGGTGGGTGCCCGAAGCGGAGATCACCAGAATCCGGTCACCAGCCTTGCGGTGCGCCGCAATGGTTTTGGTGGCGTCGCTGAAAATGATCGGTTCGATGAAGTCTTCAACCCAAGGCCCAACCAAATGCTCTACTTCGGCGGGGGTACGTCCGATCAACGGTTCCAGGCTGAAGGCCATGTAGTCCTCCATCGCCAGGTGGCCCCGGCCGTAGGCGTCCATCAATTCCTTGTCGCGACTCAGGAACGATTCACCGTCGACCCAGCCGAGGCGGACCATTTGTTCGCTCCACAGCGAAGCACAGTCGCCGTGGATCAGGGTTTCGTCCAGATCAAAAATTGCCAGGGCCATCAGTGCAGTTCTCTCTTCAGCGTCAGCAAAGTCATCAGGCTACCTCACACAGGGCCGTCGGATCGATGGAAAGCGCCAGGCGCTGACCGTCGGGATGCAGGTCGGCCGCCGAGCGATTGAGTACGTCCACGACCAATTCCACGCCCCGGGCTTCTACCCGGTAGCGAATCACGTTACCCAGCAAGCTATGGCTGCGCACTTGCGCGTCCAGTTCGCCGTTAAGACTCAACTCGATGGCCTCCGGGCGAATCGCGATGCGCTTGCTGATCGGTCGTTGCAGCAGTTTCGAGGCACTGTCGGCGTCCAGCAGGTTGTAGTTGCCGATGAAGCCTGCCGCGAACACATCCACGGGGGCAGTGTAGAGGGTTTCAGCATCGCCGCTTTGTACGATCTTTCCCTGATTCATCAGGAAAATCCGGTCAGACATCGTCAGGGCTTCTTCCTGATCGTGTGTGACGAAAATCGTGGTCAGGCCCAGCTCGCGCTGAATCTGACGGATTTGTTCGCGCAAGTGTTTGCGAATTCGCGCATCCAGGGCCGACAGCGGCTCATCCAGCAGCAACAGGCGTGGTCGGGTCACCAACGAGCGGGCGAGGGCGACGCGTTGGCACTGGCCGCCCGAGAGCTGATGAGGGTAACGCGCGGCGAACTCATTGAGCTCCACCAGTCTGAGCACTTCGGCGACGCGTTTCTGGCTGTCATCGGCATTGACCTTTTGCATGCGCAGACCGAAGGCGACGTTCTGCTCCACGGTCATGTTGGGGAACAGCGCATAGCTCTGGAACACCATGCCGATTCCGCGTTTTTGCGGGCTCAACGGCACGAGATCGAGATCATCGAGCAGGATTTTGCCGCCATCGACCGAAGTCAGACCGGCAATGCAGCGCAGTAGCGTCGACTTGCCGCAGCCGGATGGGCCGAGCAGGGTGACAAATTCGCCTTTTTGTATTTCGCAATTGATGTCGCTGAACACCGTGGTGCCCGCGTAATTTTTCTGAAGATGTTGGACGCTGACATAGCTCATTCGCTTTTGTCCCTGTTCAAGATATTGGCGATCCAGGTCAGAACCAGCACAAAGAAGAAGTAGGAAATCACCAGCGCACTGGTGAAATGGCCGCTGCTGTTGCGCATGTTATTGAGATAGACCTGCAGGGTTTCGTAGCGGGTGCCGACGAGGATGTTGGCGAACACGAATTCACCAAACAGAAACGAGAACGACAGCAGCAGGGCGACCATCAGGCCCTTGCGCAAATTGGGCAACACCACCAGGAAAGCCGCCTGGAAGGTGCTGGCACCGAGCAATTGGGCGGCGTCCATCAAGTCGCGCAGGTTGATCGCCTGCAGGTTATTGGTGATCGCCCGGTACATGAACGGCAAAGCCACCGTGAAGTAACAACCGATCAGGATCCACGGTGTACCCACCATTGCGAAAGGCCCCGATCCGTAGAGCTGCAACAGTCCAACCGATGACACTACGGGCGGTACGGCGAAGGGCAGCAAAATCAGGATATTCATCAGCACGTCGAGTTTCGGGAAGTGGTAGTGCACGACGAACAGCAGCGGCAGAATCAGCACCACCGACAGAATCAGCGCGCCAACGCAGACCAGCAATGATTGACCGAACGCATGCAGAAAGCGCGGATCGCTCCACAACTGGACATACCACTTGAAGGTGAATCCGCTGGGCAGGATGGTCGCCGACCAACTGCTGGCGACCGAGTAGATCAGCGTGCCGAGCAGTGGCATTAGCAGGATCGCAAACAGCAGATACACCACGATGCGGTGGTAGACGCCGGCAGGCCCCAGTTCAGCGCGAGACATGGTAGCTCCTCTTCAGCAGCAACTGATGCACGATGGTTACCAGGGTCATCAAGGCCACCAGCACCACGGCCAGGGCACTGGCCAGATTCGGGTCCAGTGAAATGTCCCCCGAGACCATCGCCGCGATTCGGATCGGCAGCACGTTGAAGTTACCGGTGGTCAGGGCGTACACCGTGGCGTAAGCCCCAAGGGCGTTGGCCAGCAGAATCACGAAGGTGCCGAGCAACGCCGGGGTCAGCACCGGCAGGCCGATGTGCCGCCAGAACTGCCAGCCGCTGGCACCGAGCAGCGCGGCGGACTCGCGCCAGTCCTCGCGCAGGGCATCAAAGGCTGGATAGAGCAGCAACACGCCGAGTGGTATCTGGAAATAGGTGTAGAGAATGATCAGCCCGGTTTTCGAGTACAGGTTGAAATCCTGAATGATCCCGGCCTGCTTGAGCATGATGGTGAAGCTGCCGTTGAAACCGAGCAGGATGATGAATGCGAAGGCCAGGGGCACGCCGGCGAAGTTGCTGGTCATGTTGGCGAAAGCGTTGACGAAATTGCGCAGCTTCGAATCGACCCGGCGCAGAGAATAAGCGCCGAGCACTGCGATGATGATCCCGAACACGCTGGACCAGAGGCTGATCTCGAGACTGTACTGGATCGCCTGCAGGTAAAACTTTGAACTGAAGATCCTGGTGAAATTAGCCAGGCCCCAGCCGAACTCTTCCGATTCCAGGCTGTTGACCATGACCCAGATCAGCGGGGCGATTTCGAACACGATAAAGAACAGTGCAAATGGTACCAGGCACAGGGCTGCCAGGTATTTGCTGCGGGTCATGGGACTCACTTCACAAGCTCCCGGCAGACCGGTTTGTCGTGGGGCACACCCAACAGTTCGCAAACAGTACCGCAGATGTCGGTCTGCTTCGGTTCGGCCTCGGCATCGAAACTGAAGGCATCCCCGAGGACAAACAACGGCACTTCGCGCTCCTCCGGGAGCAAGCCATTGTGGGAGCGGTCGTTGTTCATGCCGTGGTCGGCGGTCACCAATACCTGATAACCGGCGTCGAGCCAGCCTTGCAGGTAGTCGGCCAGAATAATGTCGGCCGATCGGGCGCTGTTGCGGTACTGCGGGGTGTCGAGGCCGTGCTTGTGCCCGGCGTCGTCGATGTTCATGGGATGGATCAGCAAGAAGTTCGGAGCATGGCGCAGGCGCAGGTTCTCGGCGTCGGCGAACAGGTGCGCGTCCGGGTAGTGATCGCTCCAATAGAAATGCCCGTGCTGGATCGGCAGTGTCGGATCGTCGGTATGACGGTCCCGCGCAGCCACGAAAGGCGAACGGTTATACAGCTCGCTGACCCAGTGGTAGGCCGCCGCCGCAGTCGTCAGACCGGCCTCGGTGGCGTAATGGTAGATGCTGCGTTGATTGGACAGGCGCGAGACATGGTTGTGGACGATGCCGCTGTCGATTGGGGTGACACCGGTCAGGATGCATTCGTACAGCGGCCGTGACAGGGCCGGCAGTTCGCACTGCAGTTTGTAGAGTGCTGCGCGTCCTGCGCCGACGTAGGCCTGCAGGTGTCCCATGGCGTGGCGGGCGACCTCGTAGTTGAGGCCGTCGAGCACGACAAGGATGACGTTGTGCTTCATGGGGAATGGGACTCCGCAAAACGTGAAAAATCGTCAAGCCTGTAGGAGCCGACTTGCTGGCGAATGCATCGCCGCGGTGATCAAACAGACCGCAGTGTCTGGATCGCCAGCAAGCCGGCTCCTACAGATGCAGCATTACTGCATATTGATAATGACTTCTTCCTGCCACTTCTGAGGAAGGGCCTTGGAGGTCTTTTCCCATGCGTCCGCGTCTTTGATCGGCGTGACCTTCTTGTACTGCTCGTTAGGCAGCAGTTTGGCCTGCACCTCGGCTGGCAGGGTCAGGTGCTCGGCCCGGATCGGACGGGCGTTGCCTTTGGCGAGGTTGATCTGGCCGGCGTCGCTGAAGATGTATTCGCGGGTCAGCTTGGCGGCGTTCGGGTTTTTTGCGTACTTGTTGATGATGGTGGTGTAGCCGGAAATCACCGAGCCGTCGGACGGGATCAGTACCACGTAGTCATCGGGGTTGGCCATCTTGGCCTTGTAGCTCAAACCGTTGAAGTCCCAGACCACGCCGACTTCGATTTCACCTTTTTCCATGGTGGCGATGGTCGGGTTGGCCATCGACAGGCGACCTTGCTTGGCGATGTCAGCGAACATCAGCAAAGCTGGCTGAAGGTTCTTCTCATCGCCGCCGTTGGCCAGTGCCGCCGCCAGAACACCATTGGCTGCCTGTGCAGCGGTGCTCACGTCGCCGATGGAAACCTTGTATTTGCCGGTCTTGAGGTCAGCCCATTTGGTCGGTGCTTCGGAGCCGTGCAGAAGCTTCTTGTTGACGATGAACGCGATGGTCCCGGTGTAGGCCAGCGCCCAGTTGCCATCCTTGTCCTTGGCCCAGGCGGGCACCTGATCCCAGGTCGAAGGCTTGTATGGCTGGACCACGCCTTGCTTGACCGCGATCGGACCGAACGCGGCGCCCACATCACCGATGTCGGCGCTGGCGTTATCTTTTTCGGCGGCGAACTTGGCGATTTCCTGGGCCGAGCTCATGTCGGTATCGATGTGCTTGAGGCCGTATTTGTCGCTCAGGTCTTTCCAGGTGCCAGCCCAGTTTGCCCAGTCGTCAGGCATACCAACGCTGTTGACGGCGCCTTCCGCTTTCGCAGCGGCTTCCAGGGTTTTCAAGTCATCTGCCGCCATGGCGGCGGTGCACATTGCGATGGTCGAGCCTAACAGTGATGCCAGGAAAAGCTTTTTCATTCCGAAGCTCCTTGGGTCGTATTCAACGCTGCGATTGCGGTTCGTGTTGGTCTAGGTCAGCAATACCTGAGCCAATCTAAGGAGCCTGGATGACACTTTGATGTCGCTCGTCGTCCGGGCAGGACTCTTATCGCCAGGTATCACTTGGGGCCAGCTAAGCGTAGACCATGGCCAAGGCCCCGGAGTACAAGGGACTTGGCCGATCTATTGCAGGTCCTTGATGCGACCGTCGGGCGGCTTTGTCATCTCTCGGTCATCTGCACTGCCTACGCTTGCACCCTATTAAATGAACCCCGATCTCAGTGCGGTTCCGCCCCGAAACAGTGCTGGTCTAGTCCAGATAGGTAACGTTGATGCGCGATGAGGCAACAAAAGCGGTGACAGCCATCGGCCAAGTGCTTCAGGAGCAACTCGACCATGGCTTGCTGGCGCCCGGCAGCAAGTTGCCGGCCGAGCGTAAACTCAGCGAGTTGTTCGGCACCACGCGCATCACGGTGCGCGAAGCGTTGTTGCAGTTGGAATCGCAAGGGCAGATTTATCGCGAAGAGCGCCGGGGCTGGTTCGTGTCGCCTCCGCGTCTGGCGTACAACCTGATGCAGCGCAGTCACTTTCACGCGATGGTCAGTGCGCAGGGGCGTGAACCGTCAACGGAAGTGATTTCGGCGCGCTTGCAGCCAGCGTCGGCGGCAGTCTGTGCCTGGCTGCAATTGCCGGCGCTGTCGAGCGTAATCCAGGTTTGCCGTTCACGGCGTATCGATGGGCGACTGGTGCTATACGTGGAGCATTACCTCAATCCGCAGTATTTTCCGGGGATTCTCGATTTCGATTTGAATCAATCGATCACCGAGCTGTATGCACGGCACTACGATTTGCATTACGGGCGGGTGCGGTTTGAAATTGTACCGACGGCGTTGTCGGTGGACGCGGCGGCGGCATTGAAAGTGTCGGTCGGCAGCCCCGGCCTGCGGATCGCCCGGGTCAACTATGACCAGCATGAACGCTTGATCGACTGCGATCTGGAGTTCTGGCGGCATGATGCGATTCATGTCGGTGTCGATGTGGTCTGACGCTGCTTTTGTAGGAGCTGGCTTGCCAGCGATGAGGCCATAACATTCAACCTCTTCGTTGGACGTTAAACCGTCATCGCTGGCAAGCCAGCTCCTACAGCGTTACTCATTCTGCGGACCGCCACCGGCCGTGATCACCTGAATACTCATCCGCGGTGTCGCCAGATCCAGTCCGGCTTCATCCATGTGCCGTTTGAGTGACAGGTTGAACGCTCGCGATACCTCCCATTGCTTGATCGGCGCCGTCTTGAACCGGGCGCGAAGTATCGCATTGCCGGATTCGAAGCTTTCCACGCCCTGAAACTCCAGTGGCGACCAGATATTGCGTCGCTGCAGCGGGTCGGTACGCATCTTCTGGCCGACGTCGCGCATCATTTTGATTGCGTTATCGATGTCCATGTTGGCCGGCACCGCTACCCGGAAAATCGCGTAGCCGAATTCTCGCGAGTAATTCTTGATGCTTTTGATTTCGCTGAATGGAATGGTGTGGACGATGCCATCGATATCACGCAGGCGCACGGTGCGGATGGTCAGGCCCTCGACAGTACCGAGGTGGCCGCCGACATCCACGTAATCGTCGATGGCCAGGGAGTCTTCAATGATGATGAACAAACCGGTGATCAGATCAGCTACCAGCGACTGGGCACCAAAACCGATGGCCAGGCCGATCACGCCGGCACCGGCCAGCAGTGGCGTGACGTTCATGCCCATGTTCGCCAGGGCAACGATCAGCGCGATGATGAAAATTGCCACGAACAGCACGTTGCGGATCAGCGGCATCATCGTTTGCGCGCGGGCATTGGCAAGGCCTTTGCGCGATCGGGTCAGGGCGTGATGCACCGCAGTGTCGCTGAGAATCCAGATCAGCCAAGCGAATAGCAACGTACCGGCGAGGCTGAACAGCTTAACGCTGACTTCATGGCCGTCGCCTTCGGTGAAGCGGATCAACGACATGCCCCAGACCCGCAGGCCGAGTTCGATGAAGCTCAGCCATACGAGCATATGCGCGATGGTGTAGAAGAAGTTTTTCAGGCGTTCGGAATAAAACGCATGACGCTTGATGCCGCGCTGCGGCTTCAAGGCATGGCGGCGCACGAGTCCGTTGATGACCATGCACAGCACCAGCAACACCGTGCAGATAAGCGATTGACGCAGTGCTGTGCTGGTATCGCCCGCCGAAATGAATGTGGCGAACAGTGAGATACCTACCAGCACAAGGGCAGGCACGTACCAGAAGGTGCCGAGAATCGAGAGGGTGTCATTCAGGGCTCGGCGGGTCAGACGTCGTGACAGCGGCTGATTGCGGATCAAATGGGCAATGGGTCGGCGGAAACGCAAGATGAACAAGCCCGTGGATAATGCGGCCAGGACGTTGGCGATTGTTGCGGCGGTATGCGCCAGATGGCTGCCGAGGCTGTCGATCAATCGCGGATCGCTCAGGGCTTCACCAAAAGCGGCGAAGCTGCCGATCAACCACAAAGGCCGAAAGGCCTGGTGCCGCAGGATATACAAGGCACGGTGGCGGTGCGGGCCGTCGAGCAGGGAAAAGGCAATCACGCAGATCGCCGAGAAGCAGGTGCCGACTACCAGTGCATAAGCGAGCACCATGGCCAGGCTTTTACCCAGGGACGAGGGCAGGGCGTAACTCATGTAGACCGTGATGACCAGGGCGACCAGCCACGGACCGAGCTTGCGCAACGCAAAGCGCAACATGTCCAGGGCCTTTGGGTGCTGCGGCAACTCTTCGGTCAGGCCAAAGCGCATGCGCACGCGATGGCTGAGCCAGATCAATGCGGCAGCCAAAAGGCTCCAGACCATCAGAATCATGGCAAAGGCAAAAAACACGGGCAGCCACTCATTGGCCGGGAGTGCCAGTGCGCTCAGCTCTTCGCTGGCCAGATCGAGCTCGCTGGACCAGCGAGTCAGAGGACTGTCCTCACCTGACAGTTTCTTCTCGAGATCGGCCAGGGTTCCACCAATCAAACCCAGTACGCCTTCTTCGGCGACAGGCTGGGCTTTTTTGGTGGCGTCCCGAAGTTTTTTCAGGTCCGCCAGCAGCTTGGTTCGCTGCTGATCGTTCTCCAGTGACTTGATCACTTCATCCAGGGATTGCCCCAGCGGCTCCTGTGCTTCGGGCTGGGCCTTGGCCTGGCTGTTGAGCAGGCCGGGCAAACCGACCGCATTGGCAGGCGCCATCGGCAGCAGCGTCATCAGGCAGACAAGGAAGAAGCAGGGCAGGGCGAAAAGACGAGCGAACACTAGGCGGTCAACCTCGCAAGGAGCGGATCGACCGAGTGTACGAGCCCGTCTAAATCAATGCGAGCCGGGTGGGAGGATTTATTCGTTGAGTTTGGCGAGGATCTTGAAAATGACCGTGGCCAGAATCGTTAGCATGCCGATCCACATGGCGAACACGCCGGCATTTTTGTCGCGAAAGTTGAAGCCGATAGCCAGCATGAGCATCCCGGCAAGAATCGGGATCAGCATGGCTTGAAAGGTAGACATCGAGATCATGAAGACAGCCTTGTCGAAGGTATATTTGAAAGTCTAGGTGGCTTTTAAACAACGGGTGATGATGTGTGCAGGAGCTGCCGTAGGCTGCGATCTTTTGATCTTTATCGGAACAACAAAATCAAAAGATCGCAGCCTACGGCAGCTCCTACAGGTATTACGGCAACTCTTGGCAGGCGTAGAACGCGCTCAGCACTTTGACCAGGTGAGCCAGGTCGTGGCTGCCGCACAGTTCACGGATCGAGTGCATCGCAAACGTCGGCAAACCGATGTCTACGGTGCGAACGCCCAGGTGGCTGGCAGTGATCGGGCCGATGGTCGAGCCGCAACCCATGTCGCTGCGCACCACGAAACTTTGCACCGGTACTTCTTCAGCCATGCACAGGTGGCGGAAAAAGCCAGCGGTTTCACTATTGGTGGCGTAGCGCTGGTTGCTGTTGACCTTGATCACCGGGCCGGCGTTGAGTTTCGGGCCATGGTTGGCGTCATGCTTGTCGGCGTAGTTGGGGTGTACACCGTGGGCGTTGTCGGCCGAAACCAGCAGGGATTTCTGAATGGTGCGTACGAATTCGTCACCTTCAGGCAGCAGGCGACGCAGGGTTTGTTCGAGCATCGGGCCATCGGCACCGCAGGCCGAGCACGAGCCGACTTCTTCGTGGTCGTTGCAGACCAGCACGCAGGTTTCGTCGGTATCGGCCGTGAGCAGCGCTTGCAGGCCGGCGTAGCACGACAACAGGTTGTCGAGGCGCGCACCGGCGATGAAGTCACCGTGCAGGCCGATCACCGCGGCACTTTGGGTGTCGTAGAAGCTCAGCTCGTAATCAAGCACCACGTCAGCGTTCAAACCGTGCTCACGGGCCAGTTGATCAGTGAGCACAGCGCGGAAGTCCACGCGTTCGTCACCGGCAAATTGCGCGAGTATCGGTGGCAGCTCGGTCTGGGCATTGATCGCCCAACCCATGTTGGCCTCACGATTGAGATGGATGGCCAGGTTCGGAATGATCGCGATGGGGGCTTTGAAGTCGATCAACTGACTCTCGACCTTGCCATCACGGCGGAAGGTCACGCGGCCCGCCAGGGACAGGTCGCGGTCGAACCACGGGGCCAGCAGCGCACCGCCATAGACTTCGACGCCCAATTGCCAGAATCCCTGCCGTTGCAGCTCTGGCTGTGGCTTGACGCGCAGGCATGGGCTGTCGGTGTGGGCGCCGACCAGGCGAATGCCATCGTGCAGCGGCGAGTGGCGGCCCATTTTGATCGCGACAATTGAAGAGTCGTTACGGGTGACGTAATAGCGACCATTGGCTTCGGTGTGCCACGGTTCGCGTTCGTCGAGGCGTTGATAGCCTGCCGCTTCCAGTCGCTGAACCAGGCTGGCGGTGGCATGGAAAGGGGTAGGGGAGGCCTTGAGAAAATCGATCAGGCCTTGGTTCAACTCTTCGCGCATAAATAGCTCCAGACAGCAATGGTGCCAGTTTAACGCATTGGCCCGGGGCATTGGGCAAGAGCTTTCGCAACCGTTTAGCGCACGTGTCTCGAGTCGGTTACTGTTTCATTCGCTCGCGCAGGTAGGCGATGATGGTCTGTTCGTCGGCGGCCTTGGTTGGCTTGGGCAGGTGTTTTGGCCAGCGATCCTTTTCCGGGCCGAAGAACCTTTTCTGCTGTTGTTCATCCCAGCGCAGAATTTCTCGGGAGGCAGACTCCCACCATTCATGGCGGCACACTTCGTAATATGGATGGTCGGGGGCAGCGCTTCCGTACAACAGGTGGCGACCGACTTTTTTCATGCCATCGCGTTTATTGCGCAACTTCCATTTGATGCGCAGGCGCTGCCATGGTGACGGGATAGGTTTGCAACGTGGTACTTCCGTGCAAAGAATCGCAAGCTCGGCACGGAACTGTTCACCATGGCGGGTGAAAAAATGCTTCTGCATCGCATGGAAGAAGCGTTTTTCGGCGAAGTAGTGATAAACGAATTTTTTCGCTTCCCGAACCGGCTTGTCGCGCATTGCGAATGACAGGGCGATTTGCTCGATGGTATGGATGTCGAAAGTGTCCACAGTCCATTCATCGATCAGCCTGATCGTTTCCTCGAGCAGCGGCGTATCGCTGCTCGTGACACCGCACAGACCGCTGTTGTAAAGCTTGAAGCTGTTTTCGGATGAGATCCCGTAAGCTTGCAGGCAGCGGCCGAGCTTGATGTAGTCCGGGCGCTCGCAGACGTAATGCCAGTCGTATTCGAAACGGTCCATTACATACTGGCCCGGCTCGATACGCTCGAAGACGCAATGGGGCGACTCCAGAAACAGCGTATCGGTGTCGACGAACAGCGTCTTTTCAGCCAGTTTCAGCCCCTGCGCGATGGCGCAGGCCTTGCGTCGATGGTGGTAGCCGTTTTCACCCTGCCAGTCGATCATGGTCTGATCGCTCAGAGTAATGACATCGACCGGCCAGCCGTCGTAGTCCTGCGGGCGATCCGTCATGATCCGGATGCACAGCGATTCCCCACGCTTGAGGTGCGAGAGTGCCGTGAGCATGCTGAATTTGGCTTCGCGCCGGTACACATCCTGGTTGCCGTAGATGAGGTAAAGCAACTGGGATGGTGACTTTTTGAGGGGACTCAGTGCTTCATGCATAAGCAGCTCCTGGCAGCGAATGCCGGAGTTTAGCGTATCTGCCTGTTGCATTGCAGGTGTACAACTGTTTGTAGTTTGTAAGGGAAAAAGCCCCGGAGCTTCCTTCAACCGGTGATCAGGTTGCCATGGAGGAATATGTCTCGACGTTGCTTGCGTCCGACATGTTCATGTTTGCTTGGGTGGTAGATTTCGTCGAATTTGCGCCGTGAGAGATCCGGAAACTTTCGGATATATTCATCTACCAGGCGATCATAGTCGGCTTCGGTAATGAGTTTGTAGATCTCTCGACTGTAAAAAAAACCTAGCTGGAAGCCTAGCGTTTCGCTGAAGTGAGCGGTCTGTCCGGCGAAACAGTTTTCGAAGTCAATGGCTTTCAGCGAGTGCTGCGACTTTTCCGGGATCATGACGTTGCCCACCCAGAAATCCATGTGCGTGATGTTTTTTCGGGACAGGGAGTGCAACAGTTCGAATGCACTGCGAATGAAGGTTTCGACGTATTGAGGATGGCGTTTGAGCCATTGCGCGCCGTCGATATAGTCATTGAGCAGGCGAGTGATAATGAAGTATTCCTGGGTTAGACCCAGTCTGTTTCTGGTATATCCAAAGCCTTCCAGCGGTGGCATTTCCACGCCTCGACGCTGCGCTTCATGAGTATTGATCAGTTCTTCAAGTGGCCAGTCGAATCGACCATTGCGTTGCGCTTTGCCCAAGGTTACCCGGACTTTCGCCTTGAATGAATCCAGCGGCTGGACTTTCGCAAATAACGGCTTCTTACCGATGGCCAGCGGTGCGCTTGCACGATTGAGTTTTTGCGCGCGTCGTTTTTTGATGAGTTGTTCGAAAGCCAACCGCGCTTCGCAGCTGGGCTGTTCACTCAAATGAAGGGTGGTGTTGCCGAAAACGAAGGTGACGGGGTAATGGCATTGAAGCGTTTTACTGCTGAACACTAGGGCATCCTGCATGATGTCTGGATGCCATCATTTTACGTATTATTACAAAATCATGACAATTTTTTCACGCCGTTTTCATTTTTGGCAGTCAGTCCTGGCCAATCAAAACGCCCTTCAATGGAAGGGCGTTTGCGGGTAGGGCTCAAGTGCTAATCAAAAAGGCGCGGGGCACTCGAAGCGCAAGCGTTCGCCACTTTGCGGGTGCGTGAAGCTGAGCATGCTCGCATGCAGACACAGGCGCGGCCAGGCAGCCAATGCTTGCTCATGGGCATAGAGACCGTCGCCCAGCAGCGGATGGCCAATGGATAACATGTGCACGCGCAACTGGTGGGAGCGGCCGGTAATCGGAGTCAGCTCGACACGGCACCAATCGCCGCAACGCTCCAGTACTCGCCAGAACGTCAGGGCATGTTTGCCGAACTCATGATCGACCACGTGACGTGGTTTGGTCGGCGGGTCGTAGCGCAGGGGCAGGTCGATACTGCCGCTGTCCAGTTCCGGTTGACCCCAGCACAGGGCGGTGTAGGCCTTTTCGGTTTCACGGTCGTGAAATTGCCGGGATAGTTCGCGATGGGTGTCCGGGTCGCGGGCCAGCAGGATGATGCCGGAAGTCTCCCAGTCAAGCCGGTGGACGATTCGCGCTTCCGGGTAGCCGTTTTCCTGCAGACGGGTAATCAGGCAGTCCTTGTTGTCATCAGCCCGGCCAGGGACGGAGAGCAACAGGGTTGGTTTGTTCACCACCAGTACGGCGGCGTCCTCATGGAGGATATGGATATTGGACAGCGGCATTAAAACAGCCTCGTAACAAACGCCAACGGCGGTTCGATCATTTGACGCCCTGCTTGTAGGAGCTGGCTTGCCAGCGATGGCATCAATGCGTTGTAAGAGTTACAACGCGCTGTTTGCATCGCCGGCAAGCCGGCTCCTACAAAAAAGGGGCGCCCAAATGATCGAGCCGCCGTGGCTCCAGCCGGATCGACTCAGCGATCTGGCAGGGTGATATTGAGTTCCAGAATCGAGCAGCTGCCCTGGCTTTCCAGTGCGACGTGCACGTCATCGGACCCGATATTGACGTACTTGCGAATCACCTCGACCAGTTCCTTCTGCAAGGCTGGCAGGTAGTCCGGGGTGCTGCGTTGGCCGCGTTCGTGCGCCACGATGATCTGTAGACGCTCTTTCGCTACCGACGCGGTGCTTTGCTTTTTGTTGGCACGAAAGAAGTCAAAAAGGTTCATTGCTTAGTTGCCTCCAAACAGGCGCTCGAAGAATCCCTTCTTCTGTACATCGAGGAAACGATGTTCCACGGTTTTGCCCAACAGGCGGTCTACGGTATCGCTGTAGGCCTGGCCGGCATCGCTCTGGTCGTCGAGAATCACCGGAACGCCCTGGTTGGATGCCTTGAGCACCGCCTGGGATTCAGGGATCACGCCGAGCAGGGCCACCGAGAGGATTTCCTTGACGTCTTCCACGCCGAGCATTTCGCCTTTGCTCACACGTTCAGGGTGGTAACGGGTAATCAGCAGGTGTTCCTTGATCGGGTCTTCGCCGCGTTCGGCGCGACGGGACTTGCTGGCCAGCAGGCCGAGCATGCGGTCCGAGTCACGTACCGAGGAGACTTCCGGGTTGGTCACGACGATCGCTTCATCGGCGAAGTACATGGCCAGGTGGGCACCTTTCTCGATGCCGGCCGGGGAGTCGCAGACCACGAACTCAAAGTCTTCCTTGAGTTGCATCAGGACTTTTTCCACGCCTTCGACAGTCAGCGCGTCTTTGTCGCGGGTCTGGCTGGCGGCCAGGACGTAGAGGTTTTCCAGACGCTTGTCTTTGATCAGGGCCTGTTGCAGGTTGGCTTCGCCGTTGACCACGTTGACGAAGTCATACACCACGCGGCGCTCGCAACCCATGATCAGGTCGAGGTTACGCAGGCCCACGTCGAAGTCGACGATCACTGTTTTGTGGCCGCGCAGAGCGAGGCCGGTACCGATAGCGGCACTGGTGGTGGTCTTACCCACACCACCCTTGCCGGATGTAACCACGAGAATCTTGGCCAAGGTGTTTCACCCCTAAGGAAAAAGGACTTTTAGCCCCTGAAAAACATCTCTTGAAAAACTACTGCAGTCGGACAGCCTTGGCTGGAATCCGGTTTTGAGCGGCGTTTACCCCCGGTAAACACTGCTTTCGGCCTTTTTCCTACTTCGTTTGAGCCGTTTTCGCTACGTTTCAGAGATGCTTGGAAAATGCGGCAGTATCCGTTAAAGCCGAATGATGTTCAACACATCGCCCGACAGGCTGACCTGCACGCCCGAACCCCACAAAGGGTCGCGGCGCAGATCTTCGGAAACCTTGTAATGACCTGCAATCGAGATGAGTTCAGCGCTCATTTGCTGGCAGAAAATCCTGGCCTTCTTGTCGCCCTTGACCCCAGCCAGCACGCGACCACGCATCGGGCCGTATACATGGATGTTGCCATCGGCGAGAAGTTCCGCCCCCGGACTGACCGAGGAGATGACCACAAGATCGCAGCCCTGGGCGTAAATCTGCTGGCCACCCCGTACGGGCGAGGTGATGATTTTTGTCGGCTTGATGGTGGGCTCGGGCGGTTTTTCCGGTTTTTTCTTCGGTTCGCCCTCCGCCAGGTCCAATGGGCGCTCCCGTGCACCGGACGGGGGCAGCACCGGCAAGTCGACTGCGATGGCGGCGGCGATGTCTTCGATGCGGCTGGCACGGATCGCCAGGGTACGCAGACCATGCTGGCGACAAACGCGCATCAGCCCTGGCAGGTCGATAGCACCTTCGTTGGCCGGGAGCTTGTCCAGGGCCAGTACCAGCGGCGCGTTGCTGAAGAAGTTGGGCGCTTGGGCAACCTTGGCGGCCAGTTGCCGATCAAGGCTTTCCAGGTCGTTACGGGCCAGTTCCAGCACCGTAATGGCCAGCATGCTGCCCTTCAACTGGAACACGGGATCTTGGTCTAGCGGTTCGGTTTGGCTCATGGTCGGCATACAACGACTTGTCACTAAAAGTGCCGAGACTTATAACGAGAACGCCCGCAGGCCGCAAGCCGGGTCGAACGATGTAGAATGCGCGGCCATTGTCATTCCGGAAGCTTTAATGGACCGCCCGCGTTTTCAAAAAGCATTTCTAGCTCCACGTTTCTGGCCGCTGTGGTGTGGTCTGGGGCTTTTGTGGCTGATCGTTCAGTTGCCGTATCCGGCATTGCTGTGGATCGGTCGTGTCCTGGGCGCTCTGATGTATCGAGTGGCCGGCGACAGACGGCGCATCGCCAAGCGCAATCTGGAGCTGTGCTTTCCTGAAAAGACCGCTGCCGAGCGCAAACGTCTGCTCAAGGAAAACTTCGCCTCTACGGGCATCGCCTTTTTCGAGATGGCGATGAGCTGGTGGTGGTCGCGCAAGCGCCTGGCGAGCCTGGCTCACATCGAGGGACTGGAGCATCTGCAGAAGGCCCAGCGCGAGGGCAAGGGCGTAATTCTGATGGCGCTGCATTTCACCACGCTGGAAATTGGTGCGGCGCTACTTGGTCAGAAGCACACCATCGATGGCATGTACCGCGAGCACAAGAACCCGCTGTTTGACTACGTCCAGCGCCAGGGGCGTGAACGGCATAACCTCGACTCGCTGGCTGTAGAGCGCGAGGACGTGCGCGGCATGCTCAAGTTGCTGCGTTCGGGCCGAGCGATCTGGTACGCACCGGATCAGGACTACGGCGCCAAACAAAGCATCTTCGTTCCGCTGTTCGGCATTCAGGCCGCTACAGTGACGGCCACCAGCAAGTTTGCGCGGTTGGGCAAGGCGTTGGTGGTGCCTTTCACCCAGGAGCGTCTGGCCGACGGTAGTGGTTATCGCCTGGTGATCCATGCCCCTCTCGAAGGCTTCCCCGGCGAAACCGAAGAGGACGATTGCCTGCGCATCAACCAATGGATCGAAAGTGTTCTGCGCGAGCACCCCGAGCAATACCTGTGGGCCCATCGCCGCTTCAAGAGCCGTCCGCCGGGCGAACCCAAGTTGTACGCCAAGCGCGGTTGAATGCCGAGACCCTGTAGGAGCGAGCTCGCTCCTACAGGGGAAGAGGTCGAAACAACGAAACCCCATCAAGCACCATGGAGAGTTGCGCATGAGTCCAAGCGAACCGGTCACGGGTTTGATTCTTTCCGGCGGCGGGGCTCGGGCGGCCTATCAGGTGGGTGTACTGGCGGCGATTGCGGAATTGCTGCCGCCGGGTGCGAGCAATCCGTTTCCGGTGATTGTCGGCACCTCGGCAGGTGCGATCAATGCCGTCAGCCTCGCCAGCGGGGCGATGGACTTTCGCGGTGCCATCGAACGTTTGACGGCGTTCTGGCAGGGCTTTCGCAGTCATCGGGTGTTGCGCAGCGACTGGCCCGGGGTAATCCGTCAGGCCACTCGATTTGTCAGTCATAGCTTGTTGGGCATCGGCGCCCAAGTGCCGGTGGCGTTGCTCAACAGTTCGCCGCTGCGGGATTTGCTCAACGAAAAGTTACACATGAACGGCATCGCCGAAGCCATCGCGCAACAGCAATTGCAGGCCGTGGCGGTGACTGCATTCGGCTATGAGTCTGGTCAAGCCGTCACCTTCTATCAGGGTGGCGGCAAGATTGACGCCTGGTTGCGTCATCGTCGGATCGGCGTTCCCACGCGGTTGTCCGTTGAGCATTTGCTCGCCAGTTCAGCCATTCCACTGTTGTTCGCCCCGGTGAAAATCGGTGAGGAGTACTTCGGTGATGGCGCCGTACGCCAATCGGCGCCGATCAGCCCAGCGCTGCACCTGGGTGCCAGTCGGGTGCTGGTGGTGGGTGTCAGCGGCAACCCGCGTGGCGTCGACCCTGAGCAACCCTTGCAGCGCACCTGCACCGGTCAGCAGCCCACCCTGGCGCAGATCGGCGGGCACATGCTCAACAGTACGTTCATTGACAGCCTGGAAAGCGATATCGAATTGCTGCAACGCCTGAACCAGTTCAGTCACCTGATACCCGACGGCACGCCGACCCGCGCATTGGGCGTGGCACCGGTGGACGTATTGGTGATTTCACCGAGCCAGCCAATCGACGAGATTGCCGCACGCCATCGCCAGGAGCTGCCGGCGGCTTTGCGCCTTTTTCTGCGCGGGCCGGGTGCGACCAAGACTAGCGGGGCAGGGGTGTTGAGCTATCTGTTGTTCGAATCGGGGTATTGCAGCGAATTGATCGAGCTGGGGCGACGCGATGCGTTGGCCAAGCGCGGGGAGTTGTGCCGGTTTCTCGGGCTCTCGGTGGCAGAGACTGTTTGAACTGTCAGATCTGACAGTAGATGTCGTCAGGTATTTCCATCAGATTGAACCCCTTTGGCAGAGGGTTCGAAGATGGCGCCTGCGCAATGGATTGATGCTCACACACCGAGCGTGTCGGTGGTGGATTCGCGCGGTTTGGCTGTGCGAAGTGTCGCGTATTTTCGTCATCCGCTTACCCCGTCCTCCGTGGAAACTCGCATCACCCGCAATCACTTTGACGCTGCCGGACGGCAGGTGGCTTCCTGGGATCCACGATTGTGGGGCATGACGCCAAAACCGAACCTCGCCAGGACGCGCGATCTACAGAATCAGCCGCTGCTGGTGGACAGCGTCGATGCCGGTTGGCAACTGAGCTTGCTGGATCAGGCCGGTATGGCGCGCTCATTCTGGGACGGTCGTGGGAGTCAGCGGCACACTGAGTACGATGAGCTTCAGCGTCCCACGACCGTGACGGAGCAGATGAAGGATGAGTCGCCGAGCGTCTCCGAGCGTTTTGCTTACGCAGGGGCGGGTGATGAGTTCGCGGTGCATAACCAGTGCGGCCAATCGATCCGTCATGACCATCCGGCGGGCAGGCGTAGCCTTTGTGAATATGGTGTGGGTGGTTTGCTTCTGGCGGAAGAGACCCGTTTTTTGCTCGATCTGGCCCCGGTGGATTGGTCTTCCGAATCTGCTGATGCTCGCCTGGAGAAGGATGTTTTCAGGACGGCTCAACAGTATGGGCCTGCAGGGGAAATGCTCTGCCATACGGACGCCAAGGTTAACCTCAGGGCATTCGCTTACAACCAGGCCGGTGAGTTGCAGGAAACCCGACTGAGGTTGGCTGACGCATCTGGCCCTCCTCAAGTGCTGGTGGGTGACATCCGTTACGATGCCGTTGGCAGGATTGAGCGTGAACGAGCCGCTAATGGTGTCGTAACCACAGCCCGATACGCGCCTGAAGATGGGCGGCTGATCGGATTGCTGTCTTGCGATGCCCGAGGCACGCCGCTTCAGCACCTCGAATATGCCTATTATCCGGTTGGCAACATTTCTAGTGTCGAAGACAAGGTGGCGTTGACACGCTATTTCAATCAACAGCGCATCGACCCGATCAACCGCTATCGTTATGACAGCCTGTATCAACTGGTCGAAGCCACCGGCCGGGAAGTGAGCCAGCCCGCTTATGGCCCTGCATTGCCTGCCTGGAAAACCACGCCGCTGGATCCCAACCAGTTGCGCAATTACACCCAGACCTTCAATTACGACGCCGCCGGGAATCTGCAAACCCGTCACCATAGCGGTGTGGAAACCTTCGAGATGTTTACCTCGACCGACAGCAATCGCAGCGTTGCGCAAGAAGGCAATCTGGCGGATGGCTTTGATTCCAACGGCAATCAGCGGGAGCTGTTGCGCGGCCAGGAAATGAGTTGGGGCATTCGTAATCAGTTGAGTCGCGTGACGATGGTCCGGCGTGAAGATGGATCTGACGATACCGAGTGTTATTTCTACGACAGTCCCGGGCATCGACTGAGAAAAGTCCGACTCACGGAGGCTTCTCGTCGCACGCTGCGTGCTGAAGTTCGTTATTTGCCAGGGCTGGAAATCCATAGAGATACGGCTACTGGTGAAGAGCGGCATGTGCTGAGTGTCGAGGCGGGGCTCAGCCATGTACAGGCCTTGCACTGGGTTGAAAAACTGCCCAGTGGAGTACGTAACGACCAACTGCGTTATTGCCTGAGCGACCACCTTAACTCCTGCACGCTGGAACTGGATGAGCAGGGAGCGCTGCTGAGTCAGGAAGTCTATTACCCGTTTGGCGGGACGGCGTTGTGGGCGGGTGGCAGTGACAACGAGGTCAAGTACAAGACGATTCGCTACTCGGGTAAAGAACGGGATGCGACGGGGCTTTATTGCTATGGGTTTCGGTATTACGCACCGTGGTTGCAGCGGTGGGCGAGTGCGGATCCTATCGGCAGCGTAGACGGTTTGAACCTGTTTTTAATGGTAAATAATCGCCCTGTGTCGTTGAAAGATGAGCAAGGACTGACAGGGGGGGACGTGAATTTGAAGTTGCCTGAGAAAATTGGAAAATGGCAGCTTGAAAAATTGCAATTTTCTTATTCTGATCTGAATTCAGATGAGGCTGTCGGGAATAACATTGTCGCCAATATTGAGCTTTCCTATAAGCCGGATTGGAAAGATAGAGTGCTAGGCGTATTTCAGGAAATGCCGAACTTAAGATGGAAGGAAAGAATAACGCTTAATGATTTTTCGAAAAATCAGTCTTGGAGCTTTAAGGCGGATATGCTTCAGCATAACCCGTCAAGCCGAACAATGGAGCTTTGGCCTAGAAGGTACATTGAGGCATTTAATTCGGCGGCCGGTCAGCCCACTCTGGTCAGAGGCGCAGTAGTCTTGCGTGATTTGCGGGGGAATAATGTGAGTCTCGCCGATTTGGGAGCAGAAGTTTCAGGGAATGAAGAAAAGTCTAAATCTGTGCGGAACTATCTTTCCAGGAATGGAGGGACACTCGCTATTGAGGTGCATGACGTGCCGTCAATTATCACACGAGAAAATACCCATAAAGAGAGGCTGCTCGAGATACAGGTTGGTTTGAGTGGCGCGCTAACAACAGCTGCAATTTATCAGTATTTGAGCGTGGAAATTACTCCAGAAAAGTCTGTATCCAAGCGTTTTGTTAGCGTGAGACCCATACCAATGGTGGATAGGGGGTTGAAGTCAGTTGAACCTCCTTCGGTTGTCAGCAAAAGAAGGTCCTACACGCGGTTTCCGGGAGAAGTGCTGAGTATGGCTTCGCGATAAAACCGAACTGCGCCTCATTAGTGAGGCGCAGAACGATCAAAGAATCATCAGAAATGAACCTTGACCAGGAAGCTGGTCACACTCTGATCAGTCTTGAAGCCCTGGCTGTCTTCAATCCCGTACTTGTTTTTCCAGTAGTCATACTCGACACCGACGTACAGTTGCTTGGCGCCCAGATTCAGCGCCTTGCCCAGGTCATATTTGACCTGTGGGTTGAAGTGCAGGTTGGCGTGGTATTCGCCTTTGTCGTTCACATCGTTGTCGACGACCCAGTCCATGTAGCCGTCGATCAGGATGTTCGAATCGCCCACTGGAACGGTGTAGGACCATACAGGTGTGACTTGCCAGACATCGTCACCCGGGCGGTCGCCTTCGGTGTGACGGTTGTAGAAGTTCAGCTGGAAGTAATCGAAGCCCGGGATGGCCAGGTCGAAGCCTGGACCGACCAGGTACGACTCGGTGTCGTCTTCGCCGAACTCGTAGGTCATGGCCAGCAGCACGTCTTTGATCGGACCGAACTCGAACTTCTGGTCGAAGATTTTGTTGAACGACAGGCGCGGCTGGAATTCGCCGTAGTGAGTGTTCTCACCGGCGAAAGCGTCTTCCTTGCCGTTGTAGAAGATCTTGTCGATGAAGAAGAAGTTGTCGCCGTATTTCCAGCCATCGGCGTGCTCGAAGGTCACCGTCTGCTGGATGCGCGGGTTGACCTGGAAGTCTTTGCCGTAAAGGTAGGTCAGGCTGTTGTCCTGCCATTGCAGCCATTCGCCGGCCATGGCTTGGCCCCCGGCCAGCATTGATCCCGCCAGCATCAGGCTAGTGCACGTACGTTTCATTCGGTTGCTCCCAAAATGTAGGTGTGTTCCACGTTTATTTTTTTAAGGTCTGCGCTCTGGTGTGGCGCCTTTTTCTGTAGCGGTAAAAAATCATCCAATCGGTCAGCTTTAATGCAGTAAGCAAGAGCTGCGCCAAGGCTTTCAGAAAGCAAAAAAACTCCCGTTCGACGGCTCAAGAACAGTCGATTGAGAGGGGTATTGGAGTGCCTTGGTACCGTCCAGAGCCGGGATAAGTTGGCTTTCTGGTCAGGAATTAAATCCGGGCTTTTTTTTAAAGCGGATTCAGGCGGTCGCGGAGAATACTGACTCCTTGGCCAGGTCTCAAGTGCCCCGCAACAGCGCACCGACGACAGGTTTGGGGCACGGTTGCGGGTCATCTTAGAAATGCACCTTCACCAGCAGGCTGGTGGTGTTTTCATTGGTGTCGAAATTGTTAGTGTTTTCGATGCCGTACTTGTCTTTCCAGTAGCTGTACTCGGCGCCGACATAGATCTGTTTTTCGCGCCAGCCGAGGGCTTTGCCCAGGTCGTATTTGATCTGCGGGTTGAAGTGCACGTTGGCGTGATAGGTGCCGTGTGAGTTCTCGTCGTTATCCACGACCCAGTCGATGTAGCCATCGATCAGCAGGTTCGAATTGCCCAATGGAAGGGTGTAGGACCAGGCCGGAGTGATCTGCCAGACATCGTCACCGGGGCGCGAGCCCTCGGTCTGGCGGTTATAGAAGTTCAAGGTGAAAAAATTGAAGCCCGCAATCGCAAGGTCGAACCCGGGGCCGATCAGGTAGGCCTCGGTGTCGTCTTCGCCGTTCTCGTAGGTCATGGCCAGCAGCACGTCCTTGATCGGGCCGAATTCGAAGCGGCGGTCGAGGATCTTGCCAAAGGAGAGGCGCGGGCTGAATTCGCCGTAATAGGCGTGAACGCCTTTGTTCCGGTCTTTCTCGCCGTTGTAGTAGGTACTGTCGATGAACATGAAGTTATCGCCGTACTTCCAGCGGTCGGCGTGTTCGAAGGTGATCGTCTGCTGGATCGACGGGTTCACCGCAAAGTCCTTGCCGTACAGATAGCTCAGGCTGTTGGTCTGCCACAGCAATAAATCGCCGGCCATGGCTTGACTCGCGGCCAGCAGGCCGGCACTCAACAGCAAGTTGGTTTGTGTCCGAATCATCTGTTGCTCCCTCTTGTTTTTATTTTTCAGGCGCAGGCACCGCCGCCCCTGTAGGAGCGAGCCTGCTCGCGATGGTCGTAAACGATTACGCGTGTTATCTGGAAAAACGCGCTGTTCTTGAATCCATCGCGAGCAAGCTCGCTCCTACAGGGGTCATTGCCTAATGAATTAATGCGTGTGGGCTTGGCACTCATTGATGGCCGCGCGTTCAGCGCCGCCAAGGATGTTGAACAGCAGGTTCAGCACCAGTGCACTGATAGTGGCCATGGCGATGCCGCTGTGGGTAATCGGGCTCATCCACACCGGCAAGTGTGCGAAAAACTCCGGGCGTACCACTGGGATCAGGCCCATGCCGATGCTCACCGCCACCAGCAATTGGTTGCGACGGTCACCGATGTCGGCTTCTTGCAGGATCTTGATCCCGGTGGCCGCGACCATGCCGAACATCGCAATGGCCGCACCACCCAATACCGCCGGTGGAATCGACGCCACCAGGAAGGCGGCTTTCGGCAGCAGGCTCAGCACGATCAGCAATCCGCCGGCGACGATGGTCACCGAACGGCAGCGCACGCCGGTCATTTGCACCAGGCCGATGTTCTGGGCGAAGGAGGAGTGGGTGAAGGTGTTGAAAAAACCGGCGAAGAACGAAGCGCCGGCATCGCAGAGCAAGCCGCGACGCAGCATCCGCGGGCAGACTTCCTGGCCGGTGATCTTGCCCAGCGCGAGGAACATTCCGGTGGACTCGACGAAAATGATGACCACCACCAGGCACATCGAGAGGATTGGCGCGAGTTCGAATTTCGGCATGCCGAAGTGCAGCGGTGTGACGAATTGCAGCCATGGCGCCTGGTCCATGCCACTCAGATCAACCATCCCGATCAGACCGCAAAGCACGTAGCCCAGGCACATGCCGATCAGTACGGAAATGTTGACCCAGAAACCGCGCATGAAGCGATGCACCAGCAGGATGGTGCCGAGAACCAGTGCGGCAATGGCCAAGTAAATCGGTGAGCCGAATTGGGCGGCGCTCGCACCGCCACCGGCCCAATTCACAGCCACGGGGAACAGCGACAAACCGATCGAGGTGATGACTGTGCCGGTGACCAGAGGCGGGAAGAAGCGAACGACTTTGGACATGAACGGCGCGATGAGCATGCCGAAGAACCCGGCGGCGATGGTTGCGCCGAAGATCCCTTGCAGACCGATACCGGGCATACCGGCCATGGCGACCATGCTGCCGACGGCGGCGAAACTGGCGCCCATCATGACTGGCATGCGAATGCCCATTGGGCCGATGCCGAGGGATTGAACGATAGTGGCGATCCCGGCGACCAGCAGGTCGGCGTTGATCAGGAAGGCGATTTCTTCACGACTAAGGCCTGCGGCCTGTCCGATGATCAGCGGCACCGCGATGGCACCCCCGTACATCAGCAGAACATGTTGCAGACCGACCAGGATCAGCTGCAAAAGGGGCAAACGCTGAATGGCGGGTGCGTCGGGGATGCGCGCTTTGGAGAGCTCGGACATGCAACACCTCGGATCTTTTTTATTCTTGTGATTTTGTGCGTCAGGCAACCGCTGCGCGGTTGATCGCCAGCAAGCCGGCTCCTACAGGTTGGGGTTTGCGAACGACGTAAACCCGTAGTAGCCGGCTTGCTGGCGATGCTTTCAACGATCAGTTGGTCGGAGCTCCCTGCACAATCCAGGCACCGATCAGGTCACGTTCCTGCTGGGTCATCTGCGTGATGTTGCCCAGTGGCATGATCTGACTGGCGACGGCTTGAGCCTGAATACGCGCGGCGTTCTGGCGGATCTGCTCGGGGGTGTCGAACATCACACCGGCCGGAGCCGCGCTGAACAATGGGCTGGTCGGTTTGGCCGAATGGCAAACCGCGCAACGCTCCTGGATCACGCTGTGGACTTTGTCGAAGCCGGGGCCGGCGTTGGACGCTTGTGCTGGTGCAGCAGCGGCAGCTTCTGCTGGTTTGGCTTGGGCAGGCTTCAAACCACCGCCCACTGCAGTTTCCGGCAGCGGTTGGTATTCGATCGCAGCAGGTGCCTTGGCCACTTCAGGAGCGCTGGACATCGGCTTCGGACCGGACACATAAGCCAGGCAGATCATGCCCACCGCTGCCACCGGCAGGGTCCAGGCAAACTTGTGGCTGTCGTGACGGGTGTTGAAGTAGTGACGCACCAACACCGCCAGCACCGCGATCCCGGCCAGGATCAACCAGTTGTACTGGCTGCCGTAGGTGCTCGGGAAGTGGTTGCTGATCATGATGAACAGCACGGGCAAGGTGAAGTAGTTGTTGTGACGCGAACGCAGCAGGCCTTTGGCCGGCAGTGCCGGGTCCGGCGTGCGGTTCTCGGCGATGGCCGCTACCAGTGCGCGTTGCGCCGGCATGATGATGCGGAACACGTTACCGACCATGATGGTGCCGATGATCGCGCCAACGTGCAGGTACGCACCGCGACCGCTGAACACTTTGCTGAAGCCATAGGCTGCGGCGATGATCAGAACGAACAGGATGGCGCCAAGCAGGGCAGGGCGTTTGCCCAGGGCCGAGTCGCAGAGGAAGGAGTAGATGAACCAGCCGATGAACAGCGAGCCGATACCGATGGCCACGCCTTCAGGACCGCTCAGGGTGCTGCCCGGAGCCAGCAGGTAGAGCGTCGGGTTGGAGTAGAACACCACGCACAGCAGCGCGATACCCGACATCCAGGTGAAGTAGGCTTCCCATTTGAACCAGTGCAGGTTGTCCGGCATGGTCGGTGGAGCCAGTTTGTATTTTTCCAGGTGGTAGATACCGCCGCCGTGGATCGCCCACAAGTCACCGGCCAGACCACTTTTCGGGTTGACCCGATTGAGGTTGTTTTCCAGCCAGACGAAGTAGAACGATGCGCCGATCCAGGCCACGCCAGTAATCATATGAACCCAGCGCACGCTCAGGTTCAGCCATTCCAACAGATGTGCTTCCACAGTCTTTACCTCTCGCCTGTCACTCTGTCGTCGAGTGATCAGACCTTCTCTTATTGGTGGGGGGCGAGGACCAAACGCTCTTCCTCTTTGAAAAAATGCTCATCGCAGTTATTGCCTGTGCCACTGCGATCAACCACCAGGAAGTCATCCCGCTTTTCGATCGTCAGCACCGGGTGGTGCCAAACGCCGCGATGGTAATTGATGCCCTGCCTGCCGTTGGTGACGAAGGCGCGGACCAAGCCTGATACAGGTGCATCGCCAACGGGCGCGACCACGATCAGAAAGGGGTTGCCGAGCAGCGGAATGAAAGCCTGGCTGCCCAGCGGATGGCGCTCCAGCATGCAAACGGTCAGCGGCATGTCCTGCGCGTCGGCGCGGAAGATGCTGATGATCGCATTGTCCTCTGGCGTTGCGGTTTCGACCACGGCCAGTTTATGGAAGCGCATGGTCGAACCGTTGTTGATCATGAAGTGATCGCTACCGTCGGTTTCGATTACGTCACCGAAAGGGGCGAAGGCTTCTTTGGTCAGCGGTTCAATCGTTAATGTGCGCATGCTGTTCTACTTAATCTCAAATGTGTTGGTGTGCAGCTTTTGTAGGAGCCCGGCTTGCCGGCGATGGCGTCGGTAAGGGCGCCATCGCCAGCAAGCCGGCTCCTACAGGTTTTCCATCAGCGCTTATTTAGCGACCTTGCCCAAAACGCGCAGGCGGCTCACACCACCGTCCGGGAACACGTTCAGGCGGATGTGGGTGATCGGGCCCAGTGCCTTGATCTGCTCGGCGAAGGTGTGTTCGGCGTGCATTTCCAGCTTCTGGCTTGGCAGCAGTTCGCGCCAGAACAGCGATTGGGTTTCGATCTGGCTGTCGGTACCGCCCTTCACGAACGCGCCCTGGATCGAGCAAGTGTCCGGGTAGTTGCCTTTGAAGTGCAGGGTGTCGACGATTATTTTCTCGATCTCGCCCGGGTGACCCAGCGCGACGATGACCCAGTCATTGCCTGGCGTACGACGACGTGCGGTTTCCCAGCCGTCGCCCATGTTGATGCCACGGCCCGGGTTGAGGATGTTGCTCATGCGACCGAAGTGTTCATCGGAGCAGGCGAGGGCGCGGCCGCCGTTGAGGGCTGCGGCCAGGTCGACTTGCTCGTTGTCACCGACAGCGGACCAGTCGCGGAACGGAATGCCGTACACGCGCAGACGGGCAACACCACCGTCCGGGTAGATGTTGAAGCGCAGGTGGCTGAACGCCTGGTCGTTGTTGATTTCGTGGAAGTGGTGGCTGTTGCCTTGCAGCTCGACGGCGGACAGCACTTCAGTCCACTGGGTGTTTTCGTTCGGCTCGCCTTCGGCCAGGAAGCAGGCTTCCAGGGATGCCGATGGCGGGAAGTTGCCGGTGAAGAATGAAGTGTCGATGTCGACGCCCTTGATCGAACCCGGTACGCCCAGGCGGATCACTGCGCTGTCGAAGCCTTCGAAGCGCTTGCGGCGCGACTCCCAGCCGTCCATCCACTTGCCGTTGTCATCGAACACGCCCTCCTTCCATACGGCCGGGGTCGGTTGGAACAGACGGTTGGCGTCTGCGAACCAGTCATCGGTGACCGAGATGATTTTGGTGCCCAGGCGGGCGTCGGCCAGGTTGACGAACTTCTCGAAAGGTACGGCGTAAGCTTTCATTCTTCTTGTCTGCCTTTAAATAAGTGGCTTGGGATGCTTGCAGTGCCCTGGGTGTTTTCGCGTTTTTAACACTCGGGCAAGGCTTGCTATAGGGTCAGTAATCGGAACAGGGCGATCTTGTTGATCTCCGCCAGCGCGCATTTGAATTCGGTCTCGACCGAGTTGTGAATGCGCGTTTCGAACGCTGCGAGGATCTGATGCCGGTTGCTGCCTTTTACCGCCATGATGAAGGGAAACTTGAACTTGGCTTTGTAGGCGTCGTTCAGCTCGGTGAAGCGTTGGAACTCTTCGGCCGTGCATTGGTGAATACCGGCGCCAGCCTGTTCATTGGTGCTGGCTTCGGTCAATTGGCCCTGGACGGCCGCACGGCCTGCCAGGTCCGGGTGAGCGACGACCAGCTCAAGCTGGCTTTCGTGATCGGCGCTCAACAGGATGTCGCTCATGCGCTGGTGCAGGGTTTCGATCTCGTCGATCGAAGGGTTCTGGCCCAGGTCGAAGGCCTTCTCGGCCACCCATGGCGAGTGTTCGTAGATGTCGGCGAAAGCGGCGACGAAGGCGTCGCGGCTCAGGGTCGAGGGTTTTACGGTTTGAAAGGTGCTCATTGGGCAGCCCCTGTGTACGGGTGGGTTTCTTGCCAGTGGCGCGCGATGTCGACGCGACGGCTGAACCACACCTGTTCATGACTTTTAGCGTATTCGATAAAGCGCTTGAGCGAAGCCAGACGCGCCGGACGGCCGATCAGGCGGCAGTGCAGGCCGATCGACAGCATCTTCGGGGCGTCGCTGCCTTCGGCGTACAGCACGTCGAACGCGTCTTTGAGGTATTCGAAGAAGTCGTCGCCCTTGTTGAAGCCTTGGACCTGGGTGAAGCGCATGTCGTTGGTGTCCAGGGTGTACGGGATCACCAGGTGCGGCTTGCCGGTCGGGTTGTTCGGTTCCCAGTAGGGCAGGTCGTCGTCGTAGGTATCGCTGTCGTAGAGGAAACCGCCTTCTTCCATCACCAGGCGACGGGTATTCGGGCCGGTGCGGCCGGTGTACCAGCCCAGCGGGCGTTCGCCGGTGATTTCGGTGAGGATGCGGATCGCTTCGAGCATGTGCTCGCGTTCCTGGGCTTCGTCCATGTACTGGTAGTCGATCCAGCGATAGCCGTGGCTGCAGATCTCGTGACCGGCATCGACCATGGCGCGGATCACGTCTGGATGGCGCTGGGCGGCCATGGCCACGGCGAAGACGGTCAACGGAATGTCGAATTCCTTGAACAGTTTCAGGATCCGCCAGACGCCGGTACGGCTGCCATACTCGTATAGGGATTCCATGCTCATGTTGCGCGCGCCTTGTAGCGGCTGCGCAGAAACCATTTCCGAGAGGAAGGCTTCGGACTCTTTATCGCCGTGCAGGATATTGCGCTCGCCGCCTTCTTCGTAATTGAGCACGAACGACAGGGCGATGCGGGCGTTGCCCGGCCAGTGTGGATGGGGAGGGTTACTGCCGTAACCGACCAGGTCGCGTGGGTAGTCAGCGCTCACTGCAGTCTTCCTTCTTGTTCGGTGAAAACGGTTGGTGTGACGCGCCCGGGGTTTGAATGAAAGGCTGGCGTCACTGCAATGGGATGATTGTATACAACTTTATATTCACTTTGTAAGCCCGAATTTTCGCATTTTTCACCGACTGTCATCTTTTGCTGTTATTGGCAGGCGTCTGCAAGAAACCTGCCTGACCCGTCAGTTAATGATTTGATGAGGCATATTCTGCGGGGTTTTGCGTTGAATTGGCGAAAATCCGTTGGAGGGCGGGAGAAGGACGAAAAATGTCGTTTTTATTGTGTACAATTTTTTTGAAAAGTGTCTTAATCAGTCGCTCGCCGCAGCTTTTCGTGCTCCGAATCGGTGCGGTCTCCTTTTCACTTTGACTTCGGGAGGCGCGAAGTCTGACTGCTCCACGCAGGCAGGCGCGCAGAATCAATGGGACGTTTGACTACACACGTTTTGGACGCAGCACACGGTTGCCCGGGCAGCTCGATCAAAGTCGAGTTGTACCGTGTTGAAGGTTCTCGGCTGGAATTGGTCGCCAGCGCGACAACCAACAGCGATGGCCGTGTCGATGCACCGCTGCTGCAGGGCGATGACTATCGCACCGGGGTCTATCAGGTTCAGTTCCACGCGGGCGATTACTACCGCGCCCGTGGCGTTCAGTTGCCGGAACCGGCGTTCCTGGATGTGGTGGTGCTGCGTTTCGGCATCTCTGCCGAGCAGGATCACTACCATGTGCCACTGCTGATTTCGCCTTACAGCTATTCCACGTACCGCGGCAGCTGATCCCCCAAGCAGCTGCCTCACCCTGGAAGCGACTGCGCATATAGCTTCTTTGGTTTTTCGCCCGCTCACACTGCGGGCTTTTTTTCGTCTTGATGAATGTGAAAAGATCGCAGCCTTCGGCGGCTCCTACAGGTTCACACAAACCATGTAGGAGCTGCCGAAGGCTGCGATCTTTTGCTCTTGCGGTTAGCGGCTCAACAGAGACGCCGCACCCGCACCGCTGAACAACCCGGCACTGATCCGGTTGAACCAGCTCTGGCCCTTACCACTGCGCAGATACCGCGCTGCACCATGGGCGCCGAGGCCATAAGCCAGCTTGCAGGCCAGATCCAGCAGTGTCCAAGTGACGATCATCACCAGCAACTGCGGCAAGAACGGCTGTTCAGCACTCAAGAACTGCGGCAGGAAAGCGGCAAAGAACAGAATGTCCTTCGGATTGCTCGCGCCCAGCATGAATGCCCGGCCGAACAGTGCACGAAAACGTGGCACCGGCGCCGCCTGAGGGACTTCGGCGCCGTGGGAAGGCAGGCGCGATTGCTGCCAGCTCTGCCATGCAAGATAGAACAGGTACAGCGCGCCAAGGATCTTCAGGGCGCTGAACAGTTGTTCCGAAGCCAGCAGCAGGGCGCCCAGGCCCAGCGCCGAAGCACTCAGCAGGCAGATCGAAGCCGAAACCCCACCGAGAAACGCCGGATAGGAACGGCGCAACCCGTAATTCAGACTGTTGCTGATCATCAACAACGACAGCGGCCCCGGGATCAGGATCACTATCAGCGCAGCGCCGCTGAACAGCAGCCAGGTTTCCAGACTCATCACTTTCCTCCATTTGCACAAAAGCCTCACCCGACGGGGTGAGGCTGTTTCCAAGCGTGTACGGCGTGTGGTTTACAAGAAGATGAACTTGGCGATGAAGATCGCGCAGAGCACCCACAGGCTCACCGAAATTTCCTTGTACTTGCCGGTGCCGGCCTTCATCGCCACGTAAGTGATGAAGCCCAGCGCGATGCCGTCGGCGACCGAAAAGGTCAGCGGCATCATGATTGCGGTCACGATCGCCGGAATGCTGTCGGTGGCTTCGTCCCACTCGATGTGGGCCATGCCGCCCATCATCAGCATCGCTACATAAATCAACGCGCCGGCGGTGGCGTAGGCAGGGATCATGCCGGCCAGCGGTGCGAAGAACATGGCTGCAATAAATAGCACACCTACGGTCACTGCGGTAAGACCAGTCCGACCACCCGCCGCGACACCGGCCGCACTTTCCACATAGCTGGTGACTGGCGGCACACCGACCACTGCACCAAACACGCTGGATGCACTGTCGGCTTTCATTGCGCGGGAGAGGTTTTCGATCTTGCCGTCAGCGCCCACCAGGTTGGCGCGCTGGGCAACGCCCATCAGGGTGCCGGCGGTGTCGAACATGTGCACGAAAAGGAATGCCAGGACCACGCTGACCATGCTGATGTTGAATACACCCGCAACGTTCATGGCCATCCAGGTCGGAGCCAGGCTCGGCGGGGCCGACATGATGCCCTCGTAGTGCACCAGGCCCAGGCCCCAGCCGGCCAGGGTCACAGTGATGATGCTGATGAGGATCGCGCCAAACACTTTGTGATAGCTGAGGATCGCGATCATCAGGAAACATACGGCAGCCAACAGCGGGCCAGGCTCGCGCAGGGAACCGAGCTTGATCAGTGTGGCCGGGCTATCGACGACGATGCCAGCGGTTTTCAGGCCGATCAGCCCCAGGAACAGACCCACGCCGGCACCCATCGCAAAGCGCAGACTGACCGGGATGCTGTTGAGCAGCCACTCGCGGATGCGCGAGAAGGTCAGGATCATGAACAACACACCGGACACAAACACCGCGCCGAGTGCGGTTTCCCAGTTGTAGCCCATGGTGCCGACGACGGTGTAAGTGAAAAACGCGTTCAAGCCCATGCCCGGTGCCAAACCGACCGGCCAGTTGGCGTACAGGCCCATCAACAGGCAACCCAGAGCAGCGGCGATGCAGGTGGCGACAAACGCCGCGCCATGATCGATCCCGGCGTCAGCCATGATGTTGGGGTTGACGAAGATGATGTAGGCCATGGTGATGAAGGTTGTCAGACCGGCAATCAGCTCGGTCTTCACCGTGGTGCCATGCAAGCTGAGTTTGAACAGGCGTTCCAGCAAGCCATTGCGTGCTGGCGGCGAAAGATCCAGCGTCGATGCTTCGGATTTGCGGCTTTCCACAGCGAGTACTCCTCAAGAGTTTTATTTTTATTTCCAGGGCCGGACCCATGAGGGTGGCAGCGGCCCTTTGAGGCACTTGCGAATTTGTTGACCTGTTGGTCAGGAACTCGCACGAAGTGGATTATGCTTTTGTATACAAAGAAAGCAAATAATGTTTTTGATTTTGTTTACGAAAAGTTTGGCGATAGGGATATATCGCCATCGAGGGCCTCATCGCCGGCAGGCTGGCTCCCACAGTGGGAGCCAGCCTGCTGGCGATAGGGCCAGGACAGTCAGCCAACAACTGCCTGACTTTTCCCAAGGGCCAGATTCACCGCCAACCACCCGTTCACTGCCATCTCCCCAGCCTCGGCGAACACCCGCTCCAACAACTTCACCTGCTCACGCCGCAACGCCTGCTCAAATCGTGCGCCTTCATCGGTCAGCTCGAGCAAGCGCTTACGCTTGTCCGTCTCGGACGCAATGCTCTCCACCAGATGCATCTCCAGCAATTGTCGCAACGGCATGTTCAACGCCTGCTTGCTCACGCCGAGCAACGCCAGCAACTCCTTGACGCTCAGGTTCGGATAGCGGGCGATAAAAAACACGATGCGTTGATGCACTCGGCTCAAGCCTCGGCGTTCGAGCATTTCATCGGCCTTGGCGGTGAAGGCCTGATAGCCGAAGAAAAACGCTTCCATGGCCTGTTGCTGGGAAATTGGATTTTTAAGGTCAAGCATGTTGACGTTTCCATTCGAGCTGTCGTAATTTCAGTCAACAAGTTTGACTCATTTTCCTCATGCCAAGCTACCGGTGACCACCATGGCTTTTTCCGAACGTGTCTCGCGCCTTAAAAGTTCTTTGATCCGTGAAATCCTTGCTGCTGCCCAGCGTCCGCAGATGATGTCGTTTGCTGGTGGCTTGCCGGCCGAAGCCATGTTGCCGAAGGTCGAATGGGCCGACATGCCGGTGTCCATTGGCCAATATGGCATGAGCGAAGGTGAGCCGGCGCTGCGCGAGGCTTTGGCGGCAGAGGCGCGGGCCCTGGGTGTGCCATGTGAGGCAAGTCAGGTGCTGGTGGTCAGCGGCTCCCAGCAAACCCTGGACCTGGCCGCCAAGCTGTACATCGACAAAGGAACGGAAATCCTTCTGGAGGCGCCGACGTATCTGGCGGCGTTGCAGATTTTCCAGTTGTTCGGTGCCGATTGCCTGACCGTGCCACTGGAGGCCGATGGCCCGAACCTCGAGCAGTTGCGCATTCGCCTGGAAAAACACCGCCCGGCGTTTATCTATCTGATCCCGACGTTCCAGAATCCGTCGGCCGTGCGTTACAGCGAGGCCAGGCGCGATGCCGTGGCGGCTTTGCTCGATGAGTTCAGCGTTACCCTGATTGAAGACGAACCTTACCGGGAGCTGACCTTCGATGGCGCCAACGCCACGCCGATTGTCAGCCGTCTGAAGAAAGCCAGCTGGATCTACACCGGCACCGTGTCGAAAACCCTGCTGCCGGGTTTGCGGGTCGGCTTCCTGATCGCCAGCCCCGACCTGTTCCCGCATTTGCTCAAGCTCAAGCAGTCGGCGGACTTGCACACCAATCGGGTCGGTCAGTGGCAGGCGCTGCAATGGATCGGCAGCGAGAAATATCAGCAGCACCGTAGTGAGTTGCGCGATTTTTACCGAGGGCGGCGGGATGCGTTTCAGGTGGTGCTGGAGACGCACTTTTCCGATCTGGCGGACTGGGATGTGCCGCAGGGTGGATTGTTTTTCTGGTTGAAACTCAAGCAACCGATAGACACGCGGCTTTTACTCGATGATGCGTTGGCCAATGATGTGGCGTTCATGCCGGGTGAGCCATTTTTCCCTGAGCCGGACAACCATCACGGGTATCTGCGGTTGAACTTCAGCCATATCGATCCGGCACGGCTCGATGAAGGGCTTGGGCGATTGGCGGGCGTGGTGCGTCAGGCGCAAGCGTCGCAAGCCGCCTGAAAACGAATAAACCGGCGCAAGGGCCGGTTTATTTTTGTCTGGGTTTTATGGTGTCTGGACCGGCCTCATCGCCAGCAAGCCGCCTCCCACAGGGCCGGGCAGCGGCCACGAAACTTGCATGCGCCGCCACTTTGTAGGAGTCGGCTTGCTGGCGATTGCGTCCGCAAGGACACCGCAAAACCTCAGGCTGCCGCGAACCGCTTGTCCAGATAATCAATGATCACCTTGGACTCATACATCCAGGTGGTCTGTCCGTTCTCTTCGATCCGCAGGCACGGCACCTTGATCTTGCCGCCTTGCTCCAGCAGTGCCTGGCGATCCAGCTCGTTGTTCTTGGCGTCACGCAACGCCACCGGCACGTTCAGGCGGCGCAGGGTGCGGCGGGTTTTCACGCAGAACGGGCAGGCGTGGAATTGATACAGGGTCAGGCCCTTGGCAGCGGATTCGACTTGAGCCTGGGCCGCGGCGGGACGCTTCTTTTTGCCTGGGCGAGTCAGGAAGTCGATGAAGATGATCAGTTGGCCAAGGCCGACACGAAGCGCTTTTACGAACACGTTGAAAGCCTCACGGTGCTAATGAAGAAAGGCGCGCAGCTTACCTGATTTTTTGCAGACGAAAAAAAACCGGCGATGAATGCCGGTTTTCTTCGTGCGGCGAATTACTTGATGAGGCTGAGGAATTCGCTGCGGGTCGCGGCGTTTTCGCGGAACTCACCGAGCATCACCGAGGTGATCATCGACGAATTCTGCTTTTCCACACCGCGCATCATCATGCACATGTGCTTGGCCTCGATCACCACCGCAACACCCAGGGCACCGGTGACCTGCTGGACCGCGTCGGCGATCTGGCGGCTGAGGTTTTCCTGGATCTGCAGGCGGCGGGCGTACATGTCGACGATCCGCGCGACTTTCGACAGGCCCAAAACCTTGCCGCTCGGAATGTAGGCAACGTGCGCCTTGCCGATGAACGGCAGCAGGTGGTGTTCGCACAACGAGTACAACTCGATGTCCTTGACCAGCACCATTTCGCTGTTGTCGGAGCTGAACAAGGCACCGTTGGTGACTTCTTCCAGCGTTTGTTCATAGCCGCGGCAGAGGTACTGCATGGCTTTGGCGGCACGTTTTGGCGTGTCGAGCAGGCCCTCGCGGGAGACGTCCTCGCCCAATTGGCCAAGGATCGCGGTGTAATTCTGTTCCAGGGACATGAAACTACCTGTGGGATTTTACGCAAAGGGCAAGGGTACGGTGGCAAACACGGCGCTGCAAGCGCGATGCATCAGCTTTACTCGTCGCGACCTTCCATCATGGTTCTTTTCAGCATTACATACACCGCACCGGCACCGCCATGTCTGGCCTGGCACGAAGTAAAGCCGAGCACTTGCGGATGCTGGCGCAGCCAGGTGTTGACGTGGCTTTTGATCATCGGGCGTTTGCCGTCCAGACGCACGGCTTTGCCATGGGTGACGCGCACGCAGCGGATTTCGAACTTGGTGGCTTCGGCGAGGAATGCCCAAAGGGTTTCCCGGGCCTTTTCCACGTTCATGCCGTGCAGGTCGAGGCTGCCTTCGAACGGAATCTGGCCGATCTTGAGCTTGCGCATCTGGCTTTCCTGAACGCCATCACGCGCCCACATCAGCTCGTCCTCGGGGCCGACGTCGATGACGAACTGATCGGACAGCCCGTCGACGGTGGTGGCATCTGTGCGCACGGTGGCGGCCCGGCGCAGCTTGGCGATCTGCGCGCGGTCAGCTTTGGGTTTGCCGGTTTCGGCGCGATCGTGCTTGATCGGCTTGACGCCTTGGATCGCACTTTTGAACAGGGAAAAATCGTCGTCTTGCATGTCAGCCTCCGCGAAGGGCGGCCAGTTTACCCAACTCGCAGCGAATCGGGCGCGACAAAACAGCGCTGCGATGGCTCAGTCGTGTTTTTTCATCAGGTGCGGAGAAATGTTCAACGCCATCGATTGCCGTGCACGACGACGGCAACGGCGCCACAGCCAGACGCTGATGTACAGGACAAACAGGCCGATCACTATAACCACGGCCGCACCGGCCCGGTTGCTGTTGAGCTCGCCCAGGCCTGGCACCTGACCCAGCAGGCCGGCAATGCCGGCCATGGTGAGCAGTACACCGCACATCGCCAGCAACGCCGCGAACGTCGCGGCGATTCGAAAACGCCAGTTGCTTTGGCCTTTGGGCCGCAAGCGGCGAGCGTCAAAACCATCGGATATCTTCATTCCGACCTTCCTCAATGGGTATCGGCCCTTCGACCGGGAGTTGACCGGGATGTTCCTGAGGCTAAGACAATTACGGCGAATGAGAGGTTTTTGCGGATGAGCGGTGGTGCAGACCGCTCATTGAACGTCGATCAGATCAACTCGCGAGTCAGGGCGAGGGTAGCGAAGTTGTCCCCCATGATCGCCATTTCGGTCTGGTGAACGTGCTCTGCGCTCAGGACGCCGCCCTTGTAAGGCAGGTCGCGGGTGGCGCAGGCGTCTTCCACCAGGGTGCAGCGGAAACCCAGGTTTTTCGCCGCACGGACTGTTGTGCTGACACTCGAATGGCTCATGAAACCGCAAACGATCAGGTCAAGGGCACCGAGGTCTTCCAGGCGCTTGGCCAGTTCGGTGCCGTGAAATGCGCTCGGCAGCAGTTTGCCGATGACGGTTTCGTCGCTCTCTGGCTCAAGACCGGGAATGAATTCACCGCCGACGCCTTGCGGGTTGAACATGCCACCGAGCGTGCCCAGGTGGCGTACGTGCACGATTGGGCGGCCGGCAGCACGGGCAGCGGCGAGCAATTGCTTGATGTTCGCAACCGCTTCATCCATGCCGCTCAGGGCCAGGGGGCCACTCAGGTATTCTTTCTGGGCATCGATGATGACGAGGGTTGCGTGGCTCAGGTTGGCTGCTGCGTAACCGCGGCCGCTGAGTTGAAACATCGTTTTTGGAACGGACATTCTGGGGCTCCTTCGAGTGGGGCTTTTGCGACATTGTCCTCTGGCTGAGCGCTTCTGTGAATCGCTACCATCGTAGGCACCGTCGTTACTGGCGTGCAGCGTTGTCAAGTATCCCGATTTGTTCAATACCACGCTTAAAAAAGAGATTAGTCCTACATTCTCGCCGGCGTCTTTCCTGCGTCGTCGACGCGACGTTTGGCTGGTAGAATCGCCCATCGATTTTTCTGGAGTTAACCGTCGTGATCACTTCCCGCCTTCGTACCCTGCGTGACCATATCCGTTGGGCCGTCAGCCGCTTCCATGGGGAGGATCTGTTTTTCGGCCATGGCACCGACAATGCCTGGGACGAAGCCCGTCAACTGGTGTTGGGTGCCTTGCAATTGCCGTGGGAAATCGCCGACAGCTATCTCGACTGCAACCTGGAAGAAGACGAACTGGTTCACCTGCAACTGTTGCTCAAGCGCCGTATCGAAGAGCGCGTGCCGACCGCTTACCTGCTGGGTGAGGCCTGGTTCTGTGGCCTGTCGTTCATTGTCGATGAGCGCGTGCTGATCCCGCGCTCGCCGATTGGCGAACTGATCGAAAACCGCTTCACGCCGTGGCTGGCCACCGAGCCTGCACGGATTCTCGACCTGTGCACCGGCTCCGGCTGCATCGGTATCGCCTGTGCCTACGAGTTCCAGAAGGCCGAAGTGGTGCTGGCCGACCTGTCGTTCGAAGCGCTGGAAGTGGCCAATCAGAACATCGAGCGTCATGGTGTCGATGAGCGCGTGTACACCGTTCAGGGCGATGGCTTCGACGGTTTGCCGGGCCAGCGTTTCGACCTGATCGTGTCGAACCCGCCTTATGTCGATTCCGAAGACTTTGCCGACATGCCGGACGAATACCAGCATGAACCGGAACTGGGCCTGGCCTGCGGTGATGACGGTTTGAACCTGGTGCGACGCATGCTCGCCGAAGCGGCGGATCATCTGACGGAGAAGGGCTTGTTGATTGTCGAAGTGGGCAACAGTCAGGTGCATGTCGAGGCGTTGTACCCGGAAGTCGATTTCGCCTGGCTGGATTTCGAGCGCGGTGGGCATGGCGTGTTTATGCTGAGCGCGGAACAGTGCCGCGATCATCAGGCGTTGTTTGCTTCACGGGTTTAATCGCCGTTCCGCGTAGAAGGATCGTTCCCACGGCGTGGGAACGATCTCTGAGGCGGGCTTAGTCCTCGCGCTTGACCACCAGCGTCAGGATGTCATAGCTGGCCACCAGCTCTCCCAACTGGTTGGTGACTTCCACGTCCCACGCCACCACCCCTTGCGGGATGCCTTGTGGGCTCTTCTTGCCCTGATCGATCTTGCGCTTGCAGGTCAGGCGCGCCTGGATGGTGTCGCCGATGCCCACCGGGTTGATGAAACGCAAGGTGTCCAGACCGTAGTTGGCCAGCACCGGGCCGACGCCGGGGGAGACGAACAGACCCGCCGCTGCCGACAGCACGAAGTAACCGTGGGCAATACGCTTGCCGAACTGTGATTCCTTGGCTGCGATGTCATCGAAGTGCATGTAGAAGTGGTCGCCCGACAGGCAGCCAAAGTTCACCAGGTCCGCTTCGGTCACGGTGCGACGGTGGGTCAGCAGTGACTCGCCGATCTGCAGGTCCTGGAAGTAGCGACGGAACGGATGGACTTCGGTCTCGATCACTTTGGCGCCACGGACGAATTCACCGGTGACCGCTGCCAGCATGGTCGGCGAACCCTGTACCGCGGCACGTTGCAGGTAGTGCTTCACCGCACGCAGACCGCCGAGTTCTTCACCGCCGCCGGCACGACCCGGGCCGCCGTGCTTGAGTTGTGGCAGTGGCGAGCCGTGGCCGGTGGATTCACCTGCCGATTCGCGATCCAGCACCAACAGACGACCGTGCAGAGCAGCCGCTACCGGAATGGCTTTGGCGGCGATTTGCGGGTCTTTGGTGATCAAACTCGCGACCAGGCTGCCTTTGCCGCGTGCGGCCAGGGCCAAGGCTTCGTCCAGATCATCGTAGGCCATCAGGGTGCTGACCGGGCCGAATGCTTCGATGTCGTGGGCACCGCCTTCGGCGTGCGGGTCGCGGGCCTGCAACAGGGTCGGGGCAAAGAACGCACCTTTGTCGACATTTACACCACGCGGTTCGAAACCGTCGCGGGCACCGAACAGCATGTCGCTGCTCTGCAACAGGGATTCCAGACGTTCGGTCACGTCTTTCTGCTGATCGTGGGAAGCCAGCGCGCCCATGCGCACGCCTTCCACCGACGGGTCGCCGACCACGACTTTGGCCAGGCGATCGCGCAGGCGGGTAGCCACGGCGTCGATGTGCTTGGCCGGGACGATGGCGCGGCGGATGGCGGTGCATTTCTGCCCGGCCTTGGTGGTCATTTCCCGGGCGACTTCCTTGATGAACAGCTCGAATTCTTCGTCGTCCGGGGTCACGTCCGGGGCGAGGATCGCGCAGTTCAGCGAGTCGGCTTCGGCGTTGAACGGTACCGAATTGCGGATCAGGTTCGGGTTGACCCGCAGCTTGGCCGCGGTGTCGGCGGAACCGGTGAAGGTCACCACGTCCTGGCCTTGCAGGCGGTCGAGCAGGTCGCCGGTGCCGCCGATGATCAGTTGCAGGCTGCCTGCCGGCAACAGGCCGGATTCGTCCATCAGACGGACCACGGCTTCAGTCAGGTAGCTGGTGGCGCTGGCCGGCTTGACGATGCACGGCATGCCCGCGAGGAAGCTTGGCGCGAACTTTTCCAGCATGCCCCAGATCGGGAAGTTGAACGCATTGATGTGCACGGCCAGGCCGCCGCGTGGCACCAGGATGTGCGTGCCGGCGAAAGTGCCCAGTTTGCTCAGCTGCATCGCCGGACCTTCGTGGACGACGTTACCCGACGGCAGTTCACGGGAACCGAGGCTGGCGTAGGTGAACAGTGTGCTGTTGCCGCCTTCGATGTCGATCCAGCTGTCGGCGCGGGTGGCGCCGCTGTGGTGGGAAATCGCGTAGAGCTGTTCTTTGCGCTCGCTCAGGTACAGGGCCAGGGCCTTCAGACGCTGTGCGCGCTGCTGGAAGTCCAGCGCCATCAAGCCGCTGATGCCCTGGCGACGACCGTGCTCGATGGCTTCGGCGAAGTCCGGGCGCTCTTCGTGGGTACGGGCGATTTCATGGCCGTCGATGGCGCTGCGCAGTACTTGTGCGCCTTGCTGGCCGATCCAGCGGCCAGCGATGAAACTCTGCAGGGTAGGGGCATGCAGTGTAGGTGAGGAGGACATCACGATTGCTCCTGGAGATGAAAAGTGTTGGCGCGGCCGCAGCCGTGCGATTCAGGGATTACCAAAGCGCCACGGTGTAACCGACGATCAGTCGGTTCTCATCGATGGCGGTACTCAAACCGTTGCCGGAGCGGAAGGTCACGTTGCGCCAGCGCAGGCTGACGTCTTTGAACGGGCCGCTCTGGATCACGTAACTGATATCGGTGTCGCGTTCCCACTCGCGACCGTTGTCGACGGTCCCCGATTTGACGTGGCGACCGTCGGTGTAGCGGGTCATGAAGGTCAGGCCGGGAATGCCTTGCGCCGCGAAGTCATAGTCGTAACGCAGTTGCCACGAGTCTTCGTCGGCGCGGGTAAAGGTGTTGAAGGTCACCAGATTGACGACGTACGGATCGCCCCCGTTCAAGAACGGAAAGGCGCTGTCGCCGGACAATTGCTGGTAGGCCGCACTGACTTTGTGGGCACCCTGGGACAGGGTGAACATGCTGTTGAAGTTGCGGTTGTCGATGCCCCCGGCCTTTTGCGCACCGTCGCCGCGGCTGTCGAAATAACGCAGGTCGCTGCGCAGGTTGAAGCCATTGCCCAGCGCTTGGGTGTGCACCAGACCGACGAATTGCTGACGGTAGATCTGTTCGAGCTTGCCGTAGTAGTAGCTCAGGTTCAGTTGCGGGCTGAACGCGTAACTGCCGCCGCCGAAGTCGAAGTGATCGCTGCTGGCGGCGGCGTAGCCGATGTCATCGTTGCTGGAAGAGTCCCGCAGGTTGGCCTTGGTCAGGCGTCCGGCATTGAGGGTCAGGCCATTGATGTCCTGACTGGTCAACAAGCCGCCCTCAAAGGTCGAGCTCAACAAGCGTGTGTCGTTGTAGGTCGCTACCGGTAGCAAGGGTTGCAAGGTGCCGAGTTTCAACACGCTTTTGGATACCCGCATTTTGCCGGTCAGGCCCAGTTCGCTGTACTCGTCGTCGGGCTCGTGGCTTTGCGAGCCAAATGGCAGCGAACCGGTGCCGCGGCGATCGGGGCTGGAGTCGAGTTTCAGCCCCAGTTCTCCCAACGCGTCCAGGCCGATACCGAACACGCCATCGGTGAATCCGGATTCGATGCGCGCGGTAAATCCCTGGGTCCATTCTTCAGCCTTGGACTGCGGCGCGTTGTCCTGACGGAAATCGCGATTGATGTAGAGGTTACGCATATCGATGCGGGCTTTGCTGTCGTCGATGAAATCGGCCATGGCGCAGGGCGCGATCATGGGCAGGCTCAATAAGACGGCCAGCGAAAACAGTGATTCACAACGTGCGGTGCATGCGGGTTTCATTATTTTTATTCCCTGCCAACTCATCGGTCGTTATTCAGTGTTTGCTGGCGCCAGAGGCACCAATGCCAGTCATCGAACGGATGAACTGCGCCAGATAACGACCACGCTCCAGGACGGCACGGGGTGATTTGTCCGTGACGGAAAACAGCCAGGCACTGAAGAACGCCAGGCTCATGGAAAACAGCGCCGGGTTGGAGTAGGGGAACAGCGCCTTATCGTGATGCATCACGTTGACCCACACCGCCGGGCTGAGGATCAGCAGGACAATCGCCGAAAACAGACCCGCCAGGCTGCCGGTGACGGCGCCACGGGTGGTCAGGCCTTTCCAGTACATCGAAAGGAACAGCACCGGGAAATTCACCGACGCGGCGATGGCCAGCACCAGGCCGGAGAGGAAGGCAATGTTCTGCGATTCAAACAGCAAGCCAAGGATGATCGCCAGCACACCGATGCACAGGGTGGCGATGCGCGAAACGCGGATTTCCTGTTGCTCGGTGGCCTTTCCTTTACGCATCACGCAGGCATACAAGTCGTGGGACACCGCCGAGGCGCCGGACAGTGCCAGCCCGGCAACCACCGCCAGAATGGTGGCGAAAGCGACCGCCGAGATGAAGCCGAGGAACAGGTTGCCGCCTACCGCCTGGGCCAGGTGCACGGCGACCATGTTGCCGCCACCGATGATCGCGCCGCTGGCGTCACGGAATGTCGGATCAGTGCCGACCATGACGATGGCGCCGAAGCCGACGATGATCAGCAGCAAGTAGAAGTAGCCGATGAAGCCGGTGGCGTAGAACACGCTTTTACGCGCCTCCTTGGCATCGCTGACGGTGAAGAAACGCATCAGGATGTGCGGCAGGCCGGCGGTGCCGAACATCATGCCCAGCCCCAGGGAAATCGCATCGACCGGATTGGACAGCAAACCGCCTGGGGCCATGATCGCGCCGCCCTTGACGTGCACGGCGGTGGCGCCGGCAAACATCGCTTCGGTGCTGAAACCGAAATGCTTGAGCACCATAAACGCCATGAAGCTGGTGCCGAACAACAGCATCACCGCTTTGATGATCTGTACCCAGGTGGTAGCGAGCATGCCGCCGAAGGTCACGTAGAACACCATCAGCACGCCCACCAGCATCACTGCGTAGAGGTAGTCGATGCCGAACAGCAATTCGATCAGCTTGCCGGCGCCGACCATCTGCGCCACCAGGTACATCAAGGCCACGGTCAGGGTGCCGAAAGCCGAAGTCAGGCGTACCGGGGTTTGTTCCAGGCGATAGGAAACCACATCGGCAAAGGTGAACTTGCCCAGATTGCGCAGGCGCTCGGCAATCAGGAACAGGATGATCGGCCAGCCGGCCAAAACGCCCAATGCGTACAGCAAGCCGTCGTAGCCATTGAGGAACATCATCGCGGAGATGCCGAGGAACGAGGCCGCCGAGATCATGTCACCGGCAATCGCCAGGCCGTTCTGCAAACCGGTCATGCCGCCACCGGCGGTATAAAAGTCGCTGGTGGAGCGAGTGCGAAGTGCCGCCCAGCGAGTTACGCCCAGGGTGAACAGCACGAACACCAGGAACATGCTGATGGCGTTCCAGTTCAGTGGGCGGGCGGCGCCGTCGGCGGCCATCGCCATATCAGTGACCGCCACCAGCGGCAGCAGTAACAACGCAAGTAGGCGGCTCATCGGGCACACTCCTGCTTGAGTTTTTCATTCAGCGGGTCGATCACGTTGTTGGCGCGATAGACATAGAAACCCGTTAGCGCGAAGGCCAGGAACACGATCACCACACCCACCAGCATGCCCACGGTGGTCACGCCACCGTTGAGGGATTGGCCGAGGGTCGCAGGGGAAAAAGCCACCAGCAGTACGAAGCCGTAATAGATCACCAGCATGGCCAGGCTCAGTGACCAGTACAGCTTCTGTTTGCGACGAACCAGCTGGATGAAGTCCGGGTGCTGGCGGATGAGTTCTACTTCTTGCGGGCTCATGGGTAGCGTCCTTTTTTGTTTTTTTTGGGGTGACCACGGTTTTCCCCCTGTAGGAGCCGGCTTGCTGGCGATAAGGCCGGTGAAATCACCGGTGAACTCATTGGCCTTATCGCCAGCAAGCCGGCTCCTACAGGGAGGTGTTGCTTTTCAGAGCTGATCGAAATCCAGCACCACTTTGTCGCTGATCGGGAACGCCTGGCACGACAGCACATAGCCGGCGACCACTTCGTAGTCTTCCAGGGCGTGGTTGCTGTCCATTTCCACTTCGCCTTCGATGACCTTGCACTTGCAGGTCGAGCACACGCCGGCCTTGCACGAGTAGGGCAGTTCGGCGCCTTGGGCATTGCCGGCATCGAGGATGCTCTGGCTGTTGCGCGGCAAGTCGAACGCCAGTGCGCGGCCGTCGCTGATCACGGTGATCTGGCTGACCGCCGCATCCACTTGGCGCGCCGCCTCACGGGCTTCGCGTTTTTGCTGGCTGCCGGCGGCGGCGAACAGTTCGAAATGGATGCGCTCAGGTTGCATGCCCTTGGCCTTGAGGCTGTCGCGCACGGTCTCGGTCATTTCCTGCGGGCCGCAAATGAACGCGGCGTCGAGGGCTTTGACGTCGAGCCAGCGGCTGAACAGTTGCTCGCATTTCTCGGCGTTGATCCGGCCGTTGTACAGGTCGACGTCCTGCTGCTCGCGGCTGAACACGAAGATCAGGTTCAGGCGTTGCAGGTAACGGTTTTTCAGGTCTTCCAGCTGCTCGCGAAACAACGCGCCGGAGCTGGAACGGTTGCCGTATAGCAGCGTGACGCGGCTGTGGGGCTCGGTTTGCAGGGTGGTCTTGATGATCGACAGGATCGGTGTGATGCCGCTGCCCGCCGCCACGGCCAGGTAATTGCCATGGCGCGCCGGGTCGAGCTCGACGCAGAAGTGCCCGGCCGGCGGCATCACTTCCAGGGTGTGTCCGGCTTTGAGCTGTTCGTTGGCAAACGCCGAGAAGCGTCCACCCGTCACACGCTTGATGGCGACGCGCAGCTCACCGTCGTTGACCCCGGTGCAGATCGAATAGGAACGACGGACTTCTTCACCGTCCAGTTGGGTGCGCATCACCAGGTGCTGGCCTTGGGTGTAGTGAAAGCTGTCTTGCAGTTCCTGCGGAATCTCGAAGGCGATGGACACCGCGTCACGGGTCTCGGTGCGCACGTCCTTGATGGTCAGGCTGTGAAATTTGCTCATTGTTATTCTCCAGCTGGGACGGCCGATTCGCCGCTCAGATGCACTTGAAATAGTCGAACGGTTCCCGGCAATCGACGCAGCGGTACAGGGCCTTGCACGCGGTGGAACCAAACTCGCTGAGCACCTCGGTGTGGGCGCTACCGCATTGCGGGCACACCACCTGCGGGCTTTCGCCGAGCAGGCTGCGTTTGCTGGTGCTGCCCTCGGGCGGCGCGATGCCGTAGGCGCGCAGGCGTTCGCGACCGTCGGCGCTGATCCAGTCGGTGGTCCAGGCCGGGGTCAATTTTCGCTCCAGTTGCGGCGCCTTGAATCCGGCGAGTTCCAGCGCTTCGCGGATGTCGCTCTCGATCACTTCGGTCGCGGGGCAGCCGGAGTAGGTCGGTGTGACCACCACGTGAAGGTGGCCGGCCTGCCAATCCAGATCGCGGACAATGCCCAGGTCAACCACGCTGACCACCGGCACTTCCGGGTCCATGACTTCGGACAGAATTGCCCACGCAGCCGCCAGGTCGGTCGGTTGAGCCGGCCGGGCGCCGAGGTCGCTGGCGATCAGATCACCAGGTTGCATCGGGGTACGCTCGTGGCAGGAACTGCATTTCGGCCAGCAGAATGCCCAGGTGTTCGGTGTGCAGACCCTTGCGCGCATTCAGGTAGAAATAACTCGGTGCGGCAGGCACGGGCAGGGTGGAGCTACTGAAGATCTGCTCCACTTTGGCCAGCCATTGTGCGGCGACGCTGGCGATGTCCGGAGTAATGCCCGCTGCATTCAAGCGCTGTTCGCTGTCATCGGCGGCGATCAGTTCCACGGTAAAGCGCCAGACTTCGGGGATTGCCGCGAGCATGCGCTTGTGGCTTTCCTCGGTGCCGTCACCCATGCGCTCGATCCATTCGCCGGAGCGGCGCAGGTGATAGGTCACTTCCTTCACCGCCTTGGCAGCGATCCCGGCAATGCGCTCGTCGCTGGACTGACTCAGCCCTTGCAGCACCGGCAAATGCCAGGCGTCATAGAGGAACTGCTTGAGCATGGTCACCGCGAAGTCGCCGTTGGGTTGTTCCACCAGCAGCAGGTTGCGATAAGCGCGTTCGTCGCGGCGGAATGCGAGGTCATCGGCATCACGGCCGTCGTCCAGCAGTTCAGCGGCGTATTCCAGCCAGTTGCGCGCCTGGCCCACCAGGTCGAGGCCGACGTTCATCAGCGCCAGTTCTTCTTCCAGCGCCGGGGCCTTGCCGCACCATTGGCACAGGCGCTGGCCCTGGATCAGGGCGCTGTCGCCGAGGCGCAACAGGTATTCGATCAGATCGGTCTTGTTATTCATGGTCGACCTCACATGTGCCCGACTTCGGCCGGCAGCTCGTAAAAGCTGGCATGGCGGTAAACCTTGTCGTCCGACGGATCGAACAGCGGGTCCTTTTCATCCGGCGACGAAGCGGTGATCAGCCCCGAAGGCACCACCCACAGGCTCACGCCCTCGCTGCGACGGGTGTACAACTCGCGAGCGTTCTCGATGGCCATGGTGGTATCGGCGGCATGCACGCTGCCGACGTGCTTGTGGTTGAGGCCGTGCTTGCTGCGCACGAAAACTTCGAAGAGGGTCCACTCGGACATTTCAGTTACTCCACATCGTTTGCTTCTGTAGGAGCTGCCGCAGGCTGCGATCTTTTGATCTTCAGCGGCTTCAAAAGCGCCAAAAGATCGCAGCCTTCGGCAGCTCCTACAGGGGGTCGGATTGCCTTATGCGGCGTTCTTGTTTTGTTTTTTGCGGGCGTGGGCGACGGCGGCTTCACGGACCCAGGCACCGTCTTCAATCGCCTTGCGGCGGGTGGTGACGCGTTCCTGGTTGCACGGGCCGTTGCCCTTGAGCACTTCGTAGAATTCGTTCCACTGGATGTCGCCGAAGTCATAGTGGCCGCGCTCGGCGTTCCACTTAAGGTCCGGGTCTGGGCAGGTGCAGCCCAGCAGCTCCAGCTGCGGGATGGTCTGGTCGATGAAGCGCTGGCGCAGTTCGTCGTTGCTCTGGCGCTTGATCTTCCAGGCCATGGATTGCGCGCTGTTCGGCGAGTGTTCGTCGCTTGGGCCGAACATCATCAGAGACGGCCACCACAGGCGGTTGATCGCGTCCTGGACCATGTCTTTTTGCGCTTGGGTACCGTGGCGCATCATGGTCAGGAGGATTTCGTAGCCCTGGCGCTGGTGGAAGCTCTCTTCCTTGCAGATGCGCACCATGGCCCGGGAGTAGGGGCCGTAGGACGTACGCTGCAACACCACCTGGTTGACGATCGCCGCGCCATCCACCAGCCAGCCCACGGCGCCCATGTCGGCCCAGTTCAGCGTCGGGTAATTGAAGATGCTCGAATACTTGGCCTTGCCGCTGTGCAACTTGGCGATTTCTTCATCGCGGTCGGCGCCCAGGGTTTCCATGGCGCTGTACAGGTACAGGCCGTGGCCGGCTTCGTCCTGGATCTTGGCCATCAATTGCAGTTTGCGTTTGAGCGACGGCGCACGGGTGACCCAGTTGCCTTCGGGCAGCATGCCGACGATTTCAGAGTGGGCGTGCTGGGAAATCTGCCGGATCAGGGTCTGGCGATAAGCATCTGGCATCCAGTTCTTGGCTTCGATCTTGATTTCTGAATCGATTTTTTCCTGGAAGGCGCGTTCCTCTTCGGACATTTCCGAGAGGTCCTTGATGCGCTTGACGCCTGTGTCTACGAGCTGTGCGTACATTTTTGTTCTCCCGCCTTGAATCTGTTCTGAGGCATGGAGAACTTTATAAGCGATACACAAATTAATATCAAACACAAAATGACGTGTCGCATTTGTTTTTTGTATCGCTTTGGAGGGCGAGGTGTTTTTTTGATGTGGTGTGAGCAAGCAAAAGACTTGCCCCGCCATCGGGCCAAAGCCAAACCCTGTCGTCGAAGAGGCTCGGGGCGTGAAGGCGGCAGCCAAGGCGTCGCAGGGGAGGTGTCAGGAAGGAGTTTCAAGCGATGGCGGAAGGGTTGGGCAGAGAGCGTTTTTCATGCGATCAGGCGTCATCCCCTGTATCGGATGGCGTCAGTCGATAGAGCTCGAAAGGCTTCAGTATCTGAATAGGGGCGTATGGCCATTATGCGCAAGAAGTTGCGCACTCTTTTTCTGAAAAACACCGGGTGATCTTGCTACAGACCAGGCCGCTCAAGGGCTGTAGCCAAGTGCGCAAGAAGTTGCACAGTACTGCGCAACTTCTTGCGCACTTTTGGCTGGAATTTCCAGGTCAAAAATGGATTTCAATCATGGATGCTTCGTAACTTGTTGTTATTCAAGCGTATTTAAAAATATGGCACAAACCTTGATCTGTTAATCGGCACCTTGGCGGGCAATTCAACCTTCAAGTCTCATTTTTCAGCTTAAGGACAAGTCTATGTTCGCGCCGGCCCATACCGCGCATTTCGAACTGAAAATTCCCACCGTACGGAACGATTTCAAGGTCCTGGCGTTTGACGGTGTCGAAAGCATCAGCACCTTGTATGCGATCCGGGTGGAGTTGGTCAGCGAGTACCCGGATCTGGACCTGGAGAGCCTGCTCAGCCAGCCGGCCTTTCTGCGGTTTGGTCACAACGGCGAAGGCCTTCATGGGCAAATCGAAGAGGTGTCGGTCGGTGCGTCCGGCAAGCGCCTGACGCGCTACCATTTGACCCTGGTGCCGGCGCTGCACTACTTGCAGTTCAGCCACAACCAGCGGATTTTCCAGCACCAGAGCGTGCCGCAGATCGTCAAGCAAGTGCTCGAGGCGCACGGCATCCTGGCCGATGCGTTCACCTTCAACGTCAGCACCAGTCCCGTGCGTGAATACTGCACGCAATACGGGGAAAGCGACTTCGACTTCATCCAGCGGCTGTGCAGCGAAGACGGGATTGCCTGGCACCATCAACACAGCCCGGATGGGCATCACCTGGTCTTCAGCGACGATCAGACCTGGTTCCCCAAACTCGGCGAAACGCCTTATCAGCCAGGTTCTGGCCTGGTCGCCGAGCATCCGGTGGTCAGCCAGTTCTCCCTGCGCTTGAGCACCCGAACCAGCACGGCCACGCGCCGCGGCTATGACTTGAAGCGCCCCAGCCGCTTGCTGGAAAGCCAGATCACCGCCGGGTTTACCCCGACACTCGAAGACTACCGTTACCCGGCGCTGATCGAGAATGAAAAACTCGGCCGACAACTGGCCCGTCAGGCGCTGGAGCGGCACCGTGTCGAC